>CAZVYS010000061.1:0-2611 GCA_964630755.1 uncultured Pseudomonadales bacterium | reverse complement strand
ATATTTTTCAAGCAAAAAACAATTGCAGTTGGTGCGATTTATTGGCGGACTTTGATGTCCCAAATAAAATACAGCTGGCTTGTAATTTTCAGACAGCAGTGATATTGACGGTAAATCGTACAATGAATTTGTGGCCAACGTGAACGTCAACCCTGACGGTAAGCTCAACGTGAACGTCAACAAGTTTGACAACGACAACGTTTGGAATGCTGACAACCGTCATCGGGTTTTTCTCCCGCAACTCTTTGTTTTATTTCTCCCGTTATCGCGCGGGAGTTTTGCTTTCCATGCCTCTTTTCCAACCTCCAAGCATTCTGCCTGTTTCATTCAACTTTTCTGATAAAACAGCATATCATTGACAGGGCCATTCCTTTCCCTTGGAAAGTTTGATTGGAAATTCCTTTATTTTCCCATGCTAGCTGAAGGAAAAACTTTAAGCCATCTAATTTAGCTATGGCCGTAGTTAGTTTGATGATTTTTTGATCTGGTTTGAGATAGATCGAAATAAAAATTGATTCTAGTAGTTCCAAAAAATAATTGTCTATTTTTTTGCCAAGAGTATTGCGGTATACTTTTGGAAAATCATTAAAAATCGTTAGCCATAATGAATATGACATTTTGCGCCTCCCCCCCGGATTCGGGGGGGGGTGCAATACATATTTAATATTTTAATTGATAAATATGGAAAAATTTACTAGACAATATAGCGACATCATTACTATTGAAAATTTACTCTGTGCTTGGAGAAATTTTTTACCGGGCAAGAAAAATAAGGTCGACGTAGCTAAATTCCAAAACAACTTGATGGACAACGTTTTTGGCCTATACCATGATCTCAAAAATAAAAGATACACTCATGGTGAATATATCGCGTTCAATATCTCTGACCCCAAGCCAAGAAATATTCATAAAGCTACTGTGCGAGACAGACTATTGCATCACCTGCTTTATCAGGAATTATATAGCTATTTTGATAAAAAATTTGTTTATGATTCATACTCATGTCGCATAGATAAAGGAACACACAAGGCAATGAATCGTTTTATTCAACTATCACGCAAGGTTTCCTTAAATAATGCTCACACATGCTTTGTTTTAAAGGGGGACATTAGAAAATTTTTTGCCAGCATAAATCATGGGATACTTAAAGAAATTCTTGCTGAATATATTGCTGATAAGAACATTCTCTGGCTACTTGGACAAATTATTGATAGCTTCCATGTAGCAAAAAGACGTGGTACTGGTTTACTACTTGGCAATCTCACCAGCCAATTGCTTGTTAACATCTATATGCATGAGTTTGATAAATTTATTAAACATGAACTAAAGGTAAAATATTATATACGTTACGCGGATGATTTTGTAGTTTTAAGTGATAACAGAGAATATTTAATGAAAGTTATTGCGCTTATCTCAAATTTTTTGGAAACAATTCTCAAACTTTCTCTCCATCCTGATAAGGTTTCCATCAAAACCATAGCTTCGGGCGTTGATTTTCTTGGTTGGGTACATTTTCCTCATCATCGAGTTCTGCGTGCTACAACAAAAAAACGCATGATGAAACGTATAAATAAAAACATGTCGCAGCAAAGTCTGGCATCATATTTTGGAATGCTAAAACATGGGGACACATACAAACTACAAAAGGAAATTGAAAAAGCTATTGGCTAATATTTATTCAGTCCTGCCCTTTGATTATATAAAAAATCCCTCAGATTAGCAAAGTTATATTTTGCTTTTCCAAGGGATTAAGTTCCAAAGTATCCAAGTCTCAAAGACTTAAGATTCTAAGGGACTTGAGGGTCTGCAGTTTGCGGGAGAAAAACCCGATAACGGTAGTCAGCATTCCAAACGTAGCCGTCGTCAAACTTGTCGACGTTCACGCTGAGCTTACCGACAGGGTTGACGTACACGCGGGCCACAAAGAAGTCATCCTCGGATTTGGCTACTTTTTTTGAGAGCAAGCAAAAAGTAGCAAATCCATCAGCGCGTAGCCAATTACGATAGATATTCACAGAATCTACAAGTTGATTCTGCGTCAGACACAGAGTTTTTAATGATTCTATCTCCCTCTTTTTCAAGAGAGAATAGAACATTTTTTTAAAATCAGCATTTGCTATCATCTCGCCAACCGCCAATTTACTTTTTGGGACGGACTTGCTTTTTTTGTCCAAGCCCCAATTGACGAAATCATCGTCAATATAGGCAAATATATTATTGGACTGAGCAATCGTTATTTTGCCATTATTTTTTGGCAACACAAGGCCTTTTTCCGGGGAGATAATTTTAAAAATGTTGCTCATGACATTCCTCCATAATTTATGATTATCTTTTTTTATTAGGTATCTTTAAAAGAGATTAGCATAATAGGTAGAAATGTCAAGAGAGAGTAGTTGATACCCCAGAATGTCGTCTTTTAGCCCTGCTTCGCAGGGCTATATTAAAATCTGGCCATTATATAAAATTTTATATAACCATTATTTTAAAATCTTTTTTTGGATTTGTGGATTAGATTCGGTAATATGATTGGGAAAGTTTGAGGGGATTCGGTTTCGGGTACCACATTGTTTATTTCGAACTTAGATTGAAGAGATTTTTTTTGAATTTGGTT
>CAZVYS010000060.1:0-2805 GCA_964630755.1 uncultured Pseudomonadales bacterium | reverse complement strand
CATGTAAGCCCAGAAAATATTGTTTTAGGACGAGAAATTGCAAAAGGAGCAAGGGCTTTTGTGGGAAGAGAGGCTCGAGCACTGGCTACAACTGGCTTGACACAGGCTGGAGCAAGAGCTTTTATAGGTACTGCAGGAAGAGTGTTTTTAAAGGCTGTTCCTTATGTTGGATTGGGGTTAACAGCGCTAGAAATTAGCAGATTTATCAAAGGAAGAAAGGAAAAAGCTATTTAACAATATGACAGTTTTTGCAAAAGATAAATATATATTATTAGAAGAGCTGCTTAATCGAGCAAAAGTGCCTGAAGATAGAAAGCAAAAGGTTGTTGAAGAGTTTGATAAAGCATTTGCAGCTTTGTTGTCAGAGGCTGTGTTAAAGAAATTATCTGAGTCAGATAAAAAAGAGTTTGTAGAAGCGGCCAATATAGGAGAGGAAAAGCTAGATAGGCTTGGCATCCGTTTAAAATCTTTACTTACAGAAAAAGAGGTTAAGTCTTTGTATGAGAAAGTTGGAAACGAATTGTTGGCAGATTATGCAAAAACACTTTACAATGAATCTAATACTGAACAAAGACAAAAAATTGAAAAGTTATTTAAAAAGGAGGTTTTGAATGAATGAGCTAGGTTTAACTCGTGAGGAACTTGAAGCTTTGGGAGTAGAAACTAACCAAGAAAAAAAGGGTTCGCTTGGTTGGAGGGCAAAAAAATTATTATGGGGATTGACAGAAGTGGCTGTGGCTCCTTTTACAGGACTTTTTGGGCCGATAGTTGCAGGTCATGGAGCGATTAACGTAGGCAGAGCAATAACAGCGATATAAGACTATGACGCAAATTCAAAAAGACTCATATAAGCTGGTTTATAAAGTGGGTGAGATTTTGGGCGAAAGTGGCGAAGAAAAAGAGAAACGAGTAGAAGCGTTTGAAAAAGAAGTCTTTGCAAGACTGATAAACGCAGCTGTGAAAAAACTTCCTGAGCAAGAAAGAGAGCCTATTGTTAAGCTTGCCAATAATGCTGAAAATGAAGAACAGGTTAAGGCATTACACACAAAGCTAAAAGATTGGTTTAATGATCAGGAAATTGTCAAGTTGTTTACGAAAATGGCAGATGAGTTATTAACTGAAATGGTAGGTAGTCTTTATAAAACTGCAACTGAGGAGCAGAAAAAGAAATTTGAGGAAGTGTTTAAGAAAGAGGCGTTGACAGCATAAAAGCGTAAAGGTTTAGGAAGTGAGTTGGGAGCGGCGGGCCCCGCAAAGCTAAAGCCGCGGGGTAAACTATACTTGTTAAGAAGTAAGATTTGATCTTCGCGAGATATCTTGTTCAACGACAGATCGGTCTTGGCCAAAGCGGACGCGGGAGAGCTTGGTGGCGACTTGTTTTATTTTTTGACTTTTTGTGATTTTTGAAACTTGATCCCAATCAAGGCTGAGAGAGAAAGGCTGGGAGGGGACGCCATTGACTAACATTTTAAAATAGAGGTTGCCAACCATATTGTTGGCTAAATCATATTTGGAAAAGACTGGTTTAAAGTGAAATTCTAGGAAAGCGGCGTCTTCATCCCCTACTCTGAAACTACCTAATGAACCGACGTTACCAAAAAGAGCATCTCTGATAGGTTTGGGGATTTGTTCTAAGTATTGATTGGCCATGATGAGATTAAGGTGGAACTTTCGGGATTCTGAAAGAATTTGGACAAAGTCTGGAGTGGCAAAGTTTTGAAATTCGTCAACATAAAGATAAAAGTCGGTACGCTTTTTTTCTGCAATAGACTGCCTGCTCATAGCAGCAATGAGGATTTTGGGGATTAGCAGAAGTCCTAAAAATGAAGCATTTTCTTCACCTATTTTACCTTTGGCAAGATTAATTAGAACTATCTTTTTGTCATTCATGACATCTTTGAAATTAAAGGAGGACTTGCCTTGGCCTATGATATTTCTGATGGTAACGTCTGTGACAAAGTGGTCGAACTTGGAAACAAAATAGCCAAGCATTTCTGATTTATGAAAGTCTGAAGTGCGGGCTAATTCTTCGGTCCAATAGGTTTTGACAACTGGGTCTTTGATGAGAGGGATTTTGGTTTTGGCAAATTTGGGACTGGTGAGGAGGCGTAAGACTTCAATAAGGGTATTGCCTTTTTCTTCCATGGCAGTGAGCATGACATTTCGGACGGCACGCTCGAGCATTGGACCCATGATACCGGTACGATTGGGGTCGTAGAGTTTATAGAGCAAGGAGATAAAAGAATTGATGATGATGTGTTTTTCTTCAGTAGTTTGGGCTTCTAAAATATTAAGCCCTGGAGGGCGTTGAGTATCTGCTGGATTAAAATAGATGACGTCTTTGATTCTATTTTTGGGAATTTTGGACAAAAGATCTTCAACTGCATCTCCATGTGGATCAATATAGCAGACACCATTGCCCTTTAAGATATCTTGGTAAATCATATATTTCATGAGTTCTGTTTTTCCGGTACCGGTTTGGCCTAAGAAATACATATGGCGACGGCGGTCGTCTTCTTTAATATAGATGGGTTTTTTGGTATTTCTAAAAGTGTTGTAGCCTAGATGAAGACCTGATTTAGGCAAGTGAGTTTCGGCGGCGGCTTTTTTGGCTTTTAACCAGTGAATTCTGGGGGTAGTGATATAGGTGGAAGGAAAGTGAAAGATGCTAGCTAATTCTTGAGAATTAAGAATCAGGCGAGTTTTAGACCAAGGCAAATTGAATAAAGGGCGGAGACGATAGAAAAGTTGTTTAGCCATGGTTCTATCAAGGGTTGGGGCTTTGTAAAACTTGGATAGTGGATC
>CAZVYS010000059.1:0-2841 GCA_964630755.1 uncultured Pseudomonadales bacterium | reverse complement strand
AAATACCACTATTTAATTTTAAAGTAGGTTCTAATGTAACTTAAAAAGGCCTCAATATTGCGACTTGGCGCGCTCCCCCCAAAGCGCGCCCAGGGATTTTGCTTGATATGATACTAGCTTGATTTAACAGAGGAAAATAGGCTTAGGACAAACACACTTTAGTTAATTAAATTAGGTTAGGTAGAACACTTATTCTTTAAATCAAGCTAACTACTTTTTTTACCCTCTGCGGAGGATATTTTTTTAAGCGTTTTTACGTTTTTTTGTTCATCTTTACGAAAACATGATTGACAACTTGATTTACTCACCGGAAAAGTGATCCGTATTTAGTCCATAAGTAGTCCATGTTTGACACGTACTACACCCATACTATTGCAAACATAACCCGAATATGAAATACTAATTTTAACATGACTGCCCAAACTGGAAATGAAACCAAATACTTTATCTATGCTCGTAAATCAACCGAGAGTGAAGAAAGACAACAGTTATCTATTCCGGCCCAACTTGATGAATTAAACAGTTTTGCCAAAAAGGAAGGATTAAAAATAGTTGATAGTTTAATCGAATCAAAGTCTGCTAAAGCTCCGGGCCGGAAAATCTTTAACTCCATGATTGAAAGAATTCAACTAGGTGAAGCCAGTGGTATCTTAAGTTGGCATGCTGATCGTTTAGCCAGAAATGCTGTCGATGCCGGCATAGTTGTTCACCTTCTAGACACTGGCAAGTTAAAAGATTTAAAGTTTCCTACTGTTGACTTTCAAAATAATCCGCAGGGTAAATTCATGTTGTCAATCGCCTTCGGGACGAGTAAATATTACATCGACAATCTGGCCATCAACAGTAAAAGGGGTATGTTAGCTAAAGCCAAACGTGGTTGGTATCCTACTTTAGCTCCAATGGGATACAAAAATGATCGTTTAAACAAAACCATTGTTCTTAACAATAAAGTCGCTCCAGCTATTACCAAGGCTTTTCAACTTTTCGCTACTGGTAAGTACACCTTAACTGACATTTCAAAAGTTTTGTTTAAACAAGGCTTAGCCACCAAGAAAACCAAAAACGGCCCTGGTGGTTTGCCTTTGCGAATAGAAACCATTAGGTACGTTCTGAAAAACCCCTTTTACTACGGTACTTTTAAATACTCTGGCGAGTATTATCAAGGTAAGCATAAACCAATAATCTCCAAGAAACTTTTTGATCGGGTGCAAAAGGTTCTAGTAAAGAGATGTTGGAGCTGCCAAAGAGATAAAAGAAATCAGAAACGAAAATACCAACCCTTTATCTTTTCTCGTCTGATTAAATGTGCTGAGTGTGGTTATCACATTACTGTCGAAAGAAAACACAAATACTATAAAACTACTGGTAGAACTCAGCACTTCACTTATTATCATTGCACCAAAAAATCAAAAACAGTTAAATGCAACCAAGGCTTTACCAGGCAAAACTCAGCCTTAAAAGATTTATTCACCATTTGTCAAAAAGTTTCTTTACCGGAGAAAAAAGGCGATTGGTTACTGGCCAGATTAACTGAAGATGAACAAAAAAAACAAGATCAACTCAGCCAAGTTAAATCTAAGCTTACTCATCAGTTGGAGGGTATAAATACCAAACTAAGCAAACTACTTACCCTGCATCTGGATAATCTAATAAGCAGGGAAGAGTATTTAACCCAGAAGAACCAGCTTATGAGTAAAAGAAAGACTATAGAAGAGAACTTGATTAACTTGGCTGATTACCAGCTTGATAACGTCACCAAAGCTAAAGACTTTGTTAGACTAACAATCAAAGCTGGTAAGATCTCCCGAAAATACTTAAAAACGCTTAAAAAAACAAAAAACCAGCCAGATAGAATCGAACCTAACCAAGGGATATTTTCCCCTCAAGAAGATGGTAAAAACAATCCCTTAATTGTCGATCTGGCCGGTTTTCTGAAAAAAGCAGAATTGAACCTAATGCTCAAAGAGCAAAAGGTGTATCATATCAAGCAAAATCCCTGGGCGCGCTTTGGGGGGAGCGCGCCAAGTCGCAATATTGAGGCCTAGGTCGGAGTCGAACCGACGTATGATTGTTTTGCAGACAACCGCGTTAGCCATTTCGCCACTAGGCCATACTATATTTTACCATTAATCCAAAAATTCGCCTAAATTCTTGTCAAATCACATCTTTTTTGTTAAGATTACCTCAGATGAAGCGATTTGTAAGCCTTAGTTTAATTCTTCTGTCTGTTGTTTTCCTGTCAGGTTGTTCTTTGCTGCCAGGTCGTAAAAAGTCCGCCCTCTCTGTTACCACCACTCCAAAAGCCACTGTTTTCTTAGACGGCGAACACCTTGGCCAAACTCCTTATTACAACGAAAAACTTAAAAGTGGCGAATTTGTTTTAAAAATCGTCCCCGAATCTACTGGCCAAGCTCTAAATCCATGGGAGGGACGCGTTAATTTAAGCCCTGGCATCTTAACGGTTGTTAACCGAGAACTAGGCTTAACTGCTGACTCTTCCTCTGGTGAAATCTTATCATTTGAGCCTTTAGCCGACAAAGCCGCTGTTTCTATCTCTGTTGTGACTACTCCTGATGGAGCCGTGGTTAATCTTGACGGTGAGCCTCGAGGTTACGCTCCCTTGCTAATTGACAATTTATCAGAAGGAGACCATGTTTTAACCATTTCCTCGACTGGCTACCAAGAAAAAACCATCAAGTCTAAAACTGTTAAAGGCAACAAACTTATTGCCTCAGTCCAACTAGCTCGAGACACCAGTCTACCAGACGACGACGATGACGTAGCAGAAGACGAAAACCCAGAAACTGCCACCCCCTCACCTTCCCCAAAACCCACTCCAAA
>CAZVYS010000058.1:0-2866 GCA_964630755.1 uncultured Pseudomonadales bacterium | reverse complement strand
ACAAGTGCTCGAGCGTTTGGACGTTCGCACGCAACAGGTGATGATAGAAGCCGAGGTATTAGAGACAACAACTACGGTAGCTGATAGGTTGGGCCTGGATTGGACAGGGACCTTTGGCATCTATTCTGGCCCTACGCATAATACGCTGTGGCCATTGAGAGGAAATTTTTCTAAACATGAGGGCGGAAGCATCGGCGAAGGATTTTCAGCCACTGGTAGCGTTAATCTTAGCGGCATGGGAGCTACTTTAAAAGCTATATTGAGTGATTCCGATACAAAGCTTTTAGCAAGACCTAAGGTCATGACTTTAAATAACGAGAAAGCTACTATAGAGGTTTCTGCCCAGACTGCCGTGGCTAGTATATCAGAGACGTCAAGCGTGGGAAACCAATCGACGACTGTAAGCGCAGAGAGAATAGATACAGGAATAACGCTGGAAGTCACTCCGCAGATAAATAAGGATGGTTATATAACCATGCATATAGAGCCTAC
This sequence comes from uncultured Pseudomonadales bacterium, assembly GCA_964630755.1. Taxonomy (GTDB): domain Bacteria; phylum Patescibacteriota; class Microgenomatia; order UBA1400; family CG1-02-47-37; genus CAZVYS01. The sequence goes on along the minus strand of CAZVYS010000058.1, from coordinate 2,374 downwards.
AGTTATAGTGCCTGTTCTCTCTACATATTTCCAAGGCTCTGGCTCGGATGCAAAGTACGTAGACCCGCATAGTAGAAGCGCAAAAACTACGGTCATGGTTAAAGATGGAGAAACAGTCGTCATAGGAGGCCTTATATCGCAGAACGACACTTATGCTTTTGAAAAGATACCATTTCTGGGAGATATTCCGATTCTTGGCGCAGCATTTCGCTATAAACAGGACGATAAAGAAGGGAAAGAGCTCTTGATATTTATTACTCCGCACATAGTGAGCGAGACATCCTATGCCCTTGGTAATATTTCTGAGCGCGAACAAGAGAAGCCGAAAGCAGTCCGCGAGAAAAAAGTCAAGAATATATTAGACCTATTAGAATCTTAAGTTGAAAGGTAAGCATGAAGAAGTCCAAGGATAAATTAGGGCAGATACTTCTCAATGAGAAAATCATTACAGAGGAAGAGTTAAAGAAGGCCCTTGAAATACAAAAGAAGGAAGGCACGAAGCTAGGTGATCTCCTGGTCAAGCTCGGCCTGGTCTCAGAGAAGGATATAGTGGTTGCCCTGGCAAAACAGCTATCGATTCCATACGCCTCTTATAGTAAAGGACTTCTTAAGCCTGCTGAAAACCAACAGCTTTCCAAATTGGTTCCTGAAGAATTTGCACGCACTCATTCATTGTTGCCCATTTCTAAGCATTTAAACTCTCTCACAGTGGCCTTTGTAGATCCATTGGACCTTATAACAATAGACAATCTGCGACACATGACAGGCTGTGAGATAAATCCGATCATTGCTGCAAAGTCTGACATCCAAAGAGCCGTAGATGAATTTTATGGAAAAGAGGATTTGCTAAAAGACGCCATAAGCGATTCGTATGAACTCGAAGAGTTCAAGGCAGAGAAACCTTCTGAAGATGAAGATCTGAGTCTGGATGAATTGATCTCAAGAGCAGAAGAGGCCCCGATAGTAAAGCTCGTAGATTTACTATTGATGCAGGCTATAAAAGACCGGGCAAGCGATATTCACATAGAACCTTTTAAGGACAAGATAAATATAAGATACAGGATCGACGGCGTGCTTTATGAAATACTGCCGCCAGCGAGGCATCTTTTGCCTGCTATTGTTTCAAGGATAAAGATCTTAGCAAATTTAGATATTGCAGAAAGGCGGCTTCCTCAGGACGGTTCGTTTCTCGTAAAGGTCGAGAAAAAAGGAATAGATATACGTGTTTCCAGTATACCTACTATATACGGCGAGAAGGTTGTAATGAGAATATTGGACAAGTCGGCGACTCCGTTGGATCTCGATACATTAGGATTCGAATCGGAAGATGTTGCAAATTTCAAAAAAAGCATTAAAAGTCCACACGGCCTGATTTTAATTACAGGGCCTACAGGAAGCGGTAAAACCACCACGCTTTATGCAGCTCTTAATGAGATCAAGAGCCCGCATAAAAACATTTCTACAGTAGAAGATCCAGTGGAATATAAACTCGAAGGCATTAATCAGGTACAGATCAAGCCTAGCATAGGCCTGACTTTTGCCAATGCCCTGAGGTCTTTTTTAAGACAGGATCCTGATGTTATAATGGTTGGAGAGGTCAGGGATCTTGAAACCGCTCAAATATGCATAAGGTCTTCTCTTACGGGCCATCTGGTCTTAAGTACTTTGCACACAAATGACGCGCCAAGCGCAATAACAAGGCTTATAGATATAGGTATAGAGCCTTATTTAATAAGTTCGTCCTTGGTTCTTGTTGGCGCTCAGCGGCTTGTCCGTAAATTATGCCCTGAATGCAAAGAGGCATACGAGACCACGCCTAAATTAAGAAGCGATTTTGGCATAAAACAGGATCTTTTGTATAAACCTAAAGGTTGTGATTATTGTAGCCATATTGGATACAGAGGGAGAGTTGCTATATATGAGATAATAATGTTAAATGACAGGCTTAGAGAACTGGTTTCAAAAGGCGCTGGTCTCGGAGAGGTTAAAAAAGCTACAAAAGAAATGGGCGTGAAGTCACTTTTAGATAAAGGTATAAAGAAGGCGGAAGAAGGCATTACGAGCATCGAAGAGGTCCTTAGTATCACAATGATAGCAGGTCAGGCCACATAATATTTTGTGGAATGTGTAAAGTGTAATGTGTAATGAGAGTTGTTTTACACTTTACACATTCCACATTACACAAGGATTTTAAATTAGGAGTATATAATCGTGCCATTTTTTAGATATGTTGCCAGGGATCGAGAGGGCAAGTTAATAGATGAAGTTATAGAGGCTGTCTCTCAAGAGGATCTAGTCAATTCACTGCAGTCCAGAGGTCTTTATATAGTTTCCATAGGTCCTGCTCACCAGGTTAAAAAAGTAAAGCGCGTGC
>CAZVYS010000057.1:0-2966 GCA_964630755.1 uncultured Pseudomonadales bacterium | reverse complement strand
TGAGTTTCAGCATTGCCGGTCTCTTTCCTCTATTGCCATACGTCATTTTACCCAACCAATCATTTAATTTTTCCATTATTTTTACTGGCTTAAGCTTATTTACCGTCGGTGCTCTTCGCACCTTTATTACCAAGAAAAACCCTTTTATTGCTGGCTTAGAAATGCTTTTCGTCGGTGCCATCGCCGCTATAGTTGCCTACACCACCGGTCACTTTATCGAAACCCGCTTAATGTAGCCCTTGACAAATCCTAGCTTTTCTCATACACTAGCACTTGCTATCAACGAGTGATAGCCTATTTTGTTAATTTAATATTAATTTTGAAAGGAAACCATGTCCACTCCTAATCTCAAACCAACTGCTGGCTACATCTTGGTCGAACCAGTAGTTTTAGAAAAAAAGACCAAATCAGGCATTTATTTACCCGACTCGCACGACGAAAAACCTCAGCAGGCCAAAGTCCTTAGCGTTGGTCCAGCTGAAGTAACCGATTCCGGCGCCAAGCGCCCAGCTCCCTGTAAAGTTGGCGATAACATTATCTACAAAAAATGGGGCGGCAACGAAGTTAAAATGGGCATCGGCGACAAAGACGAACTATTGTTTATAGAATTTAAAGATGTACTAGCTATTGCTAAATAAAAGGAGATTAAAATGGCAAAACAACTTATTTTTTCAGACGAAGCCCGCCAGAAGCTTCTCAAAGGCGTTAACATTCTGGCAAAAGCGGTCGTGACCACTCTTGGCCCCAAAGGTCGAAACGTCGCTCTAGATAAAAAATGGGGCGCTCCAAACATCGTTCATGATGGTGTTACTGTAGCCAAAGAAATCGAGCTAGAAGACCCATACGAAAACATGGGCGCGCAGCTTATCAAAGAAGCTGCTTCAAAAACCAATGATATAGCCGGAGATGGCACTACCACCTCCACTTTATTGGCTCAAGCAATTGTAGCTCGAGGACTAAAAAACATCACTGCTGGCGCTAACCCAATGCTCATGAAAAAGGGTATTGATAAAGGCGTTTCAGCCATTGTTGAAGAAGTCAAAAAAATGGCTAAACCCGTCAAGGGAGATGAGGAAATTTCTCAAGTAGCCACTATTTCTTCAGCCGATGAAAATATTGGCGCCAAGATCGCCGAAGCCCTCAAAATGGCTGGCCGCGACGGAGTAGTCGAAGTCGAAGAATCAAAAGGCTTTGAAATGTCTATTGACCACAAAGAAGGGATGGAGTTTGACAAAGGTTATGCTTCTCCTTATTTTGTTTCAAATCCAGACAAAATGGAGTCAGAGATCGAAAATCCTTTGATACTTATTACCGATCAAAAGATTTCCGCTATTGCTGATCTTTTGCCTTTCCTAGAGTCAGCTGTCAAAACCACCAAAAACATCGTCCTTATCGCCGATGACATTGATGGTGAAGCTCTAGCCACTTTAGTAGTTAACAAGCTTAGAGGAGCTTTTAACTTACTAGCTGTCAAAGCCCCAGGTTTTGGTGACAGAAGAAAAGCTATGCTCGAGGATATTGCTATTCTTACTGGCGCTTCAGTAATTGCCGAAGACACTGGTCGCAAACTCGACTCAGTTACAGTCGAAGACTGTGGCCGAGCCGAAAAAGTTTGGGCAGACAAAGACAACTGCCGTATCATCGGTGGAGCTGGTAGTAAAAAAGACATTAATGCTAGGGTCTCTTCCATCAAAAGAGAAATGGATAGTACAGACTCAGACTTTGACAAAGAAAAACTCCAGGAAAGACTAGCCAAGCTAGCCGGCGGAGTTGCTGTCATCAATGTTGGCGCTGCTACAGAAATCGAGTTAAAAGAAACTCAAGAAAGAGTTAAAGACGCAGTCGAAGCTACCAAAGCCGCAGTTGAAGAAGGCATTGTTCCTGGCGGTGGCGTTACTCTATTAAGAGCTGCTAAAGTTCTTGAGTCTGTTCAGCCTGCTAACGAAGACGAAAAAGTCGGCCTAGACATTCTTCGTTTCGCTCTAGAGCAACCAGTTAGATTGCTAGCTGAAAACTCAGGCGCCGACGCTGGTTGGGTAGTTAAAAAAGTCCAATCAGGAAAAAAAGATTTTGGTTTTAACGCCCTAACCATGGAATTTGGTGGCATGTTAGAGCAAGGTATTCTAGATCCTGCCAAGGTTACTAGAAGCGCGCTTCAAAATGCTGCTTCAGTTGCCGGCATGGTTCTTACTACCGAATGCCTAGTCACTGACCTTCCAGAAAAAGAAGAAGACAAGGCCCCAGCTATGCCAGCTGGTGGTATGCCTCAAATGGGCGGCATGGGAATGTAAGTTTTTTCAAAGCTTAGGTTCCGTAACTTTCCGTGTGAGTTCGGAACCTCCAAATCTAGAAACTCAAGCCCCCCGAAGTAACATCGGGGGGTTTTTGGTAGAATAAGATAATCTATGAAACCAGCTCTTTTATTCTTAACCTGCGCCAATCAAAAAGAAGCTAATAAAATCTCCAAAAGTCTTTTTAAAAACAAACTAGTGGTTTGCATTAAATCCATGCCAGTTTCTTCAAGTTTTCTCTGGCAAGGAAAGATAGATTCAGGCAAAGAGGTGTTGTTAGTCATGGACTCAGTTGAATCAAAATTTAAAGCAGTTGAAAAACAAGTTAAAAAACTCCATTCATACGACACTCCAGTTTTGATTTCTGTTCCAATTTCTCAAGTTTCAACTGGTATTACTAAATGGCTAAAACAAGAACTAAAGTAATTTATGATCAAGACTTCAATTAAACAAATTAAAAAGATCGCTCAGGATTTATCAAAAAACAAAAAATCCTGGCATTTCCACATTCTCACCCCAACTTGTCATCTTAGCACTACTAACAAATATGCCTTAATTGTCGAAAATACTACCGACAAAAAAACTTATGTTTGTTATTCAAATGAACCATATATGGGGATTGGTGAAATATTTGTCAAGCTGCTTCATGGTGACGATGTAGTTCAAGATAAAGCT
>CAZVYS010000056.1:0-2992 GCA_964630755.1 uncultured Pseudomonadales bacterium | reverse complement strand
CCGACCAATGACAGTTGGGGGTTGTCATTGGTCAAGGAAAAGGGTGGCCCGCCCTTCAATATCCACTAAGCCAAGGGCAAAATGGGGTTGCCTTTGGCTTTACTGCTGCGAAGCTTGGCCTGTGGGGGAGAAAGAAAACTGTAAAGTATATGGGAAGTGAGGGCCAAGCGAAGCAGCAGAGTCCACGAAGTGAGCCCCGCAGGGCGAGCGGAGCTATTGGTTGAGTATGCCTGTCCGCCCCTACCTGCGCAGGCAGGTTTGGCGGAGGCGGGTTGGTTTTAAGTCAAGCGGTGGGAATCCGACTGTTTGAGTAATATGGGAGCTGTGGTGGGTGTGAGTGGGTTGTTAAGCAACGTGCGGTCGGGGTCATCATTGGATCGTTTGCAATTAACAGTCAGTCATTGGCTGTTCACAACCAAGCGATTGTCAGCTTACTGAAGTTACCTTGCCGACGTTGTTTGTTATGGGCAACGGACTTTTAACGTTATCCCGCTATCCGCAATTCGACTGTTGGCGTTCCGCCAGCAGTATCTGGTTTGGTTGTAGTTGGTTAGTAGCTCCAACCGCCAGCGGATTACTACCATTAAGGCTGTTAAAGTAGGGTTAAACCTGGACATTGGATAGTGGTTAACCTAGACATTAAAAGCGGATTTAAACACATATATTGGTTTGTTTTAAGGTATGGTTTAAATCCATCATCGTTGATCACTGTCCATGCCACACTCATCGTGCCTGGACACCACCAGGGCGACAATGTCGGACGAATTGTCGCAACTGGATTTAAGAGGAAAACAGGGGTGAAATACCACTATTTAATTTTAAAGTAGGTTCTAATGTAACTTAAAAAGGCCTCAAATTTGACTAACTTGACATTATAGGATTCTGTGATAATATACTGAAGTCCTCCAAAAAGGAGGATTTTTTTATGGCTTAATAAGCCAGACCATGAAACGAAATTTATCTTTGTTTTGTAAGCTTCTCATAAGTGGATTAGGGTTAGCCTTTTGGTCAGCGCTATTAACCACTTTAATGTTCCCCTATCAGGTATTCCGGGTGTTTTTACCTAAACGTAAACCGGGTAGACCTGGAGGTCATCCGTGGAGCAAGTTTTTTAGAACGGCATTTGAGCACAAACAGGTTAGAAAGTTTATAGGTGCTTCTCTAGCGGTGTTAATTATGTTTTCAGGGGTGATTGGCAATATCTTGGCGGCTACGGAAATAGAGGTAGAGGCCACTTTAATTAACTCTCCGGAAGCTGAAGTGGTGACTCAAACAGGCTTACAAAAACCGCTTGAGGGGGTAATTGGGCAAAATTACCATGGGCTTCACAGAGCTTTAGATGTATTAGCGCCAATTGATACTGAGATTAAACCGATTTCAAAAGGCAAGGTAGTTGAAGTAAGTCTGGGAAGGCTAGGCTGGGGCAATACAGTGGTAGTTGACCATGGTGAAGGTTTAAAAAGCAGATATGCTCATTTAAAAGATGTTAAGGTTATTGAGAAGGAAAAGATAAGTGAAGAGCAAGTGCTAGGAACTGTTGGTATGACAGGTTGGACAACTGGACCGCATTTACACCTGGAGATTTATGAGAATGGCAGGCCAGTTGACCCAACGGCGGTTTTGCCTAGTTTTGAGCCAGTGAGGCTGGCGTACAATAATTAACTATTTTAAACAATACCCGCCGTCGACGTTTAGGGTTTGGCCGGTTATAAAATCAGATTGAGCTAGAAATATAATGCTGCTGGCAATTTCATTAGGTTCGGCGATTCGTTTTAAAGGAGTGTTATCTTTTAACCATTTAATTACTTGCGGCCCTGTTCCTTTGGTCATGTCGGTTTTACAAACTGCAGGAGCGACTGAGTTAACAGTAATGTTTGGGGCAAGTTCTTTGGCCATAGCCCTGGTTAAGCTTTCGATACCGGCTTTGGCGGTGGTATAAGCAACAACTGGAGCAGCACCGGTTTGCCCAAAAACTGAAGCCAGATTAATAATGCGACCTTGTTTTTGTTTTTGCATTAAAGGGGCAATAGCTTTTATGCCGTTAAAAACGCTTTTTAGATTCACATCTAAGGTTCTGTCCCAGATCTTGTCAGTAATTTTTTGCCAATTTTGATCAGTTTGAATAATTAAACCGGCATTATTGACTAAGATGTCTATTTTTTTAAACTTTTTAACAGCTATATTTACCATGTTTTTGAATTGTTTTAGGTCAGCTACGTCGGCTTGAACAACTAAAGCTTTAACACCGAGTTTTTTGATTTGTTTGTCAAGAGATTGGGCTTTGGTTTTTTGTTTGAAGTAATTTATAACAATATGGCTGCCCTCTTTAGCAAAAGCTAAAGCGGTGGCCCGACCAATTCCTCGGCTGGCACCGGTAATAAGAACAACTTTGTTTTTTAGATTCATTATTCCTCATTCCTCCTGTTGATAAAGATTAAAAACTTCGGTGGTGATTTCTTTAATAGAAGCGGCAGATTGACGATTGGCCTGAAAGAGAGAAATAGCTAAAACAACGAAGCCTATTAGAAAAAGAATAAGAGTGGTTAATGAACCCAAGATATATTGTTGGTATTTTTTTAGTTTAAGGGACATTTATCTTTTTTGATTGTAAAACATAGTTTCGATGTGCTTAAGATCGGATTTAGGCTCGTTATCTGAAATGTTTTTTAATACTTCTCCCTTTTCCTGGTCTTCAAATAAAATGAGCCATTTGCCGGTATCGTTAAAAACACAGTCGGGAAAAAGCATATGGTGATGCCAGAACTTACCTTGTTGATTGAGTTTTTTGGCTCTTTTTAACAACTCTTTGATTGTTGATGAAGGGTCATTCAATTCTTCATCATCAGGAAGGTAAGGGGGGTTGAAGATAATTACATCATATTTTCCATTTATATCTTCAAATAGATCTGATTGAATTGAATTAAATCCTAAGTTTTTACAATGTTCAACAGCTTTTTTGTTTATATCACATGAAAAAATATTTTCTTTTTTC
>CAZVYS010000055.1:0-3235 GCA_964630755.1 uncultured Pseudomonadales bacterium | reverse complement strand
GAGTTAAACAAATTAATATACAAAACCCACCCACCCGATTAAAATGTAGTTTGTCTATAAAAACGAAAAATGTATTTGCTGGCATGCCTACCCCCACTCAGCATTTGTTTTTACTTTTATCTCATCATTCGACTTCACCTTGGGGTTCCGCTTCAATCCAAGCAAATATGACTTTAACCTTAAGTGGTTTTATTCTAGCTTCGCGGGGGTGCCTTAACTGGCCTACACCAGCCCTGCCTGTTCTTCCTGTACCCAGAAACAGGCGCGGGTTTCAGGGCTTCGCTCCCTGTGCTCGGCCAGCGCCATTCCGCTTATTACTTTTAGTTTGGTACACGCTATCGCTAGGAATTTTTTATACCTTTGTTATCGGCGTATTGGTCCGCTTTCAGCGGACTGTTCGCTTCGCGAACCCCCCATCATACCGCTTCATACCCTTTGTAAGACTAAACTGTTATATATACCTTGATTATCTACTTTATAGTCAGTGGTCTTTCTTTTTTTAGCCATAGCAGGCGGCGGGCCAGCAAATTTTTATATTTCTCCATCAGGTCATCGGGGCTGCCCGGACGAAACGCTATCTGCTATACAGGCTTACTGCCGGGCAATAATTCTGAAGTTTACTACTTGAATACAAATTCTCTGTAGAATTAAGCCCATAGATGATTTTATAAAGACTTTATGGTATTATATCGCCATTTATTAAATTTAATTAATTAAATTGAGAAATTTATGACAGCACCAGCAGAACGTAAAACAGCTGAACCGCTTGTTTTAAATCCTGAAAAAATTTCTGCCAAAGCTACACAGATTGCTAATGAAACATTAGATTATTATTCATCTGATAACCAATTTAAAATTGAAGATAACAGAAAAGATGGAAATGGTGCTGTTGTTGTATCAATAGACTGGGATCATCGAGTAGATCATCAACATTTCATGACATTCCAAACTCTTGAATATACAGATGATACTTTAACTAGAATATCTGGTGAATATGGCGGAAATTACTACGGATATTATCCTGATAAACAAACAATTACTATGGGAACGAACATGACTGCAAATGGTAATGCTCAATGGCATATGATTGATTGTGATATTTCTCCAAACGAACAACATTTGCATGAAGTTAGCAGAGTTCAAGTTCATACTGATTTAAGAGCCGATTATCTACCAGCTTCAAAAAATAACTCAGAAGGATTCGAGCTTGATTCTATTAGCATCATTGCTAGAAAATTACCAAGTAAAGATATAGCTAAATTTTTACCAAACGGAAGATTTATTACCCTTGAAGATATTTTAGCTTCTACTATTGATCCTTACAGGTCAAATCAAAGATTTAGAGAAAGAGTGCCAGAGATTAATCAAGCTGATGGTTTCCCAAAATTTCACTATTCTGATATTGGCCCGCACGCCAAACAATTTGCCCGCACCCCTAATAGAAATACCGATAAAATGCTTGGCTTTGTTCATCCATTAAAAGAGAATCCTGATGGTTGGTTGGCATTTGTTCGACTTGGTCTCGAAAATGATGAAGATGTAGCTAGAGCTTTATTAGTTGAAGTAGACCGTGAAAGTGTTCAGGTCGAAGAAATTGATGGTGTGCCCACAATAAAGGTTAATGTTAACGTTGACGGAGAAACATTTAGTTTATCAATTCCTGAAGCTGTTGGTAGTTGGAAGGAAAAGACCCCTGAAAATGAAAAAAGAGCCACCGATACACACACTGATGATGAGGGAAGAGAATCACTTTGGATTCCGATCAATGGTGAAGAATTGGCTCAAAGTATTCAGAATGGCTATTATTTTAGTGATATGGTTAATTGGGCGTTAACAGCATTTTACGAAAAACATTATCAGAACTAGAATTCAATTCTAGTTGCTAACCTTAACTTTTCGATCTAAAATATTTTTAGATGAAAACCATTCGTAAGCTCTCTACTTCCGGTAAATACTCCAAAGCTTTAAATCTTCCTCGTGAATTCTTAAAAAAGTTAAAATGGCGCCAAAATCAAAATCTATCCGTCGAGTTAGACGAAAAAAACAAACGCCTCATAATCAAAGATGCCAAATGACACCCAACAACAAACTACTGATCTAGTCAATCAATACCTAGATTTACATAAACAACAAGATAAGCTTGAAGAAGAACTTAAAAACTTAAAAAAATCAGTTGCCAGAGTAGTTGGTGGTTACTCAGAGGGCTCTGGCTTTTTTGTCGCTGATAATCAAATCTTAACCAGCTTCCATGTTATTGCTGACGAGCCTAGCCCAAAAGTAATTTTCTTTGATGGTAGTTTTTCAACTCCTTACAAAATCACCGCTGATAGAGAAAATGATTTAGCCCCACTTTATCTTCATGAGAAAAACCCAGATAAAATTCTCAAATTTACCAGCCCTAAAAATCTAACCACTAATGAACCATTGCTGGCCGCCGGTTTTCCTTTAGGCACAGATTTATCCGGAGAAGTAACTATTAGTAAGGGAAATTTTTCAACTATCCGTAGCCCGTCAGGCAGTTTTTCTGACTATATCCAGACAGATATTAATCTGGTTGAAGGCATGAGCGGTGGCCCGTTGGTTGATCAATGTGGTCAAGTTGTAGGAATTAACACCCTAAGTCTATCTGGTTTATCTATGTTTGTTTCCTCTGACTCAATTAAAGTTTTATGGCCTGAATTCACAGATCAAGATATTACCAAAATAGAAGTTAACCCCAGTCAGTCACCAGAAGAAGCCGTTAAAGCTTTTTACACCTATCTTAAAGCTCGAAAAATGAAGGAAGGCTTTGATTTATTAAGCACACAATATCTTGAAAAAACTAATTTTGAAGAATGGACTAGTAGATTTACCTATATCCTTGATGTTCAAATCTATCTGGCTGAAGCCGACGAACGTGATCCAAACTCAGTTTTTATCAAATTCGAAACCAAAAATTGGAATGGTCAAGAAATTAATTATCATTACTACGAAGGTTACTGGCAAACAGTTAAAGAAGATAATGTTTATAAAATGCTCAAAAGCAATATTAAAGAAGTAGATGAACCTGATTTTGAGTGGTTTTATAATCTTGAAGAATAAATATGGATACTGATGAGCTAATTGAAAAAATAGACGAATACGGAGTAACAGAGGCTTTAAAAGATGAAGTTATGGATAAGGCCGATGAGTTAATAGATAGATTAGATGAATTAGATGACGAAGTTATTGAAGTTATTTTAGATAACATTTAATT
>CAZVYS010000054.1:0-3240 GCA_964630755.1 uncultured Pseudomonadales bacterium | reverse complement strand
TGCGAGCATCACGAGCTCGGGCACGAGAGTCATTAAGATTGTTAACGATTAGGCCAGCTAAAACTCCAAGGATAGAGATGACTACAAGGAGTTCGATTAAGGTGAAGCCACGTTTGTTTGTCATATGTTTATTATATAGTCAATAAGTTCCGAACACTACTGAGGTTCGGAACTCTTAACTTTTTACTCGGTAGTAGTTTCTGGTAAAGGAGTGTTTGGGCTGGAAGTGCAGTAGTTGCAGGCATAAGTGCCGCAGTCTGAATCAGTCGAGTCGTCAATGTTTCGATAAACTAAAGGGTTGTTGTCGTCGTCTTTGGGTACATCAATGTCGTTAGTGTTTTCTAAACGAGTACAGAGAATGAATTTTCTGACATAACCGGAGACGGTTTCAGCGTCATAGTAGTAATTAGATCCGGCAGTGTTATCTTGAGGCATTTGGATCATATAAACAGTTCCAGTGTCGTCGTTTTGAAAGGCGGTTTCTCCCCAGGTGCATTCTTCGAGCGCGTCTTCACCGCAACCATAAATGTTGCCAGAGTCAGAGCCGTCATCGGGATATTCATTGTCGGCATTGTCGTTACTGTAAGATTGAAGAGCGTCTGAGATTTGTTTAAGGTGGCCTTTTCTTTTAGCGTCACGAGATTTTTTCTGAGCTGAAGTAAAAGTGTTAAGGCCAATTGAAGCTAAGATGCCTAAGATAGTGATGACGACTAATAGTTCGATTAAGGTGAAGCCCTGTCTGCCGACAGGCAGGCTTTTTTGTTTCATAGGTTGATTATATAGTATTTAGGTTACGAACTACGACGAAGTTCGTAACCGTATTACCAATTACAATGCCATTCTTCTGAGTCATCACAGTAAGTTTGGCAAACTTCTGGGTCATAAAAAGTGATAGGGCAGCCAGCAGCTTCTGGGTCGGCATAGATGTTACAGACGGCTGAAGGGTCGCAGGCAAAGTCGCCTTCATAACCTGGAGCAATGCCGTCGCCACTGGGTGCAGGTGAACTACTAACTTCAGGGGAAGCAGAGGGGGCGGGTGGAGGGGAGATATCTGGGTTAAGTATGGGTACGTTGCCTGAACCAGTGCCATAGTTAAAGGAGCCTGAGTAGCCAGTGTCAGCTTCGCAAGCATCATCATAGCCACAAGAGTCATCACCGTGGCAAAGAAGTTTTTCAATAATCGGATCACCGGCGTTTGCTAGAGGAGCAAGGAGCTTAAAACTTTGGCCACAGTCTAGTTCGTCTGGGTCGTGGACATAGCAGTAAGGGGTATCATAGACTGGGTCACAAGGAATTTTGTCTAGATATGGATCAAGCTCAGAGCCTTGACAGACGTCAATAATACCAGAGGGTGGAAAGCATTCGTTGTCGTTATACCACTCTTCAAAAGCGATCGAGAGTCTTTCTAGGTGTTCTTTACGTTGAGCGTCTCGGGCTTTGTTAATCTGATTTCGCCAACTAAACCAGCCTAAAAGCAACATGACTATAAGGATGGCGATAACAATTAAAAGTTCGATAAGTGTTAGGCCTTTAGAGTGTCTGTTGGTCATCAAGACAAGTATATGGTTTCTAGATAAGTTCGGTCAAGTTATTCAGTATAACGAACAACTACTATACCTGAACCGCCATTACCGCCTCGGCCTAAGCTGGCTGAGCCTTTGCATTCGTAATACCAACAAGGACAGCCTTTATCATAAAGGATAGCGTTATATCTAGTACCACCGCCACCGCCACCGCCAGTATTGGCAGTACCGCTTTGACCGTCACAGCTACTGTTGTTAACGTTACAACCAGTACCGCCACCGCCATCTCCTCCAGTGGCCGTGACACCCCAGCCAGAACCGCCACCGCCACCACCGTATGTAACAGTGCTGCCGGAGATAGAAGATTGAATACCGTCTCCACCAGTGACACCACCATCAGTGTTGCCAGCTTCACCAGCTCCACCACCGCCACCGCTGTTGCCAGATTGATTACCGCTGTTATTGGATGATCCTTGACCACCATTATTGCCTTGTCCAGAAGTACCCCAGCCAGGGCCGGAGTAAACACTGTGAAAGGTGGTGTGTTTAACACCGCCACCGCCTGAGCCGCCGTCTGCAGGTGGTTGAAAATAATGACCACCGCCTCTACCACCACCGGTAGCAGTTAAACCAAGAGCAGAGGAGTTGCCGCCATTATTACCAGGTCCATCAAAGTTTCCTGAGCCTCCAGCACCAACAGTAATAGTGTAAATTTGACTTGAGACACTAGTCGAGCCGGTTAAGACTCCGCCACTGCCACCGCCGCTGCCGTGAGCCCAGTTACAAGAATTATTGCCGCCGGCTCCGCCCCCACCACCGACAATGAGGTATTGAACAGATTTAGATGAATAGCAGGTCAGGGTGCCGCTTGCAGTAAAGGTATGGACTTTGTCGCCACCAACATCAGTTTCGGTACCGCCTTCACAGATAGTACAAGTGTTAGTACCAGAGTTGGTATTGTCGTCACAGTCGGTAGCATTGTCAGCATAACCCGAAGGCAAGGAGGCGCCAGAGCAGATATTGGTAACGAGATCTCCAGTGCCATAGTCATCACCATCTGAGTCTACGTAGCCATCAAGGTTTTGGTATAAAGTGGCATCGCTGTCATCGCATTCGGCTGTGGCAGTAGTATTCATTAAGTAGCGACGACGGTAGTTAGCGGGAGCGCTGAAACCAATAGTTGGGGTAGTGGAGGATGGATAGCCGTCTGAGTCTGAGTCTGAGTAATAAATGCCGCCACCTGGACTGATTTTGCCGCCAGTAGCAATAGCGATACTGCCGCCGGTCATGTTGATCGAGCCGGTTAATAAGTGTTCGGTGGAGGTAATAGTTAGGGTGCCGTTTTGAAGAGTCAGGGCGGAGGAGTTGGTACCACCTGTGCCCGGATCCATACCGTAAATGGTTTTGCCATCTGCGTCTGTGCCTCTAGAGGTAGAGAAAGAGCAGTCGCCAGTAATAGTGTGAGTGGTATCGCCAATGTCCGGAGCACAAGGGGCTTTCCAGGTAGTAGCGGCGTTGGTAGAAGAGTAGGAGGAGTTGCCGCCGTCGTTGTAGGCGACTACTTTACGAGTGTACTCGGTGCCAGCGGTTAAACCAGTCTCGGTGCAGGAAGATAAATTAGCAGTAGCACAAGTGGCTTTTAAGACATTTGAAGTGTCATAGACTTTAAAGCCGGTTTCGTCTGAAGCATTGTCAGTAAAGTTCCATTGAATTGAGG
>CAZVYS010000053.1:0-3515 GCA_964630755.1 uncultured Pseudomonadales bacterium | reverse complement strand
AGAGCATCTGCCTCTTAAGCAGAGTGTCACAGGTTCGAGTCCTGTACGGCTCACACTATAAGACCTTCAGGGTCGGACCTTGAAGGTGTTATAAAATAAAAATATGGTGGCTGTAGCTTAATGGTAAAGCGCCCGCCTGTGGAGCGGGTGACGGGGGTTCGATTCCCCTCAGCCACCCAGTTTTTTTCCCTCGAGAAGACCGGATCCTGAGCAATACAGATTTAAAACTATTCTTCAAGAATAGTGATCTAGTATAATGAAATTATGGTCATTGATGGTAGTCAAGAACTAAATGAAAATCATTCAGTAATTATCTCTGATGACGGATGGTTGTCTCCTGAGGGTAAATTCTACTCTTGTAATCCTGATGAGCATGAAAAATTAGCTAATGAACTTTGTGCTGAAAATCCTGATAAAATCAAGGAATTATTAAGGATTAATAGTGAGGATGAAACTCTTTCAGATCTGGAAAGATTAAATCCTAGGACAATTCTTGGGCGTGCTGGTTTTGCGCTTTTGTCTAACGGCTTACTGATGGAATCAAACATGCCCGGTAATCCTACGAAAGAACTACAAAGGTTAATTGAAGAAAATAATTTAATTGTTACACCTGAGGCTGGGAAACTACTTCCTAAATATTATGCTGAATATAAAAAAGTGTTACAACAAATAGACTTTGATGACATTATGGCGGAATTGAGCTATAGTTCCGAATTTAATCCTTGGGAGTTAAGTGAGTTTATTAAGAATCCTAGTCACGACATAGATTTAGCTGATGCTGAAGAAGGGGCAAGAATTCTTTTTGATCTATTGACGAATGATTATGATGGAGAAATAATTGCCATCAATGAAGTTGCTAGAGATCGATTTGTTTTTAGGCGTATTATCCTTACATCTGGAGAAATATTTCTATTTCACCAACATCATAGTCATTATGAATCAGATCCGGATTATAATGCAGAGACACAGGACTTTATATCTATTACAGATAAAAATCGATTGAAAAAATTTATTCAAGAGTTAAAAATGAATAGAACCTCTAATGTGAAGATAACAGGTGATATTAATATCTTGGAATAACATTTTTCATTAATTGTGAAGTATTTTTGCTAATTGTATGTAAAAATTGTATGTAAAAAATGTTCTAATAATGTTTACCTGATGAAGATTGGCATCTTTGGTTGAAAAATGAGTTGAAGAGCAAAGACGGGCAAGCGTTCACTTGCTTACCCAGAAAAGCCATGCACCTAAGAAAATCATAAAAGCAGCACTAAGTAGCTGTTTCTTTTTGAATCTTTGAGCCTGTTTGTGTATATGATCTGGAAAGCCTATTTTCATTATTCCTTTGATTACTGTAGACCAACCTAAAATTGTAATGGCAATTCTCCAGTCACTGCCCCAGATGTTATGTAATATTACTGTGACTAGACCCATTATTAAGGTTATGTAGCCTGTAGAAATAACAAATGATTTGTCATCAGTCATTTCTATAGTTTTACCTAATTGCCCAGTGATAATGAACAACAGCCCAAAAATTACTGAATAGCTACCCCACAATCTAGCAAAGAAAATTGATATATCCATGTCCATATACTAACATGATTGAGGCCAGAGTGTTAATGATATAATATTTTAAGTGACAACAAAAGAATATTTAAAACTAGCTAAGAAAATAATTAAAAACATTAAGTATATTAATCTTGCGACAGTTACCCCTAAAGGACAGCCGTGGAACACGCCGGTTTATACAGCCTATGATAAAAATTATACTTTTTACTGGGCTTCGGATAAGGAAAACATTCACTCTTTAAATATTAAGAAAAAAAGTAACACATTTGCAGTAGTTTATGATTCAACAGTAAAGGAAGGGGAAGGTTATGGAGTATATTTTGTTGGAAAATCGTATGAAATAATCAGCTTAAAAGAAATGGCTAAGGCTGCTAAATATCTTTATTCAAGAACTGGAAATAAACCAAGAGCAATTAAGGAGTTTATGAAACGTTTTCCAAGAAGACTTTATAAGTTCGTCCCTGAAAAAGCTTGGATTAATGATGATGGAGAAAAAAACGATAACTTTGTTGATGTTAGAATAGAAATTCCGCTTTTAAGCTAAAAGTATTAGTTTTAGATTTATTAATTTTGAGGTAAGATTAATTAAAAAAGAGGCGAAAAAATATGGGTATAAGGTGTTTAATGATTTTAAAGAAGCTAAAAAGGAATTAGCAAGATATTTTCTTAAGGTATTAAAGTGATTGCGTGGCCTTTTTTGTCAGCTCGGCCAGTTCTTCCGATTCGATGAACATAGTCATCTTCTGTTTCTGGTAGATCAAAGTTAATAACATGAGAAACGTTACTGATATCTAGTCCTCTTTGAGCAACATCTGTAGCTAGCAAGATCTTTATTTCACCGGTTTTAAAAAGTCTTAGAGCTCTTTGTCTTTGATTTTGTGATTTATTACCATGAATTGCGGTAGCTTTAAAACCTCTTTTGACTAGCTCTTTTGAAAGTTTCTCCATCCCCCACTTGGTTCTACCAAAAACTAAGACTCGATTAAAATCTGGTTGGATTAATAAATCATGTAAGATTTCTATCTTGTTCTTTCTATTTAATTTAACAATTTCTTGCTTTACGTTTTCTGTAGTGTAGCCAGTTTTAACTGAGATAATAATGGGCTGCTTTAGAAACTGCTGCATGACTTGCTTGACCTTGCCTTCGATAGTAGCTGAGAAGAATAATGATTGGCGCTTTTGCGGAAAGAATGAGATTAAGTGTTTAATATCGTGAATAAATCCCATGTCTAGCATTCGATCAACTTCGTCTAAGACTATGGTGGAGAAGACGTTTAGGTTCAGGAGTTTTCTTTCTTGTAAGTCTTTTAGTCGACCAGGGGTACCAACAACAAATTGTGGATTACGGCTTAGTTGACGGATCTGGCCGTTAATCGAAACTCCCCCAATACAAATAGCAGAAAAAATCCTAAGGCTTCTAGCTAGATTGATAAATTCTTCTTGGATTTGTAAAGCTAGTTCCCTTGTAGGAGTGATTATTAAGACTTTTTCGTCATTATTATTAAAGGCTTTTTCGATCAAGGGGATAAGAAATGAGGCAGTTTTGCCTGTACCGGTGTTAGCAATACCAACAACATCTTTATTTTGAATTATTAGAGGAATAACTTGATCTTGAATTGGTGTGGGTTTTAAGTAACCTTTTTGCTTGATGTTAGTTTTAATTCGGTTATTTATATTAAAATCAGAAAATTCATGTTGAATAGTAGCTGTTTTGATTTTTTGCCTTGATTTCTGGCTTTGGTTTTGAATTAGAGCAATGGGGTTAAAAGATCGGTTTCTACGTTTTCCATGAAATGATCGACGTGCTCTTTTTTTAGAATATGATTTTCGATATCTACTAGACATAATTACTTCTTTCTTGAATTTACAGGGGCAAAAGACAAGGGGGAACGATGTTTTTTACTAATACGTAGTATATCACACTACATTACTATGGGATAGTGATG
>CAZVYS010000052.1:0-3532 GCA_964630755.1 uncultured Pseudomonadales bacterium | reverse complement strand
ATTTGAGGAAAGAAATAAACCATTACTGATCCAAATAATGATTTAACAAATCCGGATAAGTTTTGACTAGCTGCAAAATAGCCAACTTGAGCAGTAGAAGATAAATTTTTTAAGATAACCACCACACCATGGTCTAAATAATAAGATAGAGGATAAATAGCAAAAAAAGGCCAACTATATTTAAGATATTTTTTTGCAAGACTACTTGAACTTTTTAAGGGCCTAAATTTCTTAGTGATATAAAAGCTTAAGAGAACTAAGATAAGACTTTCAACTAAAAAAGTTAAGCTATAACCAAGGTTGTTAATCATGACGATGCCAAAAATAATCACTGACAGCAACCTAGCGGCTTTAGCTATTAAACGAATAGTGTTTTGAGGAATAGAAGCTTGAAGGCCTTCAAAGGTAATTAAGATACTTTCAGCCAAACGAGAAGCGAGTTGATAGATTAACATTAATAGAAATAACCCTTTAAAGCTGGTAGTTTTAGAAAAACCAAGAATAATAGCCACTAAACCTGTCAAGCTTAATAAAGTTAGTTTAATCTTCAGGAATGTACCTAGGGTTTTGCTTGGTTTTTTCAAACTTGCAGTAAAATGAACATGAGCTCTAGAGAAACCTAAATCTGAAAAAGCAAAAACTAGGCCAAATAAGCTGATAATGTAAGCTAAGTTGCCTAAAATATCAGGGCCAAATAGTCGAGCTGACAATGATAAAGTAAAAAAAGTAATTATGCTGCCAATAGCAGTGCTGATTATTTGAACTAATACATTTTTACCAATCATTTTTTTGGAATTTTAACTACTGCTAACTGGTGAGATGGGTGATTGGTTTTAATCATAAAAAGATTGAAATGAAATACGATAGCCAGGATGTTAATAAACCAGCGAAAGAGATCAAAGTGGTACTTGCCGATTTTAAATAACGAAAAGCTGTATAGATTTTTTAACCAAACTGGATGGGAAGTTTTAAGAGCTACTTGGCGAAAATGTTGATCAAGTAAGTTTTTTAGCTCTTTTGGCGTGTATTCCTTCAGGTGCATTTTGTCTTTAGGCTTTGAGGTTAGCTTTACTGGAGTTGTAATAATAGCAGAGCCTGATGATTTTAAGACACGTTTGATTTCTGATAGATATTTATTAACTCGGGCTAGATGTTCGATAACTTCAGTGGAAATAACATAATCAAAAGAGTTAGATTTAAAAGGTAATTTATAAGCTGATCCTTTAATAATTTTCAGATTGTTAATCGGATTAAAAGACTTGGTTTCCGGATCTAAACCAACAACTGAAGCTTTGGTTTTTTGCTGGATTAAAGAGAGTAAAACTCCTTCGCCACAACCAATATCTAGAAGTTTTATTTTTTTGTTCTTAGGGATAAGCTGAAGGACCTGATGGTAACGAAGATTAACAAAAGCGCTAAAATTAAAAATAGATTGACTGATTTGCCTAGAATGATAGTCACCCCTTTGCTGGTACTTAATAAATTGTTTATCTTTTGTCATCTTGATTTATAATACAAACCGTAACCATCATCTTCATTATCTGGATTTATTGAAAAAACTGGCTTTAAGTGTTTTTTTAAGTAACTTAATACTTTATTTCTTTGTCTGGCGGCTGAGATTAAATTCTCTCTTCCTGGGTCATAAATAAAATTCAAAAATAACCAACCATTAAGCTTTAAATGTGAGACCAAGTGTTTAACTACTGATAATGGGTCAGAAACATGTTCTAAAACATGCATGCAAAGAATAACATCGTATTTTTTTGTTAATGGTAGTTTAGCAGTAGTAATGGTTAAAAAATTAACTTGCGAAAAGTTTTTAAAACGCCATTTGGCAAACTTAATAACAGGGCAGTCAAGATCAACAATAGTATATTGCCAGTTAGGAAAATATTTAATCAGCCACTTAGTCATAGGGCCGATGCCTCCGCCATATTCGCATAGACTGCCTTTTTTCTTTAATAATAAAGGTAGGGCCAAATCAAGATAGGCTTTATGACGATGAAAAAACTTTTGACGAAAAATAAAATAATCAGTTTCCTGGTAAAAGGCATGAATTTGTGATTCAGTATTTCGTTTTTTTCTTGTCCAAAGTTTAGCTGCCTGAAGTCGTTTTTGTTTAATCAATTGATTGACTTTAGTAGAAGTAATATTAAAATATTGACCGAGTTCTTCAGTCCAGTTAGGCTTTTTTCCTATTTTTTCTAAAGCCAGAGAGAGAAAATAATAAGTTAAGTTAATTAGCCTTGCAAAAATAATTACTAATCTTAATAAAACGATTTTAAACATGATTAATTATTATAAACTATTAACTCATCGGTGATAGCATTAATTATCTCCAAGTTAATACTATCTATCTCAACTTTATGGTTGTTGGGGTTAGTAATAAAAAAGTGCTGAGTTAGTGAATTGAGCTGAAATGGTTTTTTTGGTTCTCCTAGTCGTCTTTGAGTGTGAATTAAAACATTACTTGGCTCAAGACTGAAATGATTTTCTTGATTTGAAAATCTGCCTAAACTTTGATCATTGATATCAAGTTGCTGATTTTGGTTTGAATCGCTAACCAAAAATAAGTCAGCTGACTGAGATTGATTCATGTTTAGCATTACTTTATTTAGTTTTAGGCTAGAATAACCTTGACTCTTGATTGAAAAATTGGCTATCACTGATGAATGATCAGGTCTTAGTTGAGTATTTATTTGAGCGCGAGCATCATTTAAAAGATTTAAAATTTGCTTTTGGGCAGCAATAATTCTGTTACGGTATTTTTTTACCCTTAGATCAAAATCTAGATTGGGAAAGATTTTAATTGAGTCTCTGTAAAAATCTCCTCTAGAAGATTGATAAAGTTGATCATAGTATTCTAGATCGTCTTTTAGGTTTTCTTGATTACTAACGTATTGCCATAAGATTTGGTTTCTTTTAAACATATAGTCAGGATTAAGTAAAACTCTTGTCATTAAAGGATTGTAGTCATAATCTGGATTATCTGGCTGAGTATCAACCATAGCTACATTCCAAGGAATAAACTGAAACTTTTGAAGATTAGGATTAAAGTATGTTACTAAGTTGTGACTTCTTTTCTGAGAATGACTAAAAGCCAAAGCTGAATGAGCTTGCCATAATAGAAAATTATCCATATCAACAATTAAAGGCAACTGAGTAAAGAAATACTCATCATCTGGGTGATTAATAAGATCAAGTAAAGCCTTAAGATTGGCTGCATCATCTTGAGGTCTAGAAGGGTCAAAGGTGTATTTTTTAAAATTTGAAACATCGTCATACAAACTAACTAATGGTTTATCAAAATCAGCTTCTCCATAAAGGTCTGCTTTTTCTGGTAAACCATGATTTTTCAAAAAAACTTCACCCCATTGCTCTGATTTTAAATAAACCCCTGATTGTCCATTAATTCTAACGTTAACCAAGCTTAATTCGGGAGTAACTAAGTCAAGTTTTTTTGCCATTCGGCTAATCCAAGCTTCGATAAAAAAATACCTGTCTTCAGGTAAAATTAGATTGATGGCTTCTT
>CAZVYS010000051.1:0-3540 GCA_964630755.1 uncultured Pseudomonadales bacterium | reverse complement strand
CCCGAGACCCCGAACTTACCATGTTCGTGCTCTGGCCAACTGAGCTATCTCGGCTAGTAATAGAGTTTATTTTACAGGTTTAGTAGTTCGTTTTAAAGCCTTTATTTGAGTTAAAACTTCTGGCCAGTTTTTACACGCTATAACATTAATGTCTTCACGGGGTGATTGATCGTGGTAGTCGTACAAGAACAGAGTGCCTTTGTAGTTTGATGGTAGATCTTTTGAGAGTTGCGGGTGATCGTCAACCATGGCTAGGATTTGAGGATGCATGTATTCAAGGACTTTGGCTTTCCAGGCGAGACTGATGGGTAATTTGACGTTTTTGGGGCGATAGATAATTGGAGCTTTAGGAAAGTTGTGTTTAGTTAGCCATTCTTGAGTGGCTTTTAAGACAGATTTTGGTCTGGCGGTTAAGTAAGCCACAATGGGAATGATTTGATGAATTTGCTCGATAATGTGATTGGCGTTATTAATGATAGGGATTTGAAGGTGCCAGTCGTGGCTGTGTCGGATAGATTTTTCCCAAAGTCGTACTTTTTTTGAGTTCCAATAGGGAGCAAAGTAGGAGTAGCGGTATTTTTGCTTTACTTCTTCAACTGATAGATTTTCTGGATTGCCAAACTCTTTTTGAATGCCTTTGATCCAGTAATCACCAGAGATGGCTAGAGTATCGTCAATATCCAAAGCTAGCCCTTTTAGCCCTTTTTTCTTGATATCTTGTTTTAGTTTAACTATATATGGGTGCATAATTTAAGTATTGTAACATAGTGGGTTTAATTATTGACATTTTGAGCTAGATTGATATACTTCTTTCGACCTATAAGTTTCCTGCCCAGGGGAATACTTGGTATGAATTTTAAAGCTTTTTTCAAGGGCATGGTAATTGGTGGTGCAATCTTAAGTGGAGTGATTTATTTACAAGATTCTTTAGTTTTGGCGCAAGATTGCCCAGATGAGTTGTGTGATGGTCCGTCCCCTTCACCAGTAGTGAAAACATTAGATCTAGGTAAAGATGGACCGAATTGTGGACAGAATCATTTTTATGTTAACGCAGTAGCTAAAATTAATGGAGTGACTCAAAAAGGTGTTGAAGTTACTTTTGAGTATAAGGGAGTAAGAGTAAAGAAAAAAACAGATAGCACAGGTCGAGCAGAGACAGATATTGAGTTTAAAGGCGATGATCAAGTTAAGGCAAAAGCCAGTGGTTATCCAAGTCAAAAAATGGGAGTTAGTTCAAGAAGAAAAGTGAATTGTGAGGAAAAGGTAGAAGTGACTAAATTAGCTGAAACTGGGATGGATAAAGAAATGTTGGTTGACTTGAGTTTTATGTTAGGAGCAGCCATGGTGGGCATGGGAGTGTTGGTTTATGTTAAGCAAAACTAAGAGGTTAAGGAATCTTGGTTTATGGTTAATGGGAATGGGGCTTGGTTTGGCTTTGGTAGTTTTTAGTTGGCATGAGAACAAACAGATTGTGTATTCACAAACTAGAGAAGGAGTAGTTGAAGAAGTGGCGAAGAGATCTAGACCAGTAAGGTTAAAGATAGACAAGCTGTCAGTTGATTTGCCAATTGAGGAAGGTCGAGTGATTAATGATCAATGGGAAGTGTCAGAAGCAGGAGTTAGTCATTGGGATCAGTCGGTAAATCCGGGCGAGATGGGGAATGTGGTGATTTACGGGCATAACAAAAATAGTTTGTTGGGGCCGATTAGGTGGCTTGAGATTGGAGATAGAGTTGAAGTGATTAATAAAGATGGTGAAGAGTTTGAGTATGCAGTTAGCGAGTTTATGAGGGTGGATAATGATGATGTAAGTCAGATAATGCCCAAAGATGAAGAAGTGTTAACAATGTATACTTGCGATGGATTTTTAGATTCTGAGCGATATGTAGTGGTGGCAGAGTGAGTTAATAGGCCTTCAAGGTTGGACCTTGAAGGTGGCAGAATTGTTTCTAACCTCTAAAGATAAGGTGCCAAAGTTATGCTTTGAGGTAACTGGGCCGGCAATGCCTTGTTGTTCTTTTTGAAATTCAGGTACAAACATACTTAACCAGTTTGGCTCGGTTTCGTAAATAGAATAGTGGATTGGCTCTGGTTGATTTGATCTTACTAGCAGGGTGTCGCCTGCGATTCCTGCTTGGTCTGAACCAACCCATTTTGGTACATAACCATATTTACTCATGCCCCGCCAGTTGAATAAATAAGCCCAGGTGGTGTTGAGTTTATAAGGAGAAGTTAGAGTGGAGATAGAAAAACTTTCTCCATTAGCTTTTAAGTAAGTGTGGTCAACTAGATTGATTAACTGGTTTAAAAAAGAGCCGTTTTGAACGGTTAGGCTGCTTGATTGAGTGCGTCTGATAGTTCTTAAAAAAATGATATTTGAGGCTAGAAAGAGGATAAAAAATAGACCGATAACTAGGTTAGTAAACCGAGGTTGAAGTTTTTTTAATAGACTGAATAAAAGAAAAGTGATGATTAGGTAGATAGCTGGAGTTAGGCCAGTGATGGAGTAGTAAGAGTCCCTTGAAAGGAGCAAGAAGAGGATGGCTGGACTAAAAAGCCAAAGACTAAAGAATAGTCTTAGTTTTTTATAGTTTTTGTTAGTAAAAAACCAGATGAGTAATAATCCAGTTAAGATGATTGAAAGAATTTCTAAAGAAGGCAGTAGCACTAGCTTGGCTTTTTCAGCGTAGATGTTGATGATTCTGTTTATGACTATACTCAAGCTTGGTTTTCCACCAGCATTTAAACTAAGGTCGCTGAGTTTGTAGATTTTGTTGATGATTAACAAGGCTTGGGTAATAATCATGCTGCTGATAGAAATTAGATAAACAAGCATAGATTTAAATAGAGTCTTTTTTGAGATAAACCAGCAGTTTTTAAGTTTTATGGCTTTGAGAATATAGATGACGAGAATTACGCCAACTAAGTAAACAGCGTATAAAGTAGCCTGGGTAGCAATGCCCATCATTAGAGCTGCTAAGGGTAAGTATTTAGACTGCTTTTGGTAAAAGGTTTTATGTATATAAAAATAGAACCAGGGAACAGACCAGGTAGCTAGACTAGGATTAGATAGCCATGAGCCTAGTTGAGCGCTGTCAGTTGAAAAGGCATATAAAAGAGCTGGAAAGATAGCCAGATAATTTGCTTTAAAGATTTGTTTGCCAAGTAGAAAGATAGGGATGACTGCTAGAGAGCTTAAAAAGGAAAGGAATAAAGTTGGTATTAGGGGGTTGCCTTTTGATAGAGTATAGGCTGGGCCGATTAGGTAATAGTATAAAACGCCATTGTAAATTTTATCGTCAGTGCCACTGGTAGCTGGTCCTTGGATTTTTAAGTCTTGGTTTTCAAGGATAGATCGAGAAAGAACAGCGTCTCTGGCTTGATAATAGTAGAATTCAAAGTGGTTGTCGCTGACAAGATACCAACGGAAGAGAAATGAAGATATGATTAGGGCGAGAAGGATTATTTTCTGTTTCATTAAATAAATATAACATAGAGGTTGTATTGAGTGCTGGGACCAGGATTCGAACCTAGGTAGGC
>CAZVYS010000050.1:0-3645 GCA_964630755.1 uncultured Pseudomonadales bacterium | reverse complement strand
AACAAAAACTAAAGCAAGTTGGCCAGATCAAGAAGGCAAAGATTATTTGCTCGAGTTTTCTGCCAGACTGGAGACCAGAAATTGATTATCGACAAAACTATGCGGCAAAAAAAGAGTTAGGCGGTGGAGTGCTGCTTGATCTGTCTCATGAGATTGATTATGCAGTTTGGTTGTTTGGCATAGTAGAAAAAGTGTCAGCTAAAGTTAAAAAGTCAGATAAACTAGACATAGAAACAGAGGCCATAGCTGATTTAGAGTTAACCCATCAATCTGGAGTTAAAAGTTATATTCATTTAGATTACGTCACTAAAGGCTACATTAGGAATTGTCAGATATTTGGAGAAAGTGGTCAGTTAAGTTGGGATTTTGCTGAAATTAAAAATACGGGATGGAATATTAATCAAATGTATATTGACGAAGCAAAAAACTTTATTGATAGTATTAACGGAATTAAAAAGCCAAAACCAACTATTCAGGAAGGAAAGCAAGTATTAGAAATAGTTGAGGCGGCTAAAAAAGCGAGTAAAAGTAAAAAAATAATTAAGCTATGAACTGGTGGACTTTTGGGTTCGTATTAACTGAAGCAAGTTCGCTATTATTAGTTAAGCACTTATTATCTTTAAAAATACACCCTTATTATTTAGCTTCGACGAGTAGTTTAATATCTTCGGTTATTTTGTTTTTTTATTTTTTGCCAAACAAAGCCTTTAAAAAACAGTTTAAAAAATTTAAAAATATTAAGTTAATATTTCCAACAGGTTTAATGATTGGACTAGGAAATTTAATTGCTTTTATAGCCTTAAGATTAACAACGGCTACTAACTATACTCTAATTGCTAAAACTAGTGTGTTGATTACGCCGATACTTGCATATTTTATTATTAAAGAAAAAGTGAATAAAAAACTCTGGCCCTTAATTGCTGTAGTCCTGGCAGGAGTTTGGCTATTAACTGGCAACCTAAAATTAGTGCTTAATTTTTCTGGTGATAGTTTAGCATTACTGGCAGCGATTACTATATCTTTAGATTTTATTTTTCAAAAAAAAGCTTTAAATAAACTAAATCCGGAAGTAGTAGCTTTTTGGAGACGATTAGTTTCAGGAATATTAGTAGGCCTTATGTGGGTTTTGACTCCAAATTTAGGAAGAACAAGTTTAATTGATTTAAAATTAATTTGTATTGTTTCATTGCTGTTTGTATTTATGTCAATATTTTTATCTAAAGCAATAAAAAGTCAACCAGTAACAGATTTTAATCTTGTTATTAACTTAGGCCCGATTTTTCTTTTGATTGGAGCTTATTTCTTCTTAGGTGAAAGGTTAAATATTATTCAATTAATTGGATCTGGGTTAATACTCAGTTCAATTGTAGGCTATAATTTAGTAAAGAAATATGATACTAGGAGTAATCCCCGCTAGATCGGGATCAAAGTCAGTAAAAGATAAAAATATTAAACCATTGGCTGGGAGGCCATTAATGGCTTACTCGATTAAGGCAGCCAAAAATTGCAAAAAAATTGATAAAGTGGTGGTTTCTAGTGATAGTGATAAATATTTAAACTTAGCTTCATTTTATGGAGCTGAAGTAATTAAAAGACCAAAGAGCTTAGCTAAAGATGAAACCCCAATGTTACCAGTGTTAAAACATGCAGTTGAGGAGATTGATGATCAAGTTAAAATAGTGGTTCTACTTGATCCGACTTCTCCATTAAGATTAGTTTCTGATATTAATAAATGCTTGACGTTATTAAAAGGTGAAACAAAATCAGTGGTGACAGTCAGCGAGGCTGAGCATAATCCTTATTTTGTGATGACTGAAATTAAGCCAAATGGTTATATCAAGTACCCTTTATTTAAAACAGGTGGAAAAATTACTCGAAGACAAGATGCGCCTAAAGTTTTCCGAATTAATGCCAGCGTGTACGCAATTAAAAAAGAGATTTTAATGAAAGATAAAATTTTTACTGACAAAACTAGAGCGGTTGTTATCCCAGAAGAAAGAACTAGCCATATTGATACTGAACTTGATTTTATGTTTACTGAGTTTTTATTAAAGGAGGGTTATGTCAGACTCGATTTTTAACTTACAAGATAAAGTAATAGTGATTACTGGGTCTTTAGGAATACAAGGACCTGAGCATAAAAAATCTTTTCTAAAAGCTGGAGCAAAAGTGGTGACTACTGATATTAATGGTGGTGATTATAAACTAGATGTGACTGATGAGGAGAATATTAAAGAAGTAATTTTTAAGATTGTTAAAGATTATCAAAGAATAGATGTATGGATTAATAATCATGGAGCTACTGGTAAACAGGCAGCAAACTGGGATCAAATACTGAAAATAAACCTAACTGGAACATATACGTGTTCTAAGTTAGCAGCTGAGTCAATGGCAAAAACAGGAGGAGGATCGATTATAAACTTGGCCTCGATTTATGGGTTAGTAGCACCTGATTTTAGTCTTTATAAAAAAGAAAAATATGCTGGTAAAACAATGGGAGTACCAGCAGCTTACTCTGCTAGCAAAGGAGGGGTAATTGCTTTGACAAAGCATTTAGCCAGTCTTTATGCTGATAAACAGATTAGGGTTAATTGTGTCACTCCTGGAGGCATTTATGATAAACAGTCAGATAAATTTGTTAAAAAGTATGCAGAAAAAACAATGATAAAAAGAATGGCTAATAGAAATGAAATAAGTGGTGCCTTGTTGTACTTAGCTTCTGATCTATCAAGTTATGTAACTGGGGAAAATATTGTTATAGATGGTGGACTAACTACTAGAGCATGAAAAAAACAGTTCAGACAAGGATTGTGTTGATCTCTATTGTTATTTGGATATTAGTGGGCATTTATGGCCTGGTGTTTAATATCAGTTATATTGATGAAATTAAGTATTTAATTAAAGGCTTTTTAATGATTAATGGTGATGTGGGATATTACACTACAGAAGGATTTTTCTATCAACATATGCCAGGAAGTTTTTTGTTGTTTGGATTAGGTCAAAAAATATTTGGCCCAAGTTTACTAGTTGGCAGATTGCAGTCATTCTTAATTGGGCTGCTGGTTTTTCTAAGTAGCTGGTGGTTAAGTAAAAAAATTAGCGGCAAGTTAGCTTCTTTAATGACTTTGGTTTTACTAAGCTTATGCCCAACAGTTACTTTTTATTATTCAACCCCAACGCCACAATCATTGTTAATATTATTTTTGATACTAGGGTTGGGAAATTTATATGACGGAATGGTAAAAAAATCAAATTTTTCGTTTTATTTAGCAACGATTTGGTTTAGTTTGGTTTTTGTAATCAGAGAGAATTTTTTGTTTAGTTTAGGTTTGTATTTAGGATTATTGGTTTTGGTGTTTAGAAAAAAGTTAATAGTTTTTTCTAAACATTTATTAACATCGATAATTAGCGTGAGTGTTTTTATTGTTCCTGGTTATCCAGGAACGGTTAATATTCTAAAAAATTTTCCAGGAGTTAGTAGATTGTTGCCTGTTAGTCAGATAGAAAGAGGGATTTTAAGTTTATACTGGAAAGAAGATCTCCAGACGATTGGTTTAAATTGGCGAGCAATTAGAGATTTTGGAGTAGTAATTCATGCCTGGATAATTATTGGGGGGTTATTGGTAGTTGGTTTTTTAATCAAAA
>CAZVYS010000049.1:0-3699 GCA_964630755.1 uncultured Pseudomonadales bacterium | reverse complement strand
CTCAACCTATGCTTTTGCCACCGAAAAAGTAGCCATGATTATCGCCCCTTCATGGCGAGCGCTCGAAATTAGCCAAATTAACCCTAGTTTAAATTTTAAGCTTTATACTGTTCCTCAGCTTCCCGGCACTAACGTTAGCTGGGCTAGTTATTGGCTTGAAGGCGTTTCTAAAAAATCTGCTAATTCTGCTGCAGCCTTTGAATTTTTAAAGTATTTATCTTCAAAAGAGGCTCTCACCAAAATGTACACTCAGGCCGCCCAAGCTCGATTGTTTGGTGAACCATATTCAAGACAAGATATGGCCTCAAGTCTTCAAAACGATCCTTATCTAGGCGCCATTATTTCTCAAGCTATTTCTGCTCAGTCTTGGCCCTTAGCTTCACGCACTTTTGACAACGGCCTTAATGATAAATTAATTAAATACTACCAAGACGCAGTTAACTCGTCTCTTCAAAACAAATCCGATAAAAACACCACCCAGGCTTTAACCCAAGGTGTCTCTCAAATCCTCCAACAATACGGCTTAGCCAACTGACAGGGTCAGACCCTGTCAGTCTAATCATGCAGCCATAAGTTATAATTACTTCATGACTAGACTCCAGCGCTCTATTCTTAAAACTTTAGCTTACGCAGACATCTTTGACTACCCTTTAACTGCTAGAGAAATCCATAAATGGTTAATTAGTAAAAAAGCTGTCAAACTTCAAGCACTTCAAGGCCAGGCCTTGAAGTTGAAAATACAGCGCACAAAGTCTTTTTACCACCTACCTAATCGTCAAAACATTGTCTCTCTTCGTCAATCTCGTCAACAATTTAGCCTATTAAAGTTAAGAAAAGCTCAAAAAATTACTAAACTCTTACGCCTAATTCCCTCAATCAAGTTAGTTGCCATCACTGGCGCATTAAGCATGAATAACTCCAACAAAAACGATGACATTGATCTAATGATTATCACTAAAAATAATAGACTTTGGTTAACCCGCTTACTAGCTATCTTAATTCTTGAGATAACCGGAAATCGCCGCCGCCCCCAAAAGCATTCCGTTCCGGAGCGAAACATAGATAAATTTTGCCTCAATCTTTGGCTAGACGAATCAGTCTTGGCTATCAAAAAATCACGTCAAACCCTCTACACCGCTCACGAAATAGCTCAGATTAAGCCTTTATTTGATCGGGGAAATACTTATCAAAAATTCTTGTCCCTAAACTCCTGGGTTAAATCCTTTCTCCCCAATGCTCTGCCTAAGGCAGCAATGACACTTCAAGGCCAGGCCTTGAAGTCCTCAAGCAACACTAGTCACCTGAAAATTTCAAATCTCCTCAATTCTTTTGCCTTCAAACTGCAATATTTCTACATGAAATCAAAAATCACCAGAGAAAAAGTCTCTCTTCACTCAGCTTTTTTTCACCCTCGCCCCACCGGCCAAATCGTCTTAAAACAGTATCAAGCTAGGAAAAGGTCCGTTCTTGAAGATTTATCTTCGAGGCCGGACCTTAAAGGACTCAAGTCCGAAATCGGACCTGAGAAAAAAGTTCTCGTCACCGGCATTTTTGACATCCTCCATAAAGAGCATATTAATTTTTTAAAAAAAGCCAAAAACTCTGGAAATATCTTATTAATTGGTCTAGAAACAGATAAACGAGTCAAAAAACTCAAAGGTCCAAACCGCCCCATAAATTCAATCAGAACTCGGATTAGAAACCTTCAGGCTTTAAATCTAGCTGACAAAATCTTTTCTCTTCCAGAAAAATTCGACAAACCCGAGCATCACCGCACTTTAATTAATCAAATTAAACCAGATATCTTAGCCGTTTCTTCTCACACCCCCAATTTACCCGCCAAGCGCAAGTTAATGAAATCCATAAGCGGTATTGTAAAAGTTGTCCTTTCCCATAATCCAAAAATCTCCACCACTAAAATGTTAAAATCAAACTCATGAAGCGAAACATCACTTTAGCCTACCTTTTAACCTTTTGCTGGAACGCTCTTTTCTGGATGGGTATCTGGATTTTGTATTATCTAAAATTTACCAACTACCAAGGCATTGGTTTAATCGAAACTGCCTGGATTAGTTTTTCCATCATAAGCGAGATCCCCACCGGGGCAATTGCTGATTTACTAGGCAAAAAGAAAACCTTAATTATTGCCTTTTTTATCCACGCCATTTCTCAATTTATTATGGCCTTTGCCACTAGCTACTCTCATTTAATCGCAAGTGTCTTAATAGGCACTCTTGGATTTACCTTATACTCTGGCGCCTATGAAGCCTTGGTCTATGACTCTCTAAAACAACTCAAAAAACAATCAACCTACAACAAGGTTTTAGCTAATATTCAAACCATCAGCTTGCTCGGCTGGGCTTCAGCTAGCATTGTTGGTGGCTTGGTTTATTCAATCTGGCCTGGTTTTCCTTATGCCTTGACTGGCGCATTTTTCTTTTTAGGCTTTCTTTTAACTTTTTTCCTCAAAGAGCCCAAAGTTGACACTGAAAAATTTACCCTCTCTACCTACTTAACTCAAACCAAGCAAGGCTTTAGTCAATTATTTAAACCTCAATCAAAAATCAAGATCATTAGCTTACTAATAATCAGCGCCTTGTTAGTTATTCCCGCTGAATTTTTAGGAGACTCCGTTACCGTAGAATTTGGGTTCAAAGACAAAGAACTTGGCTTCTTTTATTCAGGTTTGTTTATTTTCTCAGCCCTAGTAGCGCAGCTTGCTCCTAAGTTTAAACAAAAGCTTGGCGCTGCTAAATCTTTTTATCTCTTCAATGCTCTCTATGCCATGTTGATGATTCCTCTTGCTTATCTGTCAAAAACTTTTGGCGGCCTTGCCTTATACTTAACTGGTGGTTTGCACCATCTCACTGACAACATTACTTCTTCAGCTGTTAACGAAACAATCGAATCAAAATACCGAGCTACTTCTATCTCAACTTTTAACATGTTAAAGCTGATACCTTACGCCTTAACCGCCGTCTTTATTGGTCGCTTTATGGATCTATTTTCCGCTCGTTCATTTGCCACTTATTTTGGTTCAATTATTCTTATCATTACCATTGTTCTATACTTAAACTATCTTAAAACTAAAACAAAACCCAGACACGCTTAATCAAATACTATGTCACAAAATCAATCCCTCGAACAAAAAATCAAAGAAGTAAGAAAAGCCCACGAAGCTGGTCATGCCACTGAAAAATATCACGCTACCTTTGGCGGCGCTTACATTCGCGACGTTGTCTATGGCGCCAATGACGGCATTATCACCACTTTTGCCGTTGTCGCCGGAGTGGCTGGTGCTAGTCTTTCCAGTAACATTGTTCTTATCTTAGGTTTTGCCAATTTGTTAGCCGATGGTCTAGCCATGGCCATTGGTAACTATCTAGGCACTAAGTCTGAACAGGAGTATGTTGAAAAAGAACGAGCCATGGAAGAATGGGAGATCAAGCACGTTCCAGACTGCGAACGAAAAGAAATTAGAGACATTTATCAAAAGAAGGGCTTTAAAGGCAAGTCTCTTACCAAGATGGTTGACTTGATTACCAGTAACAAAAAGCTTTGGGTCGACACCATGATGATCGACGAACTTGGTATCTTGCCCGACGACAACACTAGCCCTTTTAAAAACGGCATTGCTACTTTCTTGAGTTTCAGCATTGCCGGTCTCTTTCCTCTATTGCCATACGTCATTTTACCCAA
>CAZVYS010000048.1:0-3824 GCA_964630755.1 uncultured Pseudomonadales bacterium | reverse complement strand
AAAAGCTATTAAACAAGTTTTTGATAGTAGAGTCAGAAGCAGACGCTTCGGCTGGTGAGATCTTTTTAACCCCATATACAGCCATGGCTATGGCCGAGCATTTTAAAGAAAAAGGCAAAGACGTAGTGATTGGTTTTGATGATCTAACTACTCACGCTCAGTATTTTAGGGAGATATCTTTGTTAGCTGGTAGGTTGCCAGGTAGAGAGTCTTACCCAGGCGATGTTTTTTATACTCAAGCCAAGCTTTTAGAACGAGCCGGCAACTTTAAGGTAGGTAGTAAAACAGTGTCGATTACCGCTTTAGGGATAGCCAAGACCTTGGCCCAGGACCTATCTTCATACATTCCCACTAACCTAATGAGTATTACTGACGGCCATCTTTTCTTTGATAAATCCCTAGAACTTAAAGGGATTAGACCGGCGATTAACCTGTTTTTGTCAGTTACTAGAGTCGGTAGACAGACCCAACCAAAAGAGTTAAGAGAGTTAGGATCAAAAGCCTTGGCAGTGTTAAAGAAACGACAGGAACTAGAAAGATTTTTACGGTTTGGAGCCGAGATTACCACTCAAGTAAAGGCGACTATAGATAAAGGAGACAAGCTAATGGAGTTTTTTAACCAGACTGGCGAAGGGACGTATACGGTTTCCGAGATAGAGAAAAAAGTGGGAGGGATTTTAAATGCTTAGCTATACTCAGTTGACCGAAGCTTTGGAGCAGACTGTGGATTTACGATCTTTGGTAGAGGTGTATGAGGAGACGGCCGCGGAAAAGATGAAGCAGATTCGAAAGCGGATCTTAAGCTCCAGAGAGTTTTTAGAAGCTTTGACTAAGTTGTCTAGCAAAGTAGGGGCAGACTTGACTGAGAGCTTTACTGTTAAAAAGAAACAGGAAGCCGCAGTGTTGATGTCAGCTAAAGCCGGTCTTTTTGGGGATTTGATTGAGCGGATAGTTAATCAGTGGCTAAGTTATGTAAAGGAGAATAGAGTGGAGCCGGTAGTGGTCGGGGCTTTAGGAAAAAGATTGGTAGAAGAAAGATCACCTAGCTTGAGGTTTGAGTATTTGGATCTAGAAGACAAGCATATGCCAGAAGAAGACTTAAAAGAACTAAGCTTAAAGCTTAATCACTATCCCAAGGTAAGGGTGTTTTATGCCAAATTTGAGAACATTGCTTCTCAGGAAGTGGTTAATGGGGATGTGACGGGTTTGATTATGGAGCTTCAGCAAGAGATTAGTAAAGAAGAAGCTAAAAGATCAAGGTATATTTACGAGCCGTCTGTTAATGTGATTTCTGACAAGTTTGGCAAAGAGATTATGACGTCTTTAGTGGGAGGGATGGCTGAGGAGAACCAGTTGTCTAAGTATGCGTCTCGATTACTGCATTTAGATAGAGCTTTGGACAAGATTGATGAACAGTTAGGTAAACTGAGGATTGATCAACGACAGGCAGACAAGCAGATTCAAGAAAGAAAGCAGCAAGAACGAGTGATTAGGAGGAAATTTATATGACACTAAGAGTTAAAGCGATTCGAGGACAGGTAGTAGCATTAGAAGCAGTTGGTGGATCTCCACAAGTACATGAAGTGTTTAAAAGCGGAGAAGTACTAGTTCAAGTGTATTTAATGGATGATAAAGCCGAAGTTTTTGGCTTGATCTTAAAAGGTGAGAAAGAGATTAGAAAAGGAATGGAACTAAAAAGGACGGGTAAGAAGTTAAGTATGCCAGTAGGTAAGGAGCTTTTGGGTAGGGCGGTTAATATGTTTGGAGAACCGCTTGATGGTAAAGATTTAAAGATCAAAGAAAAACAAGAGATCTGGAGAACGGATCGGATTAAACCTAAGGATGGGAAGCTAGAAGTCTGGGAAACAGGGATTAAGGTAATAGACTTTTTTGCACCGTTAGTAAAGGGTGGTAAGCTAGGTTTGTTTGGAGGAGCTGGAGTAGGTAAGACGGTGCTGTTGACTGAGATTATGCAGTCGGTATTTGTCCAAAAAGGGCACGTTAAGAAGGAAAACGCTATCCAACAAGGTCCGGCCTCGAAGCTTCGCTTCAAGAACGGACCTTACGCAACCGATACGGTTGCGGTGTTTGCCGGCGTTGGAGAAAGAACCAGGGAGGCAGATGAACTGTATGATGAGCTAAAGGTAAAGAAAGTACTTGATCAAACTAGCTTAATCTTAGGGATGATGAGCCAGAACGCGGCTTTGCGGTTTACTACGGCTTTTGCGGGCGTGACGGTGGCAGAGTATTTTAGAGATGAGCTTAATAAAAACGTGCTTTTCTTTATTGATAACGTCTTTAGATTTGCCCAAGCCGGCAGTGAGCTAACCGCTCTAACCGGCGTGATCCCTTCAGAAGAAGGCTACCAACCCACTCTTGGGGCTGAGATGGCTCAGTTTCATGAAAGACTGGTGAGTTCAGATAACTCAGTAGTCTCTAGCATTGAAGCGATTTACGTTCCAGCTGATGATATGCTGGATCAAGCGGTGGTGGCAGTTCAACCTTACTTAACTTCGGTAGTGGCTTTAAGCAGAGACGTATACCAGCAAGGGTATATGCCGGCGGTGGATGTATTAAATTCCGGTTCATCAGCTTTAAGTAAAGAGGTGGTGGGAGAGAGACACTTAACAGCAGTGACAGAAGCCAAAAAAGTACTTAAAAAGGCTTCTGAGTTAGAAAGAATGGTTAGTTTGGTAGGAGAAGCAGAGTTAAGTGAGGAGAACAGACAAACCTACAGACGAGCCAGCTTGATTAAAGCTTTTATGACGCAACCGTTTAGAGTGGTAGCAGAACAAACCGGAGTTAAAGGAGAACAAGTGAGGTTAAAGCAAACCGTGATTGAGGTAGAAAAGATTTTAAAAGGCCAGTTTGATAAAACCGACCCTGATAAACTAATGTTTAAAGGAAGCTTAAAGGGCGTGAGATGAGAGCAGATCAAAAAGTAATGGTGACTTTAAGACAACGGGATAAACAAGTGTTTAAGGGCAGTGCCTGGGCTGTGAGCAGTATTAATGAGGTGGGCAGGTTTGATGTGCTATGGGGTCATGCCAACATGGTGACGACGATTAAAGACGAGATTGTGATTCGGTTTAAAAAGGGGTATATGAAGACTCATAAGATAGATTCAGGGATCTTGTCAGCCGAGAAGAACGAGGTAGAAGTGTTTTTGGGGATTTAACAAAGAGTAGACTTTTGTTAAGGTTGATAGATTAGGGTTTATTATTTATATTTGATTGCAAAAAGTTTAAAATAGATACATGTCAGAAGAGATTAAATCAGTTCAGTCAGACGAACAGCCTTTTTCGATTCCAGAAGAACTGCAGCCATATTGTAATGAGTTTTTAACTCAAAGAAGAGAGCATCTTGATAAACTTAAACACAGAGAATCAAGTGGAGCTATAAAAAGGTCGATTGAACTATATGAAAATAATCCTGAATTCTTAGTTAGGGAGGTTCAGTATTTGTTGGAAAATGAACCGAAGTTTTTTGGCATAGAGCCAGAAAAAGCTGAGGAGGTAGAAGTAGTCGAAGAAGAAAAGCCAATTCAATCGAAGAAGTCAAAAAAAACAAAGCGCAAGTTGCCGAGAATCAGCGATGATGAGAAAAGTAGGATTATGAAAGCAATAGATCAAAAGTTTTTAGATCAAGACGAAGAGGAGATTTTAGGAGATATAGCTACGGGGAGAAGAATACAAGGTAGATTGAGATACTAGTTAATTAATACTTAACTGAGTAAGTGATTTGTTAAACGGTACTTTGTTTTGGTGTGAGTCAAAAACAAGTTAGGCTGGTTGTTTTTGACTAAGGATGTTTGGTTTACACCT
>CAZVYS010000047.1:0-3912 GCA_964630755.1 uncultured Pseudomonadales bacterium | reverse complement strand
TCAGAAGAAAACTGACATATTACCTCAAGAAACCAGTAAAGATCTACTCAATCGCTTATTTAAAATGGGCACCAAGCTATTAATTAAAATTCTCCCCGACTACATTGAACACAAAATCACCCCAATTAAACAACCTTCTAAATCCCCCACACCCTACGCTAGAAAATTTACTAAAAAAGATGGTTTTATCAAATTGCCTGACTTTATCAAAGCCTCAAAAACCAACTTTACCTCAGTTAATCACCAGATCCGCGCTTTCTACCCCTGGCCAGGAGTCTGGACTACCCTACCAAATAACAAAACCCTAAAACTCCTGCCTCATGGATTTTTCCAGCTCGAAGGCAAATCTCCAATAACCTTTCAGCAATTCCAAAACGGCTACCAATATCTGTTAAAATAGGCTATGAATATTACCATCTTTGGAGGCAGTTTCAACCCCCCGCATCTTGGCCACCAGATCGTCATTTCCCAAACCTTTGAACTAATCCCCAATATTCAGGAGCTCTGGCTATTACCAGACTACCAACACTCTTTTGCAAAAAACAAACACTTTGCAAAAGCTGCAACAAGACTTAAGCTAGTCAAAAAACTCCAAAAATCCACTAACTCTGAAAAAACACCCGTCAAAATCGAAACCTGTTGCCTGGATCATAAAATGTCTGGCCACACTATCGACCACCTCACCTACTTACAAAAACAATACCCTCAACACACTTTTTCTTTTTTAATCGGCTCAGACAACTTAAAAACCTTTCATAAATGGCCTCAATACAAAAAACTCCTTAAGCTAATGAAATTCTACATCTACCCTAGAGCTAACTTCCCTTTTAAGCCACTCTACCCCAACATGTACCCCTTAAAACACCCTTTACAAGTAATCACCAACATCTCCTCAACCATGATTAGAACACGCCTTAAAAACAATCTCTCTACTCAATACCTAACTACTTAAAACTTTCCTTTTTCGCCTTTTTAAGACACTTAGTGCAAAGCATCAATCTCCTTTTCACTCCATCTACCTTAATAGTAGCTCTCTTTAAATTAGGCTTAAATTTTCTTTTGGTTCGATTTTTTGCATGCGATACATGATGCCCACTTTGAGCCCCTTTACCGCATTTAACACATTTCATTGCCATATAACTCAAGTATGATACCATATATTAGATTTGTAACCAAATAACCAATTGTTACTTTTTTACTCTTTTGCTTATTTTCTTCGTTGCTTACTAACTCAAGTAGCTACGGCTACTATCGTTATTAAAAGCCTTGAAAAGTAACCAAAATAATGAAAAAATTACCTAATTATTATTCAGCTACAAATCTATCATGTTAATTGAACTCTTAAACAACCCAATCATCTTTTTTATCTGGGCAGCTAGCTTAATAATCGCCGTCACTATTCACGAGTTTGCTCACGCATTTATAGCTGACAAGCTAGGCGACCCCACTCCAGCCCTTGAAGGTCGAGTAACTCTAAACCCAATCGCTCATCTTGATCCAGTCGGCACTGTCATGCTAGTCCTTTTTAGATTTGGCTGGGGCAAACCAGTTCCCTTTGACCCTTTTAATCTAAGACATCCCAAGCGCGACTCTGCTTTAATCGCCTTAGCTGGTCCAGCTTCAAACTTGATTCTAGCCACCATTCTTTCTCTAACCGCCAAAATAACCGGCTCACCTATCCTAAGTTTAATCTCCATGCCCTTAATAATTATGAATATTAACCTGGCCATCTTTAACTTACTCCCTGTCCCACCTTTAGACGGCTCCAAAATCTTATACGGAATTCTCCCCCTCGACTGGGCTGACGAATACAATGACTTTATGAGATCCTACGGCCAGCTTCTACTTATTCTTCTCATCCTCCCCATCGGTGGTCGGTCTTTAGCAATCAGTCTAATTCTACCGGTAATTAATCTGCTATCTTCCCTGCTTCTATAGTCGGAGCTACTAAGGTATCATTTCGAAGCTTTTTTTCTTTTGCTCTCGCTAAAGTATCATCTACTCTCTTAAAAAAGCTTTCAGAACTTTCCCCTTCATCTTTTTTGCCTTCTTTTTTAATCAACTCCCCAACCACCACAGTAAACGTACCTGCATTATCGCCATCTTCATCTATTTCATATTCAAGCTCATCCTCTAAAAACTTACTAAACTGGCGCTCAAACCTTTCCTGCATTTTATTTGCCATAAACAAAGCCCCACCCTCACCCTTACCTTCAAACCGTTTAGCTACAAATGTATTTGGCAATATTATCACAAACTCCTCTCCCGCCCACCGGCAGACAATATCTGAATTTCTGGAATATTTTCTTAAAAAATCTGCAATAAACTGTAAGGCTTGATCTCCTGCTCCATGATCAAGTCGGTCATTTATCGATTTAAAATAGTCAAGATCAATCATCATAATGCTCAACGGCAAACGAGCTCGATGGGCTTGAGCTACCTCTTTTTTAAATACTTCATTGAAAAACCTCCTGTTATATAAACCCGTCAAGTGGTCAATCATTGATTGATTAAAAGCCTCAATCTTTTCCCAATCTTTTTTTTCAAAACAGTTTCTACCCTCTTCCAAGGATTCTATTGCTCGCAAACTTGCCTTATGAAATCCTAAACCAATACCATCTCTCCCATGCTCAGCAACATGATTCTTTGCTTTTTCTTTAGCCCAATCAGAGAAACTTCTTAAAAAACCTTCATCTGTATAATCAATTTTATCAGCTGCAGACTGATAATCTTCTTTAGTTTCAACTACAGATCCATCCATACTTCTTGACAACATGATATAATAAACTTGCTTGTGAAAACAAGCACTGCCCTACCAGGCACGTTGAAAACTGAAAGATTTTTCCTCGATACTTTTGTAAAGGGAGGTTTAAAGTCCTGATTGGACTCATTCAGGAAAGTGTCCGCCTGTTAACGCATCGGACCAACCTACCCCACCTGGATAATATCCGGGGAACCACTTTCAGTAAACGGCCCCAGTAGGGCTCTTTTTTTTCTTAAGATCTCAACACTGCCGAAGCCATCAAAGCTCTCTCTGCCGCTTTTTCTCTACCTCCAACTCTTTCTTTAATCATTTGAAGCCACTGATTTAAACTTACTCTACCAACTACTACATCTAAATCCTGATACATCTCCATTGCTTTACTTAAGACCGAATCTACCAAGCTATCATTTTCTGCCATCAAAAAACTGCTGATCCTTTTTAAATCTACCGACAAATTGTCTTTTTGATTCATAAATCAAACTTCTCTTTCACTACTTTAGTAAACTTTTCTCGAATTTTCTGATCCAGTATCTCTTGACTATTATTACCTTGCTTTGGCTTGGTGTTAATCAAAGAATTAAAATCTAGTTGTCCACTACTTTGCACCAAACCACCTCCCCAAACATTTTCTTGTTTACTACCATTCTCAAGTAAAACCTTTTCCCCGTCTGCATGCCACTCACCTCCGATAGCCATCAAACCAGACTTAACATCCACCTCAATCTTAATATAGTCAAGATGCTCTTCTCGGGCTTGCTTTAAATCCTCATTAGTTACTTTATCTTTAATTAAAACCACTGCCATAAATTAGATTTGTAGTGAAATAATAATTAGTTAATTTTTCCATTGTTTTGATTTATTTTCAAGGCTTTTATTAACGATAGTAGCCGTAGCTACTTGAGTTAGTAAATAACGAAGAAAATGAGCAAAAGAATATAAAAGTAACAATGATTTATTTTGCTATGAATCTAATATATTGTATCATGCTAAAATAGTGCTTCAGGCCTGCCTGTCGGCAGACAGGCCACCTTAGCTCAGTTGGTTAGAGCAATCGCTTTGTAAGCGATAGGTCTTCGGTTCGAATCCGAAAGGTGGCTCCAAGTTGCGAACTGTCGGGCGCGACGACAGTCGCGCCCAGGGAATTGGCC
>CAZVYS010000046.1:0-3991 GCA_964630755.1 uncultured Pseudomonadales bacterium | reverse complement strand
CTTAAATCTTCTTTGAATATCTTTAGCAATATCAGGATCATATCCCATTTTAACGAGTGAAGAAAAATGATTTTTTGACGCCTCAACCATTTCAGAATTTGCTGATGTGTCTTCAGACAACGGAAATTTTGATATTAATTCACTTAAACTTTGCTCTTGAATTTCAGACTTGTCATTTGTTTTAGTTTTCTTGAGTGCAAATTGTATAAAAGATTCTTGAATATCATCTTTTAGTAATTTGTTTTCGTCCTGAATTAAACCTGAATCGAGAATTGAAACTAGTCTTGTCGATTGCATTTGGCCAGAATCATTAAAGTTTATCTCAAGTATTGGCTTAATGGTTTTAACCACTGCTGCCTCTTTTTCTTCTTTATCAAATCTCATCTTTTCTAAAAACTCATTCCAAAGTTCATTTCTGGGTCCATTTGGACCGTATACTTCGGTTACGTACTGGGTAAAGCTGTGAACTACTGCAGTTCTAAAATCCTCTTTTTTTACAAAATCACCCTCAAAAGTAAAAATGTTATGCAAAGCATTAGCCTGGTCCACAGCGTCATACTTTGCATCTTTAAAAGACTGCAGAACACGTTTTTGCGCAGCCTGTTTTAACTCATCATCATCTTTAATTTCATCAACAAGATTAAGTTTCTCTACGATGTCAACTAAAGTAGCTGTATTTATCGTCTCACTATCTAGCAGGTCTCTTTTTATCGCCGACACTATTGCCTGCCTTGGAAGCCCCTCCAGATATTTTATTGGCTCCCCCCTAAGCTCTCGATAAACTTTATATAAATCAACCTGAACTTCACGTTCTGTAGCTCCTGGGATAGGCTCTGTTGCAATATCACTCATGATAAGATCGTATCTTGCTTAATAAAATATTACAAGATATTTCTACAAGAATAAGGTTAACTTAAATATCTAGGAATATATACCGGAACAGTTTTCCTCAAGTAATAGGTTCGAATAGTGTCCGAACTGGACAACCACGCACCATGCGGTGCATGGCTTCGCAGAAGATATGCACAAATGGTAAGTGAGTGATGCACCGTCTGGTGCGTCACCCCAAACCTAAACAGATGGATTTTTCATACGTTTACATTTTAAAAAGTAAAACAAAGAATTTTCTCTATGTTGGCTTTACCACTAACTTAAAAAGGCGCTTTAAAGAACATAATAAAAAGCAAGAATTGTCTACTAAGTATTATGCTCCATTTGATTTATTATTCTATGAAGCATATCAAAATATAAAAGATGCTAAGAGAAGAGAAAAGTATTTAAAAACAACTAAGGGTAAAACTACACTGCGGTCAATGCTAAAAGAAGCCCTTAAAAAATAAGCCCATAATATTGCAATTTCTCTTGTTTGTTTGATATAATCGTCAGAATGAATTTTGAATTAGCAACTACATTACCAGAAGTAGATAGGATTGCTTCTCTTGTTGAAAACTTAATAGGCCCTGAACTTGATTTTATGAAGGACAATCAAGATCTTGTATACCTGCCTCCTGAAGCAACCCTGCAAGAGTTAAATGGGCGAGATGTAAGCCCATCTACCCTGCCAGAGTGGCAAAGTCATATATTAAAAACGCAAGATAACAAAATGCTTGTTTTCGCATCAATAACTGATGACTCTGGAAAAAATATTAGCATTCACACTTCAAGATCGAACTTGAGAAAAGGATGCTATGAGGTTCATTTTCAAAATGGATCTACAGTGCCATTCAAAATGATAGTTGGTCCTTCAAGTTTATATTTTACGAGACTTTTTGGTGAAGATGAGATTGTCCCAAATAGAGAAGAGTTAACGTCACTAACTGAAATGCTAGACTTAAACCAATTTTCTTTAATACCATATAGGATTATGACAGAACGAGAGCTTTCAAAATGGCTTGATATTCATAGTTGGTTATCGGCAG
The DNA here is from genome assembly GCA_964630755.1 of uncultured Pseudomonadales bacterium. Taxonomy (GTDB): domain Bacteria; phylum Patescibacteriota; class Microgenomatia; order UBA1400; family CG1-02-47-37; genus CAZVYS01. The sequence goes on along the minus strand of CAZVYS010000046.1, from coordinate 2,072 downwards.
AAGGAAGAGTAAGGCTAAATGATTCCCGTGGCAGCACTGATTATCGCTGCGTTATTGATGGGGATGGAATTCCAGTTGTTGAAACCTGGCCGTTTTATGGTTTGGAAGGAAACCCAGAAAATATGCTAAGGCCATATACAGTACTTTTGGGCAATGAGATTCTCGGTGGAATCGTTTGTCAAACTACTAGTATTGTTCATGATCAAGGAACTCGTGAGATTGACCCCCTTGTTAATTTTATTCATCACTCTGATAATATGCAAAGGCTGTGTGATTTTGGACAAACTGCAGGCCAGAATTCATTAACCAATTTATAGTTTTCAGTAAAATAGGTTCCAACATAGTCCCCACCAAAGGCGGGCAGGCACTAGGGCCAACAAAGTTTGCTAAACTCTAGTTATGAGGGTGTTTGCACTTGTTTTTTTAATTACTATTCTTTCAACACTAATTTTTGTTGTTAAGGCAAATGATGCTAAAAAGCAAGTGTTGGGTATTTCTACAACTAGTGTACAAACTGATCAAAAAATAATCGCTCTGACTTTTGATGATGGCCCTAGCCCACAGTATACAGATGGCATACTAAAGATACTTAAAGACAAAAATATTAAAGCAACATTTTTTGTTGTTGGAGAGAATGTTGATAAATATCCAGAAGTTTTAAAGCGTATCCACATACAGGGTCATGAAATTGGCAACCATAGCAATAGTCATAAATATATAAACTTTATGAAGTTTCAGGAACTAGCCAAAGAGTTAATGGTTGCTGAGGAGAAAATTCATTATCTTACTAAAATAAGACCCGCAATATTTAGATCCCCTTATGGCTGGCATGGTTCAAATTTACCTAAGGTGACTCAGCTATTGAAACTCAAAGTCATTGGCTGGGATGTTGATTCATTAGATTGGAAAAAGCCAGGCGAGGAAGAAATTATTGATAATGTTGTTAAAAACGCTTCTAAGGGGAGTATTGTGTTAATGCACGACGGTTCAAATGAGGACAAGGTTCCAAATCGGGATCAAACATTAGGTGCGCTCCCGCAAATTATTGATGAATTACAAGAAAAAGGATTTAGTTTTGTGACAGTATCTGAGCTTTTAGAAAACGGTGGTGCGGACAGGCACCAGCTTTAAATCTGGAATTGATATAATAGCTTAAAAATATTATGCCAGAAAATGAATATCACTGTGTAACCTTGGCAGCTGGTTTTGGAACTAGAATGGGTGAAATGGGTGCTGCACTACCTAAAGGATTAATTTCTGTTAATGATAATACTGTAATAGATAGGATTATTGAAGATACTAGGCAAGATCCCAGGGTCTTGGAAACTGTGACTGTTAGCAATAATCGATTTTTTGACCAATATGATGAGTGGAGAAAGAAAGCTGGTTTAAGTGAGTCTGTTGGCTTAATTAATAATGGAGTTGATGATCCAGATAATCGATTAGGGGCAATAGGTGACTTGATGCTGGTTTTGGATAAAATGAATTGGTGGGGAAAAGATGTTTTGGTAAATCCTAGCGATACACTTTATGGATTTAAGATGAGTCAGTTTTTGGATTTTTGTGAAGGAAAAAATGGCTTGATCACTGTAGTAAGCCGAGCAAAAAGTAAGGATATTATTGCAAACCGATTAGGCTGTGCGGTTTTGAAAGGTGATCAAATAGTGAACTTTGAGGAAAAACCTAAAAAGCCTAAGAGTAATTATTTGTCTGTACCTATATATGTGTATAAGGCTGAAACCTTAGCTTTGTTAAAAGAATATGAACATGAAGGTGGGAATATGGACACTCCTGGATCTGTAATTCCCTGGTTAATTGAAAAAGGTATTCCGGTATATGCTTTTGTATCAAAAGAGTCTTTAGATGTTGGTACCCCTGATGACGTTTTGAAGGCTCAGGAATTTAGTGAATTAAGATAGTTTATAAGAATTTGATTTCCTATTGTTTTAAGTTGAGAAATTGATTAAGGTGTCTTTATGAAGTTGAGTTAATAGGAACTTCGGTGAAAGTCCGAGACTGTGCCGCAACTGTGAAAGTCAGACACTATCCAGCTTCTAAGTATCCCGAGCAGG
>CAZVYS010000045.1:0-4140 GCA_964630755.1 uncultured Pseudomonadales bacterium | reverse complement strand
GTAGATTTAGTAATTGAGTAGGAGGATATGATTAAAAAATATAAAGTCATTACTCTAGATAAAATCGAAAAATATTCTGAATTAAAAAGTTATCAAAAGATGTATCAAAAAATGGCGGTGGATTTACGTTCTAGAAAACCAAGCCCTGAAGCACTACTTAGACGGATAGCTCAAGATAAGGGTTTGTATCAGGTTAATACAGCGGTTGATGCTTATAACTTAGTGGTAATGAAAAATAGAGTTAGTTTAGGAGCCTTTGATGCAGATCAATTCGAGTTTCCATGCAAAGTTTCTGTGGCTGAAGGTGGAGAACAAATTAAATTATTGGGAGTTGATGGAGTGACCACCCTTAAAAAGGGTGAAGTAGCTTATTTTGATCAAAAAGGTCCGTTTAATCTTGATTACAATTATCGCGATGCTGATCGAACTAAAGTAACTAAAAAAACAACCCGATTATTTATTAATGTAGATGGCGTATTTGAAGTAACCGAAGACATGGTCAGAAAGTCATTGAGTGAATCAATTGAGATAATTACCAAGTACTGCGGTGGAAAGGTAGTTGAATCAGGAATTGTTTCGGCTAAAGATGGTGTTAAGCCGATTAAGGGTGTGGTAGTAAAGTCTGAAAAATATGATTATAAAGAAAGAAAAATTGCCGCTATTTTAAGTAAAGATTTATCAGCTGGTATGGCCAGCAATGCCTTAGGGCATTTGGTTTTTGCAGCTGGACATCGAGCTGATGATTCATGGATGGGGCGAGAGAACTATATTGATGCCAATGGCCAAAAACACGCAGGGATTAGCCGATATCCAGTGGTGACACTCGGAGCTGAAACTAAGAAAATAAAGCAGATTGTTAATGAAGCTAAAGAAATGCCAAATGTAGCTGTCGCAGACTATCCACAAGAAATGTTTGATACTGGCCATGATGATGATTTAAATAAAGCTATTAGTAAATCTAAAGACTTGACTTATCATGCAGTGGTTTTAACTGGACCAACAAAAGTAATTGATAAGTTAACTAAAGGATTGGGTCTATATGGTAAAGCGTGATGAGCTAACTAAGTTTATTCATGAGTCGATTGGAGAAGAGTTGCTCGAAAAAGTCCAAGAGCTTGATAACTATGCTAACGGTGTCCAGATTCATGGTAAAGAAGAAGTGAAAAAAATAGTCTTGGGAGTATCAGCTAGTTTAGATTTTTTTAAGGAAGCAGTTAAAGCAAAAGCAGATTATTGCGCATTTCACCATGGACTGGATTTAACAAATAACAATATTATTAATTGTCGACTTCATCCAGGGACTGAAAAAAGATTAAAGATGGTGTTTGAAAATAACTTGACTGTAGCTGGATTTCATGCAGCTTTAGACATGCAACCAGAGTTTGGCAATAATGCCATGATAATCAAATTACTAGGGGCTAAACGGTTAAGAATCCCCTATTCAAGTGAGTGGGGCTATATAGGTGAGTTTGATACTCCTCAGGAAACTAAAAAGTTAGCTGGAAAATTGTCAGAGATTTTAAATCATGATGTGATGGCTATTTATGGAGGACCTAAAAAAGTAAAAAGAATTGGAGTATGCTCAGGTGCTGCTAAGCCTTATGGTAAAGAAATTTGGGAAATAATTGATAAGAGTGTAGAACTACATATATCTGGCGAGATAGCTGAAGCAGGTCCATCAATGGCAAAAGACATGGGCTTTAACTACATGGCTGGTGGACATTATGCTTCGGAGGTGTTTGGAGTACAAGAACTTGGTAAAATAATAAAGCGAAATTATCAAAATAAGTTGGAGGTGGAATTTATAGATATTCCAAATCCAGTCTAAAGGAGTAAACTATGCCAGCTAAAAAAGCTAAAAAATTGGCCAAGGCCGATGTTCAATATCAAATAGATCAACTAAAGAAAGATAAAATGCTTTATGCGATTGAATCAGCAGCAGTGACTTTGATGGTTACTTTACTGGTATCAAGTCTTGGTTTTTTGGGATTTTTATTTCCAGCGGTTAATCAATACGCCCCAGTGATTTTGCAAGTTTTACTTGGATCAGCGGTTTTGTTTTTCTTATATATGGTTGTAAGTAACATTGTTCGTTGCCTAAAAATTATTAAACTTAAAAAACAGTTATGAATAGAGATAAAGCACTAAAATTGGTGCGTAAATTTGTTAAGACTGAAAACACAGTCAAGCACATGCTGGCTACTGAGGCGATTATGCGGGCACTGGCTCGTAAACTTGAGCCGGAAAAAGAAGATGTTTGGGGCTTGGCAGGATTATTACACGATGTGGCTTATGAAGTGAGTGAACCGATGGAAAAACATGGTAGTTGGGGGCCAAAAATGTTAAAAGAAGAAGGAGTAGATTTACCTGAAGAGATATATAAAGCGATTAGAGCCCACGCATATAAGGTGGATGATGAGTGTGAGGCACCTGAAACTTTAATGGGCTGGTCGCTGTTTATCTGTGACACCTTAACTGGCTTGATTGTGGCAACTGCTTTAGTTCGACCAGATAAAAAACTTTCAAGTGTAAAAGTTAAGTCAGTGATGAAAAAGTTTAAAAGTAAAGCTTTTGCAGCTGGAACTAGGCGTGATGAAATTTCTATGTGTGAAGAGAAACTAGGGATCGAGTTAAGAGATTTTGTGGAGTTAAGTTTAAAAGCGATGCAAGAAATAGCATCAAATTTAGGACTATAATCTTATATGCTAGATATTCAGTATATTAGAGAAAATCATCAAAGAATCAAAAAAGCAGCTCAAGATAAAGGAGTTGACTCTAAGGCAGTAGAGAAAGTACTGGTTTTTGATAAAAAAAGAAGAGAATTGTTGGGTGAGGTTGAAAAATTAAGAGCCGAAAGAAATAAGTTAACAAAAAAAGATATAGATAGAGGACGAAAAATCAAAAAGCAGCTTAAAGCACTTGAGCCAGGTTTACGAAAAGTTGAGACAAGTTATCAAGAAGCAATGTTAAAGATTCCATCGGTTCCGGCTGATGAAGTGCCAAAAGGCAAAGACGAAGCAGATAATAAACTTGTTAAAAAATGGGGCAAACCACCTAAGTTTTCATTTAAACCCAAAGATCATATTCAGCTTGGAACTGAATTAGATTTACTAGACTTAGAGCGAGGAGTAAAGGTAGCAGGTTTTAGAGGTTATTTTTTGAAAAACGAGGCAGTGACCATGCAGATGGGTTTGATGCAATATGCTCTTGAAAAATTAATCAAAAAAGGTTTTAAGCCAATGATCCCGCCGATTATTGTTAAAAAAGAGGCATTAGTTAACACTGGCCATTTTCCATGGGGAGAAGTAGATATTTATAAAACCTTTGATGATGCGCAAGAAAAAGACGTAAGATTTTTGGCTGGCACTGCTGAAGTGCCTTTGGTTAGTTATCATGCCAATGAAACTTTAAATGAAGAAGATTTGCCAATACTTTATGCAGGATTTTCTCCATGTTACAGAAGAGAAATTGGTAGTTATGGAAAAGACACCAAAGGTTTATATAGAGTGCATGAATTTATGAAAATTGAACAAGTAGTGATCTGTAAAAATGATCAAAAGGAGTCCCTAGGTTGGCTTGAAAAATTGTCTAGTTATGCTGAAGAAATGCTACAAGAACTTAAATTACCCTATAGAAAGATGATGATGTGTACTGGCGATATGGGTGAGCCTCAAATTAAAAAATATGATATTGAAACCTGGATGCCTTCAAGAAATAGTTATGGCGAAACTATGTCAGATAGTTTTATGGGTGAGTTTCAATCTAGAAGAGCCAATATCCGTTACAATACTAAAAACCAAGAAACTAAGTTTGTGCATATGTTAAATAATACGGCTTTAGCAACGCCAAGGATCTGGGTGGCTATTTTTGAAAACTATCAAACTAAAGAAGGATATATTAAAGTGCCTAAAGTTTTACAAAAATATGTTGGTAAAAAAATAATCAAATGAAGGTAAAAAAATCACTCAAATATTTTCTGTCTTATTACACTATCAGGCAAGATCAGTCTAGGTATAACGGCATAATTAAAGTAGTCATGGTGTTTAACATGCCGAGACTAATTATTAACGGGCTGGTTCAATCTGGTGGATTAGTACGAGATATCTGGAATAAAGCTATTAAAAGATTAAAAAAAATAAA
>CAZVYS010000044.1:0-4444 GCA_964630755.1 uncultured Pseudomonadales bacterium | reverse complement strand
GACATTCATTAAAAAGCATGTCTAACTTCCACCAATCTACACTTTCTGGCACTTCTGCTTCTTGTTTCAAAACTTGCTCTGCGTCTTGCTGAAAAGCCTGAGCTTCCTTTTCTTTCCACCCCTCCTCATCAACTTGTTCACCCTCCTCTGATTTAAACATTTCTGTTTTATTTCCCAATACTTCTTTCGCTATCATCTTAGCATCATTAAAATCACCTTCCTCTACTGCTTCATCATATTGCTGCTGTACAAAATCCATTCCAAATTCAGGTAAATCAAGCTCGCCTGCCTTTCCATAACTCAACATCGAAACTGCACTATCCCTATGTCCTTCAGCTAGCCTAGAATTTACTGCTACCCTTACTAAATCAGCCTTCACTTCTCTATTTTGTGCATGAATTATTGCTGATGAGGTTGCATATTCAGCAGAAGTACCTGACCCTGTTTCTAAATATCTAAGTAGTCCTTCTTCTCTTTCCTCAGCAATTTTTCTCATTGCTACCAATGCATTTCCTCGAATTTTAGCAGCACCCTCTGGTGCATGCCTTAATATGTCAAATGTTGATCCATCGGGTGCTTCAACCTTTTTAACCGCGCTTACCATTTTTCCTGTATTTGTTTCTCTTGTCATAAATCCTCCATTTATTTAATTTGTTTATAGTATACCAAATCAGAACTAATTATGTTAATATTTTCTTGTACTCAACTCGTTACCTTTTTTAGTGGCCGTCTTGGACAATTTAAGGTAACTTAAGTTGAGTACACTAGGGCGGCCATTCAAGTTGTATTAACAATTAGCTCTTTAAAAATTTTTGCGTTTTTTCTTTTGGCTACAAAGTAGCCTGTTCGACCCGAGTTTAGCGGAGGCGCGAAGCGCCGGAGCTTTATAAATAGTTCGTCGGCTGCTTGGGGTCAGCCGACGCTCCTTTAAAATGAGTTCGAATAATTATGTATACTGACCACAGTTCAGGAGTGCGCAGTTTCGCGCGAGTCCCGATGCCTGACGGGACGAGCGCTATCCAGGGAAGATTTGAAGAAAAATTCAAAAGACGATTTGATAAAAAGAATGAAAAGAAAAAACGCAAAAATTTACTCAGTTTAATTACTTAAACTGCTCATGATTAAATACATCGCTTACTGCCGAAAATCAACAGAGGATAAACACAAGCAAGTTTTGTCGATCACTCAACAAATCAACGAGTCAAAAGAATTAGCTGAAAAAGAGGGGTTTGAAATAATTGAGTATTTAACCGAATCCAAAACAGCCAAAAAGCCAGGAAGAGAAAAGTTTAATAAACTAATTAACTTGATTGAAAAAGAGAAAGCTAATGGAATCATCGCTTGGCATCCTGATCGTCTAGCCAGAAACACAATTGACGGCGGTAAATTAGTTTATTTGCTCGACACCGGCAAACTCCAATCTCTTAAATTTCCCACATTTTGGTTTGAAAACACACCACAGGGTCGATTTATGCTAAATATGGCTTTCTCGCAAGCAAAGTATTATGTGGACAACTTGTCTGAAAACGTCAAAAGGGGATACAGAGAAAAACTCAAACGAGGCATACTGCCCAACAAAGCTCCCACTGGATACTATAACCACCCAGTAAAAAGAAACATTCAGGTTAATCCAAAAACAGCTTTGGTTATCAAAAAAGCCTTTAAACTTTTCTCAACTGGAAAATATTCAAATGTTTCTATTCAGCAATTCTTATTCAATCATGGGTTAAAAGGAAGAAGCGGCAAACCACTTCACTTAGACGCTATCAAGCGAATCCTAACCAATCCTTTTTATTACGGCTTAATTAAGTTTGCTGGTGAAACTTATCAAGGTTCGCACACTCCCTTGATTAAAAAAAGTCTTTTTGATCAATGTCAAAAGATTTACTCCAAAAACAATCAACCCAAAAACAAAAAGAAAGTTAATTTTGCTTTTCTTGGTTTAGCTAAATGTGTCGAATGTGGTTCAGCCATAACCGCTGAGAAACATCTTAAATATTACAAACGAACTAAAAGGAAAGTCAGATATGACTACTATCGTTGTGGTAAAAATTTTGGGTTTTGCTCTCAACCTTACATACCAGCAAAAGACTTTAAAAAACAGATTAGAAAAATCGTCTTTAACCACTCTTTACACCCTCAAAACGCTAACTGGATGCTAAACCAACTTAAAAAAGATGAATTAAAAGAAAAGCAAAATATTAAAACTAAAACCAAACAACTTAAAATTAAAGTTAAATCTATTGATCTAAAACTCCAAAGACTTTTAGATACTTACTTAGACCAAGTAATTGATCAAAAAGATTATCAGCAAACTAAAGAAAGATTAATTAAGCTAAAGCTTAATTTAGAGGAAAAAATTAACAAGGTTTTAAATAAAGGTTCTGCTTGGATCGAACCTATGAATAAATTCATAAAAGGCTTGATTTATCAACAAAAAATCGCCAAAGCAAAAAATACTGACCATGAACTTTCAGTCATGGTCAAAAAACTCGGGTCGAACTTCTTTTTATCAAATCGTCTTTTGAATTTTTCTTCAAATCTTCCCTGGATAGCGCTCGTCCCGTCAGGCATCGGGACTCGCGCGAAACTGCGCACTCCTGAACTGTGGCAAGAACAGGAATCGAACCTGTATCTGACGTTTTTCAGACGCCCGCCGTCACCAAGTTGGCTATCTTGCCCGGCAATTTTTTTAGTATACCAGATTTTGTGGATCCTGTAGGGCTCGAACCTACGGCCTTTGCGATGTAAACGCAACGCTCTAACCAACTGAGCTAAGGATCCTTGGTGCCGAGAACAGGACTTGAACCTGCACGGATTGCTCCATACGCCCCTCAAGCGCACGTGTCTACCAATTCCACCACCTCGGCTAGAATATATATTTTAACATGTTATGTGCCACGAGTGAGATTTGAACTCACACGTTCTTAAGAACACACGCTTCTGAAGCGTGCTTGTCTACCAATTCCAACACCGTGGCTTAATTTGTATTATACCAACTTGCTTGACTCTCTTAACCATTGAGGTAAGATGATATTGTTCTATGAAAAAAGCCTTAGCCATTTTTGGATGGTTTAGTATTACTGCTTTAACTTTATTTTTAAGCTTGGGAGTTTATCTTAACATAGCTCAATTTACTCCTAAATCTCATAGACCTAAAATTTCAACTGATCAAAACGACGCCATTACTTCTCACGCCATCTTACCAGAAGTAATTGGTGCTTTTACCTACAGCGTTAAATCAGAAGACGCCATTCCAGAAATTATTAAATCATATTTAAGCAAATACAACTCTTCTTTGCTACCTTACGCCGATTATCTAGTTAAGGTTGGCCGCAGGGAAGGAGTTGACCCTCGATTATTAGTAGCTATTGCTCAACAAGAGTCAAATCTATGCAAAAAAGCTCCAGAAGGAACACACAACTGTTGGGGCTGGGGAATTCATAGTCGAGGGACTCTCGGTTTTGATTCATACAAAGAAGCAATTGACGCAGTCACCAAAGGTTTATCTAAAAACTATCTAGGCAAAGGTTTAATAACTCCAGAAGAAATTATGGGAATTTACACTCCTTTAAGCGATGGATCATGGGCAAGAGGAGTTCAGCAATTTCTTGATGATATGAATTAAACCCGTAATGATAAAATATAAACCAAAAAAAATCCATCAGTATGCCCGGTGAGGCTCTACCGACGGATCTATTTACTATACTACTATACAACTTATAATATGTCAAGTAACTACATTACAGGATGCTAAAACTTTATCTAAGTATTTTTGTTGCTAAAACAATATCAGCTATCTGTGGGTTCCTGCCACTGTCCGGTGGTTCTGCTTTACCAGGCTTAATTGCCTTAAAAATAAATCCTACTTTAATTAATCAAATTGTTAATAAAAACCAACTAAAAACCATTATCATCACTGGAACCAACGGAAAAACTACTACCTCAAGGCTACTCAGCCACATACTTGATCAAACAAAAACCAATCATCTTCACAATCGCTCTGGATCAAACTTACTTAGGGGCATCGCCAGTACTTTAATTAAACGAATTAGTTTAAAAGGAACTCTTTCAATCAAACTAGCTATTTTCGAAGTAGATGAAGCAGCTGCTCCAGAGGCCATTAAAACTCTTAAGCCAAGTTTAATTTTATTTACAAATCTTTTTAGAGATCAACTAGATCGTTATGGTGAAATCGACACCCTACTTGAAAAATGGAAACAAAGCCTGAATTACTTACCAAAAAAATCAACTCTTATTTTTAATGCAGATGATCCATCTTTAAACTACCTTGCCTCCACTACTAGAATAACTAGTTTTTCATTTGGCTTACCCAAGTCAAAAAAGCAACGATTACACTTGTCAGATTCTGCTGACGCCTTGTTTTGCCCACAATGCCACCAACCTTTAAAATTCAACGTAATCTTTACTTCACATCTAGGTC
>CAZVYS010000043.1:0-4767 GCA_964630755.1 uncultured Pseudomonadales bacterium | reverse complement strand
GCTTTAGTTTTTGTTTTAATTTTATTAATTCAGGTTCATACCTAAACTGATAGCCAACTTGAACTACTAGATTTTTTTCTTTAATAATTTTAATTAGCTCATCTACTTTAAACAAACTATTGCTGATTGGTTTTTCTAAGAAAAAATTCATTCCAGCTTTAGCCACCACCAAAGATGTTTCAAGGTGCATTGAAGTTGGATTACAAATAAATACCCCGTCAGGATTATGTTTTTTTAACGACTGGCTTAAATCATCATAACGATGAACAGAAATTGTCTTATGACCTAAAGTTTTTAGATTTTTCTGATGCCTTTTGCCAATTGAACCCAATCCAACTATGACAAACTTCATTTTTAGTTTATGGCGTCAATAAGTTTTCTAACTTGCTGTTTGTTTAAAAGTTTTTCAGGCTTTACTCCATCGCTAGGCACTGGCTTGCCACCTAATTTCTGATAATATTGATAACTTTGATTAACTGCATCTTCATCTTTATTTGGAAAATCTATAGCTATTGGCAAAACGTACATTTCTTTTAACTCTAGAGCTTGTTCTGCCTCTGTTCGGGTAACAATTTTTTCAAACAATTTCTCACCAGGTCTTTTACCCACCTCTTTAATTGTTAGTTTCTTTTGACTGAATTTGCTTATCATTGCTTCAGCTAAATCCCAGATTTTTAAAGCTGGCATTTTTAAGATAAACACTTCTCCTCCACAAGCTGTATTTGTGGCCTTAAAGATTAGCTTAACCGCCTCTTCAGTGGTCATAAAATACCTCACCATTCGCTTGTCGGTCACCGTCACTGGACCACCATTTTCAATTTGGTCTAAAAATATTGGCATCACACTTCCTGAAGAATTTAAAACATTTCCAAACCTAACACTAGCAAAAATCGTTTTTTGTCTCCCCTTATAATATTCCATTCCAGTTGTCAGTCTTTCAGCTAGTAACTTACTAGCCCCCATGGTACTAGTTGGGTTTGCTGCTTTATCTGTAGAGACATTAATAAACACCTCAATTTTGTTTTCTAAAGCCGCTTCTAGCATATTTTGGGTGCCAATTACATTAGTCTTAACCGACTCAAACGGACTATACTCATTTAAATTCACATGTTTTAAAGCAGCCGCATGAAAAGCAATATCCACTCCTTCTAAAGCTGTCGTCACTCTGTTTTTATCTCGCACATCACCCAAAAAGAATCTTAATTTTCTGTTATTTGGATATTTTCTGATTGCTTCAAATAATCCTACTTCATGGTTATCAAAAATTCTTACCTGTTTAGGTGAAAAATTTTTCAATAATTGTTCCACTAAAACTGATCCAATAGACCCTGTGCCACCAGACACTAAGATTGTTTTCCCATTAAGTTTATTTTTCATACTCTTATTTTAAGGCTTTTTTTAACCGATCACAAACTTGACTTACTGTAGTTTCTTTCATGCCGGTATAAAAAGGTAATGATAAAGTTGATCTTGATACTGATTCACAAACAGGAAAATCACCCAGTTTAAATCCATAAGACTTCATATAAGGCTGTAAATGTATTGACGGTAAATATGCTTTTGCAGGAATTCCCAATTGGTGTAATTTAATAATTACTTTGTCTCGATCAAATCGTTTATCTAGTCTAACTACATAAACAAACCAACTTCTTTTGTGATTTGTATCATTTTCTTTCAAAAAACTTATCCCATCTATTTGATTTAACCTTTCTTTATACCATTTAGCTATCTGACTTCTGTTTTCTAAAAATTGGTCTATTTTTTTAAGTTGCTCTCTACCCAAAGCAGCAGATATTTCTGTCATTCTATAGTTGTAACCTAAGAATGGATGTTTTAACCACTTCATGTCTGGTCCTCGACCCTGATTAGCTAACCCTTTGATTAATTGATAGGTTTTTTTATCATTTAAAACCACCATTCCTCCTTCACCAGTAGTAATTTGTTTATTGGGATAAAACGCAAACACAGTTGGGTGGCCTAAGCTGCCCAGTTTTTTACTTTTATACTCAGCTCCAAGAGCCTCAGCTGCATCTTCAATGATTTTTAAGTCATGCTTTTTTGCTATGTTAATTATTTGTTCCCACTCTGCCGGATAACCAAAAATATCTACTCCCAATATTGCTTTTGTGTTCTTGTTAATTTTTGCCTCTATTTTACTTGGATCAAGATTAAAACTTTCTTTATCAATATCAACCAATACTGGCTTTGCTTTTTGATACAAAAAGCAATTTGTTGACGCAACAAACGAAAAAGGAGAGGTAATTACCTCATCATTTTCAGAAATCCCACCAGCTACCACTGACAAATGTAAAGCAGTTGTCCCGCTACTACAAGCTACAGCATATTTAGCTCCTGAATATCTAGCCATCTCGGTCTCAAATTTTTCTGTCTCTTTTCCTAAGCTTAGTTGACCTGACCTAATTACTTTTTCCACCGCTTTCAGTTCGTCAATAGTCAAATATGGTGGGCCTAATACAAACTGATTATCTAACTGATTAATTCTTGGCTTCATTTTAATTCTTTAACCGGAATTCCAATATATACCTTTTCAGCCGAAACATTTTCTTTAACTAAGCTAAAAGCCCCAATTACCGCTTTTTCTCCAATAGTAACTCCTGGAAGAATAACACTATGACTGCCAATCTTAGCTCTTTTGCCAATCACTACCTTGCCAGAGGTATTATCAATGGTATTCTCACTATAAATACTACAATGAGAGCCAATTTGAACTGATTCTCCAATTTCTACTCCATGCTTAGCATTAATATATGAAAAAGCGCCAACATCTGAGTTTTTACCAATTTTTAAATTTTGATGATATTGACACATCCAGTTCCACCTAGTCATGCCTTTTTCATCAAATTCTGGTGTTTTCCAGTCAGAAAATCTACTCATATTCGTTTTAGCCATTTTACCACCCGCCTACTAGTTTTCCCATCACCATATGGATTTTTCACTCTTAGATTATTCATTCTCAATGCCTCTCTAATTGATTCTTGAATCAGGCCTTCATCATAACCAACATCAATCACATTTCTAGCTTTTTCTCTACCTTGTTGCCTTGGGCCAATATTTACTACATTAATACCCAAGCTAGGGGATTCAATCAGTCCAGCTGAACTATTACCTACTAAAACTTTAGATTGATTCAATAGCTTAATAAATTGCTCTCTTTTAATACTCGGGTATTGTTTAATTAACTCTGGAAACTTATTTTTATATTTTTTTATTACTTTTATCATGCTTCTGCCACCAGCATCAGCATTTGGATAAATCACATGAATAGGTAAGTCAATCAGTAAAGCAGCCTTTATTGTAGTTTCCATTTGTTCGCCTGCCCTTTTTTCATCTTCTTCAGGGTGTTGTAATATTACTATTTGAAACTTTTTGTCTTCAGTTTGTAGTTTTTTAATCTCATCCAAACCTGGTGCTCCAACCACTTTAATTTTTTTTCTATTCATTCCCATTCTTATTAGCCTTTTTCTAGCTTTTTTTGTCGCTGGTAGATGCCAGTCAGCCAGCTGAGAAATTGAATTTCTAACCTTGTCGTCAATGGTTTTGGTAACTTCTCCACCATGAAGATGAACCAGGGGAATATCTAAGTAAGCGGCAGCTTGAGCCATTGCTAGCTGCTCAGCTCGATCACCTAAAACAATTACTATTTCTGGTTTATCCTTAATCAGGATTTCCACCACATCTTTTGAGCATTTACCTAAAAATCGAGCCATTGATTCTCGGTTATCTTGAGCATAAATAGCATTAATAATTTCTACTTTTTTAAACTCTTTTTTTACCTCATTAACTGTTTCTCCAAACTCTTTCATTAGATGCATCCCAGTCACCAATAGCTGTAATTCCATCTTTTTGTCCTTCTCAATTCCCAATAATATCTGCTTCATCAAACCAAACTCAGCCCTGGTTCCAGTTAAATAGACAATTTTCTTCATGTGCCTATTTTATCATCAATAATCACCCATTTTTAGTTGAGTATCAGCCAGAATATTTTTTTTAGCTTTTTTATCCAATATTTTCCAGTATTCTCTTGGGTGCAAGCCCCCTTTAGCAGGCCGTTTTATAGTCATTTTTTTATCAGTTATTAATTCACCTTTTTTAATCTCTTTTTGAGCTATGACTGCTTTTCGAGCCATTTGAGCAATCACCATCTCGCTTTTAAATGGCTTCCTTATCCCTGTACCTCTTAAAACTTCAACCTGCCTGATTTTATCAACCATTTGTTTAAACTCATCTGGTTCTAAAGAATTTTTCTGGTCAGGTCCTGGCAAATTTCGATCTAAAGTAAAATGTTTTTCTATTACCATTGCTCCCATGGAAACCGCCATCAAACTTGCTTCAATCCCCATTGTGTGATCAGAAAACCCAGTAATATATTGTGGAAAGTTTCTTTGAATATCTAAAACCGCTAACACATTAGCTTCGTTATCTGGGCAAGGATAGTTGGTAGTACAATGCAACACTATAATTTTCTTATTACCCACCTTTTCAATTATTCTAACTGCTTCTTGAGTTTCTTTAATCGTGGCCATGCCAGTAGATAAAATAATTGGTTTTTTAGTTTTGCCTAAATATTCTAAAAAAGGTAAATTGATTAAATCACCAGAAGCAACCTTCCAATAGCGAACCATTGGATCTAATAATTGCGCTGAATTAATATGTCCATGTGGAGTGGATAAAAACTCGATTCTTTGTTTTTGACACTCCTTAATCAATCTAGGGTAATCTTTTTCTTTTATCTCTAAAGATTTAAGC
>CAZVYS010000042.1:0-5206 GCA_964630755.1 uncultured Pseudomonadales bacterium | reverse complement strand
TAAAATATTTAATAATACTAAGCACACTATTAAAGCTCTGGTAAATAAATAGGCTGATTTATTTACCCATTTATTATTTAACATAAACTTAAGTCCGTAGATTAAAGCGAACATAACTGTCCCTAATCTGAACAGCAATACTGGTAGATTAATCTTTAACAAATCAAATCCAGTCATGCCTAACAACCAGAAAGGAAGGGCTAAAAACAAGCTATTTTTTCGTAAATATTTCTCTGCATAAAAACCCAAAGCCATACTCATAAACGGAATTAAAGGATAACGATACCATGGCGAGTTCGCTAGTCTACCAGAGGTTAAAAAAATAACAATCAACCAAGCAGAGAAAAACCAGGAAAAAGCCTTGCTTTTTTTACTCATTAAAAGCACTAAAGCCATAATAAATCCCAATACATACCAACCATCTCTAAAATTTCCGTAAAACTCAATCACAGTTAAACCATTTAAAAACGAACTTGCAAAAGCACCTCTCACTCCTTGATTAGTTAAGCTTTGGAAAAACACCTCTTTAGAAACCATCATTGCATAGCCAAGGTAAGCAAGAATTGAAGTTATACCAATTAAGCCTAGTCTAACTGCTTCTTTCTTTTTACTCTTAACCCAAAGCCAAACTGCCATCATAAACGGCACTGCAAATCCAACCACTTTTATCCAGCCACAAAAAAAACTAAAAATCATTACTTTGATTAAATCTACTTTTTGATTAGTTTTTAAGTACTTAAGAGTGTCATAAAAGGCAATTAAAAACAAAGGAGTTAGAAAGTTTTCTAAAAATGATTGCCTGTGGGCAATAACAAAATAAGGAGTTGTAGCCATAAAAATCAAAGCTAATCTCGCCACTTTTTTATTAAATAAATCTTTGGAGATTAAATAAGTAAAATACATGGTCAAAATACTAGCCAAAATGGCCGGGTATCTGACGATCAATTGAGGCACTAGTTCGAACTGTCTAAACCCCAATAAATAAGCAGGTAAGCCAATTATTAACGCCCCCAGCGGGGGATGATCTTGCCAAGGCTCCACAATTTTTAACCCAAATCTCATTCTAGGAATATAATCCATATATTGTGATCGCCATTTTAAAGCTTTATTGCCAACATCAAAAATGCTATGAGTAGATGGCTTTAAGGGATTTTTAATTAAACTAATTCCCGCCCAGGTATAGTGCAATCCATCATCATTATTATCAACTGGATATCTATCAGCCTGATATGATCTTAAACATACTCCCAGAATAATTAAAAACCAGACTATTATCAGTGATATAATAGGTTTATTAAACTTTAATTTCATCATCCCAATTATATCCTATGTCAAAACTTCAACCAAAGCAGATTAATTACTTTGGTTTTTTATTTGCCATATTAGTAGTCACCAGCCTTCACTTTTTCCAAATTTTTGTTTATCCAAATTACCAGCCAGTTTATTTTGATCTTTTTAAGCCTCGTATCTTAAAACAAAGCCTGATTAGTTTAAACAAGTCTAATTCATTATCAAAAGTAGAATCTAGCCAGAGTCACTTAAATGAATTAAAAGTTATCTGCCAGCCAGATTGCTTTTTTATAGCAGAGGATTTGGAGATTCCTGCTATTGTGGATCAAGATGCAGCTGGAAGATTAACCCAACTTGAACTAAAGTTTTTTGACCCAGATCATCAACTCATTGGTTATCAGTCAATCTCTCAAAATCCAACTTTTTTTGTTATTAACTACACTCCAGATTTACTGCAAACTATTCAGTTAAACTTAACTAACCAAGCTTTGAACTTTTCCGATTATTATTCTGACACTCAACAGATAAAATTTAAATCTGTTGATAAATCTACTCATCAAACTCAAGATTATTTATACTCAAGTTATAAACCTGAGCTAATTAAACTATGAAAAAACTATCAATTATTATTCCAGTTTTCAATGAACAAGCAACCGTTAAAAAAATAATTAATTTAGTTAAAAAACTAAAACTGCCTCAGAAAATAAAAAAAGAAATAATTGTAGTTAACGACGGCTCAACTGATAAAACCAAAAGCATTATTAATCAACTACCCGGCATTACTGTCATTAATCTTGAAAATAATCAAGGTAAGGGGGCAGCTGTACACGCAGGTTTGAGATTAGTAACAGGAGATTACACAATTATTCAAGATGCTGATTTGGAATATGATCCAGAGGATATAAAAGAATTACTAAAGCCAATTATAACCAAAAAAGCCGAAGTAGTTTACGGTTCTCGTTTCTTAGGTCCTCACAAAAATATGCTCTTCTGGCACTACCTTGGTAATCGTTTTCTTACTTTTCTAGCTAACATTTTGTACAATACCACTCTTTCAGATATGGAAGTTTGTTATAAACTAATGCCCACTAAATTATTTAAATCTCTAAATTTAAGCCAAAAAGGTTTTGGTTTTGATCCTGAAACAACAGTCAAAATCTTAAAAAAAGGTTATCGAATTTTTGAAGTACCAATCTCTTACGCTGGTCGAGAATTCCATGAAGGGAAAAAAATTACCTGGAAAGATGGCTTTTCTGTTTTATACATCTTAATTAGACACCGACTTTTTAACTAAATCATGAAAAAACCTTTATTATCTGTAGTTCTAGCTACCTTTAACGAGCAAGAGAATCTCAAAAAATACCTTCAGTCTGTAAAATCAATTGCCGATGAAATTATTGTAGTTGATGGTACCTCTCAAGATAAAACTAGGCAAATAGCCAAAAAACTAGGCGCCAAGGTTTTTAAAGTTAAAAACCAATCCATGTTTCATCAAAACAAACAACTAGCTGTGGATAAAGCAACCGGTATTTGGATCTTACAACTAGATGCTGACGAAGAGTTATCTGATCAGCTAAAACTAGAAATTAAATCTGTCATTAATCAAAAAAGGTCAACTTTTAACGGCTACTATTTACCTCGAAAAAACTGGTTTTTAACTAGATTTTTAACTAAAGGTGGACAATATCCTGACTATGTTATTCGGTTATTTAAAAAAGGTTTTGGCCATTTTCCGTGCATAAGTGTTCATGAGCAAATAGCCATTAAAGGAAAAGTTGGTTATCTAAAGAATGATCTGCTTCACTATTCTGATCCAGATTTTGCTAGATATATAAAGCGATTTAATCGCTACACTGATCTAGACGCTCAGAGCTTAATAAAATTAAAACAAAAACCCAACCTAGCGATGGCCATAAACTATCTTTTAATAAAACCAATTTATTGGTTTTTTCTAACCTACGCTAGGCATAAAGGTTTTGTTGATGGCTTACCCGGTTTTATTTTTTCTTTAATGTCTTCACTTCGTTTTCCAGTTATTTATTTTAAAGTTTGGGAGGGTGTTTATGCGCATCGGCCTTGATGTTAGTTCTCTAAGCTCACCTCATCAGTATCGGGGCTTAGGATTTTATACGCAACGCCTTCTTAAAGCTTTATCAAAAGATTCCAGTGCTTTAAAAGTAATTCAATTCTCACAAAATCTTCCTAAAAAGGTTGATTTAATTCATTACCCCAGCTTTACTCTTTTTAGTAAAACTCCCCAAAAAACTTCGACCCCAACAGTAATAACTGTTCATGATCTTATCCCATTAAAATTCCCTAAACATTACCCTTTAGGGCTAAAAGGAAGGTTTTTCTGGTTAAAGCAAAAAAAATTTCTTCAATCAGTTTCAGCTATTATTACTGATTCTCAGTCTTCAAAAAAAGATATTCATCAACTCACCAATATTTCTTTAGATCAAATTTCGGTCGTATATCTAGCCGCTGATCGAGTTTTTACTCCAAATATAGATAAAGTCAAATTAAAACAAACCAAGAAAAAATATCAATTACCTGATAAATTTGTTTTATACGTCGGTGATTTAAACTGGAATAAAAACATACCCTTCTTAACTCAATCTTGCTTAGATTTAAACTACCCATTAGTTGTTGTTGGCCGCCAAGCTACTAATACAACCTTTAATAAAAATCACCCTGAAAATCAAGACATGGTTGAGTTTTTTCGCCTTGCCAATAACTATCCTAAAAAAATAATCCGTCTAGGTTTTATTCCCACCAAAGATCTTGTCTGTTTATATAATTTAGCTACTGTATATGCTCAACCTTCAATTGCCGAAGGTTTTGGTTTACCAGTTTTGGAAGCTTTTGCTTCTGGCTGTCCAGTAGTTACTTCAAACTCAACTTCGTTAACTGAAATAGCTGGTAAAGCAGCTCTATTAATTGATCCTCATAAACCTCTAGAGTTAGAAACTGCTATCAAAAAACTTTTCAACCAACCAACTTTACGATCAAAACTATCTAAGTTAGGATTAATACAAAGCAATAAATTCTCTTGGCAAAAAACTGCTAAAAATACTTTAAAAGTTTATGCAAAAACACTTAAGAATAATTAAAACTCTTTGGCCAATCATTCCGATTTTATTTTTATCGATTTTTTTATTAAGATCATTTTTTAAACCAGGTTTTCCAGAAACTCATGACGGACAATTATACTTAGCTCGAATGGCCAACTTCCATTTGGCTGTAAAAGATTATCATTTTCCAGTTCGTTGGGCGCCAAATTTAAATTATAAATTTGGCTATCCAATATTTAATTTTAATTATTACACCCCATATATATTAAGCATGTTCCCTAAAATGCTTGGAGCTGATTTTGAAACTAGCTTTAAAATCACTATTTTTGCTTCTCTATTTACAGGAGGCTTTTTTTGGTATTTATTTTTAAAGAAAAAACTCAAACCTTCAGCTGCTCTAGTAGCTGCTTTAGTTTACCTAACCGCTCCTTATCAAATGCTTGATATTCTCGTTCGAATGAGTATTGGAGAAATAGTTGCCTTGGGCCTAATTCCTTTATTATTGTGGGCTTTTGACAATTTGATTCAAAAACCAAATCGCTTAAATTTTCTCATTTCTACTTTTTGCTTAGCTTTTTTTAGTTTAACTCATAATATTATCTTTTTGTTCGGCGCTCCAATTTTAATCTTGTTTACTATTTCGCTCTCTCTGCATTATAGAAAACTAAACTTTAAAACATTAAAACCAATCATCTTAAGTTTTATCATTGCCGCTAGTTTAGGTTTGTTTTTTTGGGCGCCGGCTTTAATGGAGAAAAAATTTACCAATATTGATCAACTACCTCAAATGCAAAATGAATATGCTGATCATTTCTTGAATCTAAAACAAATGATTTACTCTCCCT
>CAZVYS010000041.1:0-5343 GCA_964630755.1 uncultured Pseudomonadales bacterium | reverse complement strand
ACAAATTGTTTAATGAAAAAAGCCAAATAACGATTGGCGGCAATGAAGTTTTATTTTATTTAATTTCAAAAGAGCTGGTTAAGGATAAAAAAATAGAGATTAGTTTTCTAGTAGAAGATGACACTAGCAAGAATAAGAAAATTGAGAGCATTAATGGAATTAAGCTATACAAAACTTCTCGAGATAAAAGCTTTCAAGGCAAACTAATAGAAACCAGAGTTTTGTCGGCTATTTTTAATCGAATAGCAGAACGTTTTAATAAACTCTGGCAATTGCCTCACGTAGATTTTTTTAGACTCTGGGAAGAGATGAAAGCAATAAGAGCTGATGTTTATATCCAAGGCAGCGCTAGCTATGAAGCAGGCTTAACAGCGATTTTGTGCAAGCTATTTTTTAAAAAATTTATCTTTTTAGTTGGACACGACGAAGATATTGATAAAACTTATGTTAATAGGAATAAGATTTTAGGTAAGATTTATGAATTTAGCTTGAAAAAAGCACATCTTGTATGGTGTACCTCAAAAAGACACCAAAGAATGCTTAAAAAGCACTACCAACTTGATTCGATTTATATACCCTATTGGTATCCGACTCAAAAGAAGATTTTGCCATTTAGTAAACGGAAGGAAATTCTCTGGATAGCTCGACTTGATAAATGGAAAAATCCAGAAGGGTTTATAAACTTAGCTAAAAGAATGCCTGATGTTAGCTTTAAAATGATTATGGCTTTGTCAAGAAACAACCCTGATTACTTTAAAAAAGTAGTTGATATGACAAAAAGTGTTAAGAATATGACAATTAAAACAAACGTGCCGTTTTCAAAAGCAATTGAGGAGTATAAAAAAGCTATGTTGTTTGTAGATACCTCTGATTATGGCAGTATGCATACATCACACTTAATGGCAGCGGCTCATGGAACACCATCTTTAACTTTGTTTAAAGATCCTAATAATTCTTTTAAAGATTTTGATTGGGGGTTTGCTGCAAATGGTAGGGTGAAAAAACTAGAGCAATTGGTGAGAAAAGTAATAAAAGATCCTAAATTATGGAAAAATCTTTCAAGCCAGGCGGTTCAGTTTAGTCAAAAAATTCATAATATAGATGACAAGGTTAGCCAGTTTAAAAAACTAGTTCAAAGCTGAGACAAGTTTTTTTAATTTTTTAGTGGAGTTTTTTATCTGATGATTAGCTGAAATATATTGATAAGCATTGGAGTTTAGTTTTTGACGAAGATTACGATTGTTAATTAGTTTTTTTAGAAAGTTAATAAGTTGATCCTTATTGGCTTTAGCAAAAAAACCAAGTTGATGGTTGGTAAGAATATTATCTGGATTTACTTTGAATGATAAGATTGAACAAAAGTTTTTAGCTGCTTGAATAAAAGTATTAGGAAAGCCTTCAGCATCAGACGTTGAAATAAAAATTTTAGCTTGTTGAAAATAAGTGTCTATTTGGTTAAATGGAATTTGACGAATAAAAGTTAGATTGCTAACCTGATTAGCTTTAAGTTTAATTGAATTAAAATAAACTGGATTATTTTCTGCTGGTGGACAGATCATGGTAAATTTTTGTTTAGGAAATTTGGTAGCAAGCCTGATAAATTCTTCAGGGTTTTTCCAAGTTTCGGCTCTAGCAACCCATAAAACAGTGTGTTTTTTGGTTTTTTTGAGTCTAGTTTTATTAATCGGGTAACCTGAAGGAATAATTACTGATTTTGACCTTAAAGATTTTTGGATCATTTTATACTGATGTTTAGTTTGACAGACAATTTGATCAGCTAGCTTCAAGCCAAACAGATAAAGTTTGCCCTTTAGTTTATTGTTTTTAACAAATTGACCATTAAGATCATTTTGATGTGCAACCATAAAAACAAACTTTTTTTTGGTAATTTTGGCTATAAGAGCAATTAAGCCAGTTTCTGCACTAGCTGCTCGTTGAAAATAAATATCGGCATTAATTTTTTTAAAAATAAAAAATAGTCTTGTGGTATAAAACAGATAACTTAGAAGAGGTAATTTATTTAAGAAATTAATTATTTTAAACGAATAATTGATTGATCGTTGAAAACTAATAACATTGATGCTGTTAATTAACGATTGACAATTATCTTGACGATTATCAGTTAAAAAACTAATCTTAAATTTTTTGTCTTTGGCTAGTTCTTTGGCTAATAAGTATAGTTGAATTTGGGCCCCGCCAAAGATTATTTTAGATTTTGGATTAAAAAGAGGGTAGGCAAAAAAGTCGATAAAACAAAGCTTGGTTTTTTTTAGTTTCATTTTTTAATTTTAACGATTAAGGAATAACCAAGAGGAGATGATGTAAGAGCATAATCCCAATATTGACCAATAAAACCTTTTTTGTGGCGATAAATTTTACTTATGTTTTCAACTGCTAAGGCTAGTAAATTATTAATCAAATAAATAGGATATAAGATTTTGATCGAGCCAAAAAGAATTCTTAATAAAAGATTGGGTAAAGTAAAAAAAGAAGAAAACAAGTTGTTAGTTTCTTTTATTTTAACAATTGTATCTTTTTGAAAAAGCCCTTTAAGTTTATATTTAGTAAATCGTTGAAAATCGTCTGGAACTCCATGAAGTGGAAATAAAAAGGGCATGGAAATAAACACAAGGCCTTTGTTCTTAGTAACTCTTTTTAGCTCTTTTATTAATTTATATTCGTTTTTGGAGTGTTCTAAAACTTCTGAAACAATGACTGCGTCAAAACAATTATCTTTAAAGGGAAGCTTGTGATTATCAGCAATAATGTCTGCAAAAGAGTCAAGGCTGATATCAACACCAATATACTGACAATTTTTAAAAAGAAGCTTGAAGGGTTTGTAACCACAACCAAGATCCAAGATTACTGGAGTTTTTTTTTGATTGACTAGCTTAGTAAACTGATTCATGGTCTTTAAAAAACTTTTAGTCATTAAATAAGAATAATCGTATAAGCGAGGACTTAATCGTTCTCTAATAATTGAAGGCTTGTTGGGCTTTTTACCTTTAAAGTCTATAAAGTTATTTGCAAAGATGAGTTTTTGATTCTTTGTAATATATTTAAGTTTTGGTTTTAAGATTTTTTTTAGTTTATTCATTAATGGCACGTTTAAACTTTTTAAGTTTAGTTAATATTTTATCAATAGCAAAGCCAATAGTTAAACCAATAAATGGAAGGGAGTGAGTCATGGAACGATATTCAACTAAGTTTTTGGTGGCCAAGAAAAAATGTGGCATTTCTAAATAAAAAACTAAAAATGGAATATACCAATTTTTCTTCGTCTTAACCATTAACCAACCTCCGTAAAGAAAAATAAAGAAGCCAAATATGTTTTTCTTAAAATAAAGAAATTGAAAGGTTTTGATAATGCCGCCAATCGTGGATTTGATTAAATCCGGAATGGTATGAAGTTTGAAAAAATAAGTAAATGGGGAAATCGGTGGACCTTGAAAAGGATTGATAGCCACAGATTCTTTAGAGGGGAATCCTGGTTTTCCAGCAAATTCTACGTTGGCATTCCACTTTAAATGCATCTGTTCAGAGTAATTCCAAGTATCATAGGTTTTTAAATTATGGTTAATAATTGGGAAAGAAATTAAGATCAAGGTGATAATGATAAAAAGTGATTGCCTTATATATGGTGATTTTTTAATACGTTTACAAACAGCTAAAACCGGAACAATGGTTATAATTTGAAATAATGAATGAAGTCTAAGGTAAACTAAAAATAAGCTTGTGAGAATAAAGGATATTTTTGCAATAATTTTTTTATAGTTTGCTTCAAATATAAAGAATATTAAAAGAGTTAGCGCAAAAGTAAAAGCGCTATCTCTTAAGCCTCTAGCTGAAAGCTGAACAAGATAAGCGTGAGTACCTATGAAAAGAGAGGCGATTAATCCAGTAGTAAATGACTTGATTTTTTTACCGTACATAAAAACAAGTCCAATGGTTAACAAATGAAAAATCAAGCTTGATAGTCTTAAGGCTATTTCAGAGTTTGTACCAAATAAGTTAAAAAAGAATAGCAAAATCAGCATAATAACGCTCTCTTTGTTGCCACAGTAATTTCCTAATAAGGCTGACTTAGAGTCCATTGATAAAAAACGAGGCATTTCTTGAGTTAAGCAGATAACATCTGAGTCAAATGAGCGATAGAGATAGTGGTTAAGGTTGTTAATAGATAACTGCAACCCAATCCCAAAAACAATAAACAATAAACTGAGCTTGATAGTATTTTTGGATTTTGGTTTAAGGATGAATAAAATCGGAAAAAACAAAGTTGATAACATTAATAAAATTGGTGGAAGGATAAACTCTTTTTGGTAAAACATTAGGTAAAAATCATAGAGAATGACTGAGGGTTTTGACTTATCAGTAATCGGATTATTATTTTCTGCTTCTATCATGACAAAAAATTGACTACTATCTTTAATGATGCTGGTGAGATCAAAAGGTGAAAAGTGATAGCCTTTTTTTTCAACAATAGCTTGCCAGTTTTTCTGATCGGTAGATATTCTGACTCGATTAGTGCCTCTTCTAGGAAAAGATAAAGCTAGCTGAAGAATAATTTTTTTAGCTTCTGGTGGCTTTAAAAATTTATAGATAGCTTTTCCTTTAGTTTGAGGGTCAAGAGATAAATCAATGTTGTCTTTTTTTGACCAACCTGAGAATTCGATTGCTTCGGTTCTTAGTTTGTCAAAGTTGCCCCAAAGACGGCCAAGCTTGATATGGCTAACCAGGTTTTTACCCTTTAAAGAAGTTAATGATTGATTAACAATTTTTTTATAAGAGAAAAAATTAACTAGTAAAACTATACAGATGAGAGTAGCTTTAATCACTTTGGATTTCATAAGATTAGCTAGATTGTATGCTAAAATGAAAAAAATTAGAACATGAAGTTAATCAAGATCTGTTTTATCTCCTTAAAGAGCTATCCCCTTTTTATTAAAAGATCAAAGAAATATTTTGGTGGTGCTGAACTTCAGGTTAGCTTGATGGCTAAAGAGCTAGCTAAAGATAACAAATATAAAGTATGTTTGATTGTAGGAAATTATGGACAACAAGAACTAGTCAATAAAAATAAAATAAAGATTTATAAAACCACTATTAATCCTGTTTATTTTTTAAAACAATTAAGATTGATAAATGCGGATGTTTATGTAGAAAGAACAGCTAATCCAAAGGTGTTTTTAGTTGGATTGTTTTGTAAAGCTTTTAAGAAAAAGTTTATTTATATGATAGCTCATGATGATGATGTAAAAAATAAGTGGCTTTATTGGTTTGGTTTAAGATATGCAGATTTGGTGATTGCTCAAACAAAATTTCAGCAAAGAAATTTATTAA
>CAZVYS010000040.1:0-5422 GCA_964630755.1 uncultured Pseudomonadales bacterium | reverse complement strand
GCCTCTAGCCTCTAACTGGTTAGCCTTTTCAAAAATAGTGAATAAGATTTGTTGATTCATGATTTAATAGACTCCCCTTTTTGATAAGAACCTAAAATTCTAACTTTTGAACCATGTGATTTAATTTCTTTGATAGCTTGCAAGAATTTTGAATCTAAATGGTTTGCTTCTAGGTCAATGAAAAAAGTGTAATGCCAGGTTTTATCTAAAATCGGTCGAGACTCAATGTTGACTAGATTAATGTTTTGATCAGCAAAACAGCCTAGAGCTTGGTAAAGAGTACCTGGTTTGTGGACAACTTTAATAACTAGAGTGGTTTTGTTGGCTTTAGAATTAGATGGTGATTTTTTCTTGATGACTAAAAAGCGAGTATAGTTGTTTTTTTGATCCTGGATATTTTTTCTGATAATTTTCATTTTTTGGTCTTTGGCTGTATTTAAACTAGCTATAGCGGCTGCTTTTTCCATTTTTTTGTTTTTAATCATCATAACTGCTCCCGCTGTATCTTCGTGAGTGATTTGGTTGATATGAGGATTTTTTCTAAAAAACTTTTGACATTGATTAAGAGCCATGGGATGGGCGTGGACTTCTTTTATGTCTTGGAGTAAAGTGCTAGGAAAACTAATCAATTGGTGATTAATTTGAACATACAGTTCGTGAGTGATATGAATTGCATGATTAGCTAGATAGTCATAGTTTTCAAGGATTGGACCAACTAGAGAGTTTTCAATGGCAATGATGCCAGCTTGAGCTTTTCTTGAAACAACGTCTTGAAAAACTTCCAAGAAACTATTTCTGGTAAGAATTGGAGTTTTTTGGCCAAATAAATGATTTTTGGCAAGATCATGATATGAGTTCTTTTGTCCTTGTATGGAGACTTTCATAATTTTAAGTCCTTTTCAATAGTACACAACGCTTGTTTGATTCTGTTAAGCATTTTGGGAGCGTGAGGATTAAATTCAAACATATCATTAAATAGTTGCCAGGTGTCTTTTTGAACTAAAGACTGGGTGATTAGGAGGTGCTTGACGGATAATGTGTCAATCTTTGTTGATTTTAGATTTATTTTTTTGTTAATTTTGCCATATAGATGAGCAACCGCTTGAGATTTAGCTAGGAGTTGATCGTGTTTTTGCGGTAACATAATAACTATTTTTTGACCTAGCTTCTCTAATCCCTTTTTAATTATTGTTAATTGTGATTTTGGTAAACGAACTGGACAAAGAACGGTTGTTAATCCTTTTAAGCTGTATTCAGCGCTTTCTGGTCCCCACATGGGGTGAGTGGCTAAAATATTAATGTTTTTGGGTAGATGTTTTTTCATCACTTTAACTGGATGGGTTTTGACAGTACAGACATCAATAACTAAAGAGTTTGGTTTGAGAAGTGGGGTAATTTTTTTTATCACTGACTCAAATGTTGAGATGGGCACGCAAGGAATTATTATTGGACACTGGGAAGCTGCTTTTAAACTGACTGACTTGGCTCCAGTCGGCAATTTTAAGTCCTTTTGAGTACTAGAAACTAACACTTGAGTTTGAGGTAAGTGTTTGAGTAGGTGTTTGGTTAAGATTTGACCAAACCGGCCAAAACCGATTAAGCCGATTTTAAGAGACTTCATTTAATTAAACTATGTTGCAATTTTTTAGATTCAGTGAGAATTAACTCAAAGATTTTTGTGATAAACATTGGATTAAGATTTAACTTGGCAGCTTGTTTAAACTTTTGATCAATTAACTCAGATTCTCTTTCTGGCTGATGAATTTTTTGGTGATTCTGTTTTAACTGAGCCACTTTCTTGACTACCTGTTGACGTTCACTTAAAAGTGTAAGTATTTGGTTGTCAATTTGATCTAGCTTGGTTCTAAGTTGATTCAAGTTCATAAATTTTCTAATTTAGTAATTGAGTGTTTACGAGATAAAACTTGGTGAGTGGCAGTAATAATTTTCTCAGTAGTTAAACCTGTTTTAATCAACAACTGTTCTTCTGTGCCAGATTCACCAAAAATATCTTTAATGGCCACCATTTCGATAGGAATGGGGTGAGTTTGAGTAATAAATTCGGCAATGGCTGAACCCATGCCTCCGGCTTGCTGGTGTTCTTCGATAGTGACAAAAGCACCAGTTTTTGCAGCGCTTTTTAAAATGGTTTTTTTATCTAAAGGTTTAATTGTTGATAAATTAATAACTTGAGCTTTGATGTTTTGTTTTTTGAGTGATGTTGAGGCTTCAAGAGTTTTAGAAACCATTGAACCGGTGGCAATCAAAGTAACGTCTTGACCTTTAGTCAATACTGTGGCTTTACCTATAGAAAAATTAGAATTGCTGGTTAAAATTTGGGGTAGTTTAGATCTACCTAAACGGATAAAAACAGGGCCTTGATGTTTAATTGCAGCTTTAAGGGCTAGTTTGGTTTCTTGAGCGTCAGCTGGAGAAATAACCACAACATTGGGGAGCGATCGAAACAATGCAATATCTTCGGTCATTTGAGCCGAAACTCCATCAGGTCCAACTGAAACACCGGCATGAGTAACTACCAATTTAACGTTGTGCTTAGGAATGGCGACACTTAAACGGAACTGTTCCCAAGCTCGAGTAGCAAAAGCGGCAAAAGTGCTAACTACTGGTATTAAGCCTTGAACAGCTAAGCCGGCAGCTACGCCGATCATGTTTTGTTCAGCAATGCCCATTTGAAGAAAACGACGAGGAAAACGCTTTTTAAAAAGGCAAGTTTTTGTAGAGCTTGATAGATCAGCGTCTAAAACAACTAAGTTTTTATTGATGGAGCCTAGTTCAACTAAAGTACTGCCAAAAGCGTCGCGAGGAGCAATTAATAAAGGAGTATTTTTATCAGTCATAGTTCAAGTTCCTTTAGGGCTTTTTTTAGCTCTAGTTTTGTAGGTGGACGGGCATGAAAATCTAGGTTGTTCTCCATAAAAGAAACACCTTTACCTTTAATAGTGTTGGCGATAATGACAGTTGGTTTCTGGATTACAGTTCGAGATTTATCTAAGGCCCAAAAAATTTGGTTAAAATTATGGCCATTAATTTCTAAGACTGTCCAGTTAAAAGCGCGCCATTTGCGACTAATTTTTTTAGTATTTAAAACTTCACTGGTAGGTCCGGTTTGTTGTAAGTGATTGTTATCAATAATAATTGTTAGATTATCCAATTTATGATGGCTGGCGACTAAACCGGCTTCCCAAACTTGACCTTCGTTAATCTCTCCGTCGCCTAAAAGACAAAAAACTCTTGAAGTGCGGTTTTTTAGTTTGTTAGCCAAGGCCATACCAACAGCAACAGAGATACCTTGACCAAGGGAGCCAGTGCAGGTTTTAACTTGGGGTAAAAACCGACTGTCAGGGTGGCCTTGTAAAGGGCTGTTTAATTGCCTAAAGTGGTTAAGTAGACTAGGTTTAATGATTTTTTGACTAGCTAGAACAGCATATAAAGCTGGGGCAGCATGACCTTTACTAAGAATAAAATGATTGTGTTTATTAACAAATTGGTCAAATAAAACAACTAGTACATCCAGGCACGAAAATGAACCGCCAGGGTGACCTGAACCAGCGTTAAAAATCATTTGTAAAATAGTTTGGCGTAGCTTTTTAGATTTTTGTTTTAGCTTAGTTTTTTTGCTAGTAGTAAGTTTAGGTGAAGTTCTTTTCATAAAATTTATAAACTAGATAGTAGTTTTTTAAATTGAAGTATGTCTAGTTGCTGTTTGGCATCTGAAAGAGCCACTGCTGGTTTAGGATGAACTTCTATCATTAGGCCGTCAAAATCAAAATCTCTCGCGTCATTAATGGTTTTTAGAACATTATCAACACTGCCACCAATATGAGACGGATCTAATAACATTGGTAAACCGGTGTTTTTTTTGACAGCCATGGCCATATCAAAATCTGGTAAATTTCTAAAATTGTGAGGGTTTTCCTGACCATCCGGCTGAAAGCCTCGGTGACATAAAATAATCCTATTTTTTGACAAGCCACTACTTAAAACATGAGATAGAATGCCTTCCCAATGCTTTTGATCATGCCAGGGTTGATTTTTGATTAACAACAGTGTTTCTTTGGGAGCATGTTTTTTAATTAACTTAGCGATTTCTGTTTGAATCAAGTGGTTTTGGTTGCGAGAACCTAACCAAAGAATTAACTCAGGTGGTGATGGTCTTTGTTTAAGTTCTTTAAGAATGGCCATGACATGCTTCGGAATAATAACTTCTGTGGCTAAAGGAATACTGCGTTTAATAGCAGTGTCAATAAACCACGAAATCCCCTGATCGCCAATACCGTCAAAAAAATCTGAGTCAAGCGGATGATTGGTTCTGGGTTTGAACAATGAAGCCCGAACTGCTTGAACTTGACCTGTTTTAGCTAAACTTTTAGTAATTTGGTCAAGTTGAGTTTGACTTTCAGCGGCGCAAGGGCCGGCAATGATGATGGATTGTTTTTTTGTTTTCATATTTTTTAACATCAAAAAAACCCTCTTGGGTTGAGGGTTTGGTAAATTTTAATTGTGTTTTTGGGATTAACGAATCGGCACCAACCTCTCAACCCGATTAAGGGTGTTATAAAACCAAGCAAAATAGAATTTAGATGTTGTGCTTAACATTGAGACGAATTTTATTACTGGTTTTGGGTAAAGTCAAGCGGGGTTTGTTTTCGCCCGGTAGTAAGCCCTCGGAAATAGATAGCCGTTCGTCCGGGCAGGCCCGAGGTCTTCATGGAGAGAGTATAAAAATTGCTGGCATAAGCCGCCTGTGGTGAAAAAAAGAAAAAGACCACTGAGGATAAAGTAATAGTGGGTAATATAACAGTTTGACTATCAATGTCTTGGTGGATTACCAGGGGGTTCACGAAGTGAACGCTCCGACATCAAGTCGGAGTAACCCGGGCAACACAAAGTAATAAGCGCTTAAATCGGTAAATCCGACTAGGACTGTCAAAGTAAACAAGCGTGCCCGCTACCCGAGCACAGGGAGCAACAGCGACTAGCACCCTAGCCTGTTTTCCGGGTACAGGAGGAAACAGGCAGGGCTGAGCGCAGGGTAGTTAAGGCTCCCCCGTGTAGCTAGTAGTAATTTACTCAACTTCAAAGTTTTCCTTCTCGTGTGACGAAGTGGAACCCTTAGGTGGAACAAGACCAAACTTCATAGTCCCCTTTGTGCGAAACGGGGGAAGGCATGCCAGCAAACACAATTTTCGTTTCGTTCGTCAAACTACAATTTAATTTAGGTGGGTGGGAAAAATAGGCTTTTCATTTTTTGTCTATTATTAATTACGAGGCGTGTCTTTCCGCTTTTAGCGGAAAACGCCGAGTCACCTTATTTTAATCAAAGGCAGTTTTCTCGCCTTTGATTATCCGACCAATGACAGTTGGGGGTTGTCATTGGTCAAGGAAAAGGGTGGCCCGCCCT
>CAZVYS010000039.1:0-5578 GCA_964630755.1 uncultured Pseudomonadales bacterium | reverse complement strand
AATTGCCGTAGTATGTTTTAAAGTAAGTTCGAACTTCGTCTAGAACACGCTCAAAAATTTAAATAATATTATATTGTTACTACTGATAGTTTTAGATTTTCTCCATCAAAGTCAAAGCTGAAAATAACTGGTTTTTCTAGATTGTTGGTAATGTATAAGTTTCCTAATGGATTAGGGCTTAAGATGCCTGAACCGTATTCTTTAGGAACTTCATTAATTATGGCAAAGTTATGGTCAGAGGGATTGTAAGTTTTTAAACCAGCCTCGTCAGCCACCCAGTACATAAGTGAAGCTAGATGGCAGACTCCATCTCCGATTAAGTTGCCGCTGTTTCTAAAACCCTCGCTACCAATGAAATTTGCATTAGTGGTTTTGACTAGATTATCTGAGTAATCCTTTAAAGTGTGTTCGTGAAAAGCAAAGATTTCAGTCGGATTCAAAGTAAACTCAGCCTTAAAAGGTTTTTGGATCTCATCCCAGTTAATCTGAGATTTATCTTCAATCTTGTTATCTAGATAGAAAAGAGCTAAGAGGATATTGTCTTTAAAAACATCGTTAACAAACTGACTGTCGTCCCATCGGTTTTCTAGACTGATGCTATGAGTAGCTAAAAACGCACTAGAAGCTCCCAAAGCTTTAGGTTTTGAGAGGTGTAAATGAAGGGTTAAAATTAGATCATATAGCATAATCAAAACGGAAGTATATCATATTATAGGATAATTGCAATACTAGTCAAATTAGGTTATTCTAAAAGCAGAATGA
Organism: uncultured Pseudomonadales bacterium; assembly: GCA_964630755.1. Taxonomy (GTDB): domain Bacteria; phylum Patescibacteriota; class Microgenomatia; order UBA1400; family CG1-02-47-37; genus CAZVYS01. The sequence goes on along the minus strand of CAZVYS010000039.1, from coordinate 4,816 downwards.
TAAAAAAATTGGTAGGGTATTTACTGACGGTGGGGTTGGTTACTTTGGCTGTTTTGGCATATAAACCTCAAGGAAAACTTCAAGAAAACAAGACTGACTTTAGTTTAAAAGTAGAAAACGGAGTCACAGGAGTCTGGCAAGGCAAAGAGATTATGCCACCAGCGATTAATTTGGCTCAAGCTGAACCAAAGCTCCAAGTTTTAGGAGATGTAGATCCAGAGGCTGAAAAACGGATTGATATAGATTTAAGCAACCAAACTTTAAGAGCCTATCAGGGAGACGATTTGTATATGGAAGCTCTGGTATCGACAGGTAAATGGGGTCGGACACCAACCGGTGAGTTTTCGATCTGGTCCAAGTTCCGGTCCACTCATATGTCTGGAGGTTCAGGGGCTGACTATTATAATTTACCAAATGTGCCTTATACTATGTTTTTCTCTGGTTCGGGGGTAGCAGCCAGTAGAGGCTTTGCTCTACATGGAGCTTATTGGCATAATAATTTTGGCCATCCGATGAGTCACGGTTGTGTGAATATGCGGGCGGTTGATGCTCAAAAACTATTTAACTGGGCAGATGTAGATGAGAAAATATCTATTTATGGCGAAGCACCAGGGTAAATCATCACTATGGTTAGTAATCGGCCTGGCTATGGTTGGCGGGCTAGTATTTTTATGGCCTAAGCCAGAACCACTACCAGTCGAGATTCAAGAGATAACTGAACTAAGTGCCATCCCAGCGCCAGTATTAACTGCGATTTCTGCAGACGGAGAGATTGAGCTTAAGATGAGTCAAACACAAAGAGATGGGGCAGTTACTTGGACTCTAAGAGCAATTAGAGACAAAGATGAGGTTAGAAGAATCTTTTGGAAAACAATACCAAAAGACACTGCCCTATCTATTCCCTTTAATTCGGTGTCGCCGGATAATAAGTATTTGTTTTTAAAACAAACTGGAGTTGATATTTTCCGTTATTTTGTCATGACCACCAGTGGAGAACCGATTTTTACAGAAATCCAGACAATCGAGTTTGCAGAACAATTTGAGTTAGAACATCCAGAATACAAAATTACAGAGGTGACTGGTTGGGGTGGGATTGATTTAATTGTGTTTAATACTGACACAGTTGAAGGCGACACAGGACCATCTTTTTGGTATGAAGTCCCCTCAAGATCGTTTATTCAGCTTTCGAATAGGTTTGAGTAAGTTTGTTCACTAAAAACTCTAAATTGGATGAAATAATGGCTCCAGTAATGGGCTCTTTGGCTATTTTCATTGCGTCTTTTTGCATTCTAGCGAAAAAATTAGGACTTTGAATTCCCATTGGGTAACCATAAAATATGAAACTAGCAGAGTCGGTTAAAGATAAATGCTCAAAAAATTCTAAGTGATTGGTAAAAGAATTGTCTTTAATTTTATTAGTTAGTCGTTTCCAACGACCAAGACTAACAAAAAAATGGTCAGCATTTGTATGTTTTGAAAGCCTGTCAATAATAGTTTCCCAATCTTTGAGAAGTTTTCCAAATATATAATCTTGAGGGAAAAAGAAAGTTATATCTAAGTCAGCTTTGGTTGGCTTATTTGTAATTAATGAGCCAGAAATTACAGATTCACAATTCCACATTTTCAAAGGTAACATGGATAAACCAGTGGCTCTTTGAGCTAATCTCCATCTTTTTTTCAATCTGGGGTCGGTTGTTTCTGAAGGTTTGATTAAAAGCGGTCTTAATTGTTCTAAATAGGTTTTGATTTCTGGCCTTCTATCTATTGGATTAAGTATTTTGTCTGGAACAGTATTTTTAAGCAAAAAATCAACGGCATTAAATTCATCTAGCAAAACAGGAAATTTCTCAAAATTTCTTAAATATTGTTTAGAATAATCAGGGGCTTTAGAGATTAGATCAGAGACTTTAGATGTTTCAATTGACATAATAATTCACTATTATCTCAATTCAACTTTTCTTTGGTTTTTCAAAAACATCTGTCATTAATAACTCAGTAAAGTCTGAGGCTAGTTGTTTAGTGTTTTTGGCAGTGTATTGAACTGGGTTTAAAACAAAGCTTACGAGTGAACTGGTTAGGATTTTTAAACTTTTAAAGGTGAATTTTCTGGCAAAGTCTATTCCACTAACGATGTCTCTAATGAACTTAGTTAGTTCAATTTGAATGTCGACGATAAATTTAATAATTGGCACTCTTTTGTCGCTAGAAAAACCAAGAGAGGTTAGTAAAGATAATTCAGGATGCTTGCTGGTGTAGTCAAGCATAGTTTTAATAACATCAAACAACACATCAGTTGGAGTGTGGCTTTTTTTAACTGATTTAAGAATTTCAATTTTTAGTTGATCAACAGATTGTCGAATTAAGATTTTAGCTAAATCATATTTGCTGTCAAAGTGATAGTACAAAGCAGATTTGCTAATGCCCACCTCCATTGCAATGTCTTGCATAGAGACACCAAAGTAACCGCGTTTTGAGAATAACTTGCCGGTCTCTTTTAATATTTTTTTTCTAGTGTTTTTTCCACTTAGTTTTGACATTTGACAACTAGTTTATTTTATGTTTTAATTTACTTACCGATCGGTAAGTTAACAATTAATATTAACAGATTATGTCTATTTTAACATTATTATTTAATTTTGTATACCAAGTGTTAAGTAAATATGAAGATTACTAATTCTTATAATAAAAGTTTTAGTAGAGCATCATACGCAAGTATTATAGCAAGTTTTGTTTGTATATTACTTGTATATGCCCTACTTACTGGAATAACTTATAAATTTTACGCTAGTATTTTATTTCTCTTTTACTATGTGTTAAATAAAATGTGGTTAAGTGTGATTGGTTTAGGCGTGTTTCAGACATTGCTAATGATTCCGATTAGGATAACAAATCTAAGAAATTCACAACACATTAAAGAGTTTGAAGATGAATTAAGAAAGGTAAAAGGATCTAATAATCAACAGTTTTTAATTAAAAAAACAGCTCGTGAAGGTAATGTAAATTTTTTATTTTATGTAGTTAATTTTTTTATTCAAACAATCTCATATATTTCAATTGGTAGGTTGTTTTTAACTAATTATTATTCTCGGAATTTAAACCCGGATTTACTTTACTCGTTTGTCCCCTATCCTGAGTATCCAATAAAAGGGGTTTTCTTTAAATTGCCTTATATTTCATTTTCAGAAACAATTGATCTGGGGATGAAATGGGTTTTAGTGGCTTGGGTATTGGCATTTTTTTATAAAATAGCAGTTTCAAGAGTAAAGAAGTTTTTCAAGAAAGATAAAACAAAAGATCATGCGAATTTAGTTGAAAATAAAGTATTAAAGTGGTGCAAGGAACGAATTAAGGGGTTTATAAATGTTAGCAGTAGTTCAATACTAGTGTTGTTTATTTGTTGTTGGTTTATTTTAAGAAATTTACCAATAACTTTTAAACTGGTAATTTTCTCTGGAGATGTTGGAAAGCCAAATCCAAGGTTTAATTTAATAACAGCGGTGGTGACTGCTTTTACTATTTTGTGGCTAAATATTCCTAAAATTGTTAAAAAAGTTAAGTTAGCAAAATCGCAAGGATTACCAGTTGAGATTATTAAAAATACTCAAATTAGTTTATTTAAAGAGACCTTAAGAAGTTCAGCTGTGTTTGGATTAGGAGCTTATTTTATAACTCGTAAGATTCCGAGTGCTTTTGAGTTATCGATTTTTACATTTGAAGTGATCTCTTGGGTTTCCCCATTTACATTGGATAAATTAATTCTGCCTAATAAAAAGTAATTTGGTAGAAATATGAGTTGCGAAAGACAGGTAACTGGATATCCTAGCGAGATTAGCCAGTTAGGAAATTTTATAAAAGCGAGTGGAAAGAGTTTAAGAAAAGCAATAACAAAACCAGATAGTTATTTACCGAATGGTTTACAACACGCAATCTTGTTGGGTTTGTCAGCCATAGTTCCTGATGAAGTTAGAGATTCTGGAATTTTTTCAAACTCAACAAGAATGAAAGTAGTTGATAGTTTTTTAGATTATCAAATTTGGCTTAATGATCGACTAGACTTTTTTCATTCAAAGAGAAATGACTTAGATAGTATTAAGAATAATATTAGAGAAAATGAGACTAAGACTAAAAAACAACTTGATCTGGATTTATTAGACTTAAAATCTCCAGAAATTGAGCAAAGAATTAATAGTGGAATAATGGAAGTTGAACATGTTGAAGGATTGGTGGCATTTAATAGAGGAGATTTATCGTTTGATGAGGTAGAAAAATATAGAAATATTGTTAATGCTATTTCAAACTGCACTGCAACTTATGTAATTTTGGACAACCAGAGATTAAAAGAACGCCTTGAGCCGATTGCTAGAAATCAATTAAGTTGGCAATCTATTTATAGTAAATACAGATGGGTATTTGGATCTGAATCTGACAATGCTGTTGAACGAGCCGTTATGGTTATGCATAATTTAGCTATGGGAGCACAAGTAGATGATGACTGGTATGGAAAAGAAATAGATAAACTTTTAAATGTATCGTCGTTTGCAAGTGCGGCATTAGTAGAAAAAAATGGAGATGAAGATAAAGCGATAAAATTTTTAAAAGAAATTAAATGTGAGTATTTATCAAAGGCAAGAAGATTGGGGCTCGGATTTTTACCAACAAAAACGTTTGATACGCTTCATAAATACTTGGCTCAAAAACAGATGAGATTTGTTACTAGTAAAGCTAGGTTTAGTAAAATACCCTTGGTTAGTAAAATATCCAGTGAATATGCTGAAAAGAGATTTGGGGTTAGAGAACGAGCTTATGCTAGAGGAGA
>CAZVYS010000038.1:0-5713 GCA_964630755.1 uncultured Pseudomonadales bacterium | reverse complement strand
GTGGTTCAGGTGGCACAGGCGCTTACAGCACTCAATCAAACGGTGGTACGGGCGGAAGTGGGAGGATTGCTGTTCACGCCGCTGTCAGCTTATCTGGCTCTTCTTCTCCGGCCGCTACCACCGCTTCACGCCCCAACTACCACTACTCTTTATTTGTCAGTGACGAGATCGAAACCCCTTCAGCTGTTTCTTATGGCTCTTTAAAATGGAACTATGATGATAACTCTTATGGCAATGTTGAACTCCAAACTAGATCAGGTACCAGCAACAACTCGACCGACGGTGCTTGGGAAGCCTGGAAACCAGTCGTCACCTCCACCAACGAACTCGTCTTAGACAATGCCAACACCCACACTAACTGGGTCTCCTCAGACACCGCCATCATCACTGTCTCTGACGGAGATATCACCCGAGACGTTGACTATTTTGAAGACGAAGACGAATCCACTGCCGGCAACTTAACTAAACTAGTAGTTGGTGGCACTGCCAATGCTTATGCTGAAAACCGCATTGCTGAAAAAGATCTCACTAACTACGACTACATCACCACCTGGGTCTACTCTAGCCTCTCAGGTAACACCGTCAAGCTTGGCTTTGGTGAATCAAGCTCAGACGAACACACTCGTGAATTTCATCTTGACGCTGTTAACACCTGGCAAAAAATCTACTGGGACATCTCTCGCATCCCAAGTCACGAAAAAGACGCTGTTAGACTAATCCGAGTCCAAGCTCTAGACACCGACTACAACCTTTACTTTGACGACTTTGAAGCTGAATTCCTTATGGATGACAAATGGGGCACTCTTATCTCCTCCACTCCCAACGACTACATGCAGTATCGGGCTATTCTTACCAACACCAAAGACGGCTATGCTCCAGAACTCTACTCAGTCAACTTTGACTGGAACAATGGCTACGAAATGGTACAGACCGATACCAACACTGTTCGCATGTATAACTACACTGGCGAAACCCAAAACATTAGACTAGATGCTATTGTCTTTGGCGCTGACCTGGCTGAATGGTATGCTACCGACGATCAATCAATCGAACCTGGCGACGTGGTCGTTATTACCGGCGCCATGGATCAATATAGTGTGCCAAAAATCGCCAAGTCCGATCGTTACGCTGATTCTCGAACCATGGGCGTCATCTCTACCAAAGCCGGTATGGAACTGGGCATTCCAGGAGAAGAACGCCGCTTAGTTGGTCTCCAAGGTCGGGTCCCGCTTAAAATTGCCCCTGACTCACCTGCTATTACTCCAGGAGATATCCTGACTGCCTCTGGCACCTATCCTGGCATGGCCACTAAACTAATCTCTCCTGGCCAAGCCGTGGCTAAAGCCTTAGAACCTTGGCAACCTGGTGGTGAAAATAAAATCCAAGCTTTTTTAAACCTCTCCTACCATGACCCGTTTGACACTAAGCTTGCCTTAGACAACGTCTTTTTAGAAATGACCGGCCAAAAACTCTACTCCCTTGTTAGCCTTGCCAAAGACATTACCGGCAGCTATGCCAAAGCTAAAATCGACCGGGTCGGTGCCTACTCAGAGCTGCTGGCTGGCCGCTTTACCTCAGGTTTTGTCAAAACCCAAGAACTAGTGGTAGAAAAATCTGCTTCTATCTCCGGCACCTTAGCCGTCAGACAAATCTTTGTTCAAGAAAAACTCATCTCACCCACTGTTGAAGCCGAAAAACTAACTACTAACTTTATCTCACCTTTGGCTGATGATGGTGAGATAACCATCGACGCTCCAGTCGTCATCAAACCACCCACCTCTACATCCTCTGCAACTCCACTACCCGCCCTAGACGTCCGCGGTGAACTAGTAGCTACTGAAGTCACCACCACCACTTTAGTGGCTACCGAAATTACCGCTACTAATATAGACTCACCTACTATTGACGCTATCCGCACTAAGCTAACTGACTTGTCTATTCAGTATCAAACTCAAACAGCTACTGCATCATCCACTCCTACCAGCTATTTTAACGACCAACTAATCGCCACCCTTAGAGAACAAATCTCAGCCACTGACTCAGCTCACATTGCTGTCGACACTCTAGACGCTAAGTTTGGTTACTTTGAAAACTATCTAGCTGTAGTTGGTAAAACCATTACTACTGATCTTAATGTCACTAATACCCTGGCCACCAACTCTATCTCAAGCTTAGACAACCAACTCTCTATCCAACCATCCGGAGTCGGCGCCATTAACTTCTTAGCCGGCTTGGTGACCATGGATGACACCGGCTTGGTTACCATTAATGGCAATCTTACTATTACTGGTGACTTAACTGCTGATACTGCTAGCTTTAGTGATCTAGTTACCAAGACTTTAATAGCCAATAGTGCCACTGTTTCTGGTACTTTAGTAACTCAATCAATCATGTCTGATCCAAACTTGGACTACGGCTTTGAGATTAACGCCTCTGGTAGCGCCACCTTCCAAGACTTACTAGCCAAAAACTTAAACCTTAGTGAGGGTGTACTTGAAGGCAACGATACTTTCCGCGATGTAGTCACTTTCTCATCAGCTCAAACCCAAAATAGAGTTGAAACTAACTGGACCAAACAACCCACCACCATTAACCTCACTCCCACCTTCGAAACCACTGCTTGGATCACTGATCTAGACGAATCCGGCTTTACTATTCACCTCTCCCCCGCACCTAAAGCCTCAAAACAAGTCTACTGGCTAGCTATCTTCTAAAGCTTATACTTCTCTAACATTTTTTCCATTACTTTTTCGTCTTGCTGCTTGCCATCCAAGCCGTCTTTTTGGCCTGGCAATACGTGAATATGGGCATGCGCTACATCCCAGCCCAACACAAAAGATCTAATTATCTTTTCCCCGCTCACCTTCCGATAATGCCTAGCTACTTTACCCACGACCTCATAATACTTACCTAAATCCTCATAATCCCAAACCCACTCAACATGCTTTTTAGGAATCACTAAAGTGTGTGCTTCGGCTTTTGGAAAAATATCTAAAAAGGCTAGAAAATCCTTATCTTCGTACACTTTATACGACGGAATCTCGCCTTTAATGATCTTGCAAAAAATACAATTATCCATAATTCATCTTCCTTTCTTAATTATATAATAAGTACTTGGACCTCTGCCCTTTCGAAGCAAAATGCCCATCTCTTTTAATGAATTTAGCTCTCGATAGGCCGTCTTCTCACTTACACTTGCAATGTCAACCACGTCTGAACGAAACACTCTTCCATTAATGGCAATAAAATCAAGGATCTCTCGTTGCCTTGAAGATAAATAAATAGGTTTTCTGTTTAATCTAGTTTCTATAGACAAATGCTCAACCTTTTCTAATACTGAAGCTAACTCAATTACAAATCCTTGGCAAAAATACTCTACAAAACTCGTCAAAGATTGTTTCTTTCTGGCTTGCTGTATTGCTCGGTAATAAGCTTGACGATCAAGGTTGTAATAATCTTCTAGCGCATAAGTTTTATTAATCTCATAACCTTTGTTGTATAAAACCAACATCGCCAAAGCCCTAGCTACTCGACCATTTCCATCAACAAAAGGGTGTATGGTAACTAATTGATGATGAGCTATCGATGCCACTATAACTGGAGAAATATTATCTGTTGCCTGATCATCTAGCCAGTTACCAAACTGCCTCATCAACAACTTAACTTTATTAGCAACTGGAGCTGAATACACCACTTTTCCGCTGATTTGTTCAACAACATAAACTGGACCCCCACGATAACGTCCACTCTCTTTTTTCATTAGCAAGTCTTTGGTAATTAATTGATGAATTTTTAAAATCATCTTTTCCCAATCTTTAATTTCTTTTTTTGATTGCTTGTCAATAAACTTCATCACTTCATGATAATTAATCACTTCTTTTTTGTCTTTTTCAGTCGCCCTAATTGTCTTTCTTCTTTTTAACACTGCCTCAACTCCCCTGATTCCCAACTGATTGCCTTCAATTGCTGTTGATGAATGAATCATTCGTAATCGAGCTTTATTTATCAACTGAACTTCCCTCTTCGGTAAAATACTCAAACTTAATATCTTTTCCCTCAACACCGCAATTTCTGCCAAGTATTTATTAATCTGATTTGTAATCTCATATTTAGGTCTAAACATACCTTATTTTATCAAATATTATGTATTTCTTCAAGAGTAATCGGGTCATAAAAAGGACATTAATCGAGTCATTAAATTCAAAGCTATATCTTGAAGTAAATGCTATAATCACCTCATGAAACAACCAGTGATTCTCGCTATCGACACTTCCTGCGACGAAACAGCTGCTGCTATTTCTAAAGGTCGTCGGATCTTAAGTAATGTTATCTCTTCACAAATCAACATCCATAAAAAATGGGGTGGTGTGGTGCCTCACCTAGCTAAACAAGCTCATCAGGACAAGATTAAACCAGTAGTCATCAAAGCCCTAAAAAACTCTAGGCTACGAACCTGGAGTAAAATTGACGCCATTGCTGTTACCATCGGCCCTGGTCTAGCACCAGCCTTAGAAATCGGTTTAGCTTTTGCTAAAGATCTAGCCAAATCCAAGAAAAAACCTTTAATCACTATCAACCACATGGAAGGACACTTATTATCCCCTTTTGCCTTAAATGCTAAAGGAAATGGACCACTACAAAGTATAGAGTTCGGAACTCCCCGTGAAAGTTCCGAACTTAAAGAGCTTTTCCCAGCCATCGGCCTACTAGTCTCTGGTGGTCACACCCAGCTAGTTTTAGTAAAAAAAATCGGTGACTATAAACTTCTAGGCGAAACCTTAGACGACGCGGCCGGTGAAGCTCTAGATAAACTAGCCAAAATGCTTCGCCTTGGTTACCCTGGCGGCCCGATCATTGAAGAACTAGCCAAAAAGGGTGACCCAGACAAAATCGAACTTCCTGTCCCTATCCGCTACTCCAAAGACTTTAACTTTAGTTTTAGTGGCCTCAAAACCGCCGCCTTGTATAAAATCCGTGAACGTGAAGGGTTCGGAATCCCCCGTGCAAATTCCGAATCTAAGCAACTATCTAAACAATACACCTACAACATGTGTGCAGCTTTCCAGCAAGCCATTGCTATTTCTCTTACCACCAAACTTTCTCGAGCCATCAAAGAACATAATCCCAAATCTATCCTACTTGGTGGCGGTGTCTTCTCAAATTTATACATCCGTAGTCAAGTCCGTTCAGCTATCAAACCTTTCAACCTCCCCATCTACCTACCCTACTCCAAAAAGCTCTACACTGACAACGCTGCCATGATTACCGTCGCTGCCTCTTTCCAATTTAACAAAGGCCAGGCCTTTGTTAAGGATCTTGATAAACTTGATAGAAAACCAAATTTAAGCTTTACTTAATCACAAACTCAAACCTATTTGCCTCAATCATATCTATCTCATTATCATTAAGCCATTGGTTAAATACTTTCCTGTTTGCATCACTCGGATTATAAATTGTCACTATAAACTTTCCAATGCCGTTGAACTCAATCTCAAAACTATTATTTCTAACCGGCACCATTTTCTTTAATCTATGAGCTTGATCAAGACTTTCTTGCTCAAGCTCTGACGGGTCTTTCTCTCTCGCTGCTCCAGTAAACTGCTCAGCTATTACTGGATCTTCAATTAATCTAGAAAATCCCGATTCATTGCCCCCTTCAGCCTCAATAAAAATCTCTTTATCAGCTTGATTGCCATCACTATTAATCTTAACT
>CAZVYS010000037.1:0-5791 GCA_964630755.1 uncultured Pseudomonadales bacterium | reverse complement strand
GGTTAGAAAAATATCCACTGAATATGCTGAAAAGAGATTTGGGGTTAGAGAACGAGCTTATGCTAGAGGAGAGTTGTAAATAGTGTTTTAAAATTTTACACGTTTACCTGTGTTTATTAACCAATCTGTCCAATTATAATTAGGAGTATAAAATCTTAAATCAATTCTGAGTGAGACATTTGCCCATCCTGTGTATATAAACACACTTGAACAACAATTTGCTGTTTTCGGAGTTGGATCATAGTAACCATAAGGAGGAGGAAATAAAGCCAATACTTTTTTTGGTGATAAATTAGTTTGAATATCTAGTTGAATTTCTGGATAGGGATAAGCAAAGTTGTATACAAATTCGAATTTTGGATCTCTTTTTATCCCCAGCTTAATTCCCTTTTGTTGTTCTAATAAAGAAGCAGGCAGAATAAAAGGCCACTCTTTTTTATGTGGAAAGTCGTAAAAACAGCTTGAGTTAGCAATTATCTTTTTCATTTTTTTGTATCTAGATTTTGATAAAAAACGTGAATTGATATTCACTCCAACATGATCAAGAGAAGTAACTTTAGTTGTTATTCGATTAAATAATTGCTTGAAGTTAAGTTGATTATAGGTTGCAAAGGGCCATTTAACTTGAAGATATTTACCAATTTTATCTGATTTAGTAATAATTGATGGTTTTTCAGTAGCTTTGGAGTTAGTTTCTTGGTAATCAGAATTAATAATAATAGGTAGTTTACCGACATTAAAAGATTCTTTATCTAGTTTTGGTCCTGTAAAAGACAGCATTGGGTCTTTAGTTGCTTTGGTGGTAAATGTGATGGTTGGTTTAAATTTTTTATTCAAAGTTGTTTGAATTAAGGAATTACTATGAATTTTGATGTTGTTACACATTTTTAAGATCTTAAGTAAGTATTTAAGATCTTGAGTTTTTTTTGGTAAAGCAACTTCAATGTTTTCGATAAATTTTTTATTCATGTTTTAGATTCTAGTTAATGATTTATTAGGTTAAAGAATCGGGATTTGAAGTTCGGTAACATAGTTGTATTCGTCTTTTTCTATTAAAGGTCCGATTCTGTAAAATTCTCTGGTGGCAAGATCGGGGTGGCGTTTTAATTTCTTATCAAGAACAAATTTATCCATGTATTGCCAGATGTAAGACATGAAAGAGTATGGCCCGGTGTGAGTGTAGGAAACTGCTTTGTGTTGAGGAACTTTAATTAATTTTAGCCCTTTATTTTTAGTAGTTGGTTGATGATTAAGTAAAACTCCAGCAGTCATTTTGCATTCATGAGGAGAGTAGTTAGGGGTATAAAAGATAGTTAAGCCAGCTTCTATATTTTTATTATCTCCTACAAGAGAAAATATTTCTTTTTGGTGGGAATCAATGTCTACATAACGTCCAGTTTTATCTAAACCATAGAAATAATATGGCTTGATTGTTTTAATTATTGGAGTAATTAAGTTTTTATCTGATTGAAGGCTAGAAGTAAACTCATCTAGTTTGTTAATTTTTTTGATTAGTTTATCTTTTTCCTTGGTTAGCTCAGATTTTCTAGCTGTAAAGAGCCTTGATAAAGAAGAGTCTTTTTTTAGATGCTGTTTGGTTTGGTTTAATGTTAAGCCTAAAGATTTAAGTAGAGTTATTTTTTGAAAAGTAAGGACTTGTTTAGGGAGATACAAGCGATTCTGATCTTTGAGTTTTGTAGGTTTTAGTAGACCAATCTTATGGTAATGAATGATTGTTTTCTTGGTAGTGTTACACAAATCTGCAAATTGTTGAGTGGTTAGCATAAATATATTATACCTCTTGCGTATGACCTTGGGGCATAGTTTATAGTAGCTAACTTATGGATGTAGTTGTTAAAAATGCCAGACAACATAATTTAAAAGGAATAGATATTAAGATTCCCCGTCAGAAGCTAGTGGTGTTCACTGGCGTGTCTGGATCTGGTAAGTCTTCGCTGGTTTTTGATACTTTAGTAGCTGAGTCGAATCGGCAGTTTTTTGAGTCTTTATCTACTCAATCAAGAAAATATTTACCAAAGTATAGTAAGCCAGAGGTAGATCAGATTAACAATTTATCCCCTGTTGTAGTAGTTGATCAGAAAAGACTTGGTCGCAATCCCCGTTCTACTATTGGCACAGTCACCCAGATTTATACATATATGAGGTTGTTGTTCTCTCGTTGTGGGGTGCCGAGAATTGGCGACTCAAATTTGTTCTCTTTTAACACAGCTGAGGGAGCTTGCGTAGAGTGTAAGGGATTAGGAGAAAAGCTAGTTTTAAATAAAGATAATCTATTAGATTGGGATAAATCTTTAAATGAAGGAGCCATAAGATATTCTGAGTATGCTTTAGGAGGAAGACGATTGAATATAGTTAGGGCTAGTCATTTATTTGATATGGATAAGCCATTAAAAGATTTTAGTGAGGAAGAGTTAAAAAAATTACTTTACTCAGAGAGAATTGAGTTAAGTGATACAGATGAACAAGGATTTGTTCAAAGTTATGGATTTGAGGGGTTAGTTGTAGGAATAAAAAGACGAAGAATTGATAAAAGAGGCACGTCTGATTTAAGTGCTCAACAATGCGGTCGGTTCTTTTCATTAGAGTTTTGTGACATTTGTCAGGGCTCTCGGCTTAGCCAAAAAGCAAATAAAGTTAAGATAAAAGGTAAGACAATCTCAGATTTAACTAAGATGCAGTTAGTTGATTTAAGAGATTTTTTAGTAAACGTAAAAGGGCCTGTGGCAGATGCGATTATAAGAAAGATGGTTTGGTCTTTGACTAGTTTAATTGATATTGGTGTTTCGTATTTATCTTTAAATAGACCAGTAGCTACATTATCTGGCGGAGAGTCACAAAGAGTTAAGATGGCCAAACAGCTAGGTAGTGATTTAGTGGAGTTAGTTTATGTATTAGATGAACCTAGTGTGGGTTTACATCCAAGAGATATTAATCACTTAATTAGTCAGTTGAATAAATTGAAAAAGCAAGGCAATAGTGTTTTAGTAGTAGAACATGATGTTGAGATAATTAAGTCGGCGGATCAGATTGTTGATATTGGTCCTAAGGCTGGTAGTTTTGGAGGTGAGTTGATCTTTCAGGGTAGTTTGAGAAATCTTTTAAAAAAATCAGGATCAGTCACAGCTAAGAGTTTAAAAAAGCAGTCGAGATTGCTTAAAAAAGTTTATAGAAAAGCTCGAGGGTTTTTAGAAATTAAAAAAGCAAGTTTGCACAACTTAAAGAGTATTAGTGTAAAAGTCCCAAAAGAAGTATTAGTAGCAGTGACTGGAGTAGCTGGTTCAGGCAAAAGCAGTTTGATTTTAGATCTATTAGCAAAAAAATATCCATTGGCTGTGGTAGTGGATCAAACAGGTGTGGGTCGATCTTCTAAATCGATTCCAGCTACTTATATTGGAGTGTTTGGCTTAATAAGAAAAAAGTTTAGTCAAGAAACAGGCCAACATTTAGGAGATTTTAGTTTTAACTCGCTTGGTGGGTGTAAGAAATGCAAGGGTTTTGGACATAAAAAGGTCGAGATGCACTTTTTAGATGATGTACAGGTAATTTGCAGTGAGTGTGAAGGGAGGAGGTACAAAGGTGAAGTGTTACTGCATAAAGTTAAAGGCAAAAATATTGCAGAAGTTTTAAAAATGACAGCTTTAGAGGCTTTTGGGTTTTTTGAGAATGAGAAAATAAAAAAGAGATTAGAGATTTTGACAGCAGTAGGGTTGGACTATTTAGAATTAGGACAACCTTTGAATACTTTATCTGGAGGTGAAGCACAGAGGATAAAGTTAGCAAGTCAGTTACACAAAAATGGCGAAGTTTATATACTTGATGAGCCAACTACTGGTTTACATATGTCTGATATTGAGAAGCTAATGGAACTACTTAATCGTTTAGTTGATGGCGGTAATAGTGTGATTGTAGTTGAGCATAACTTAGATGTAATAAGCCAAGCAGATTGGATTATAGATCTTGGTCCAGATGGTGGAGAGTGTGGTGGTGAGATAGTGTTTGAGGGAACACCTAGAGAGTTAATAAATGAGAAAAAATCACACACTGGAGAGTGGCTGAGGAAATCACTTGAAATGTAGTGGCTAAGCTATTCAGCTTTTTTCCAGAAGTAGCGAGCTAGGGCTACTAAAAGAGCCATAAAGGCTAGCCAGGTGAGGACACCCATCGCTGAGTGCCAGCCGGTGCAGGCATGATTGGATTTCATGCCATGCTTCATGGAGGCATAGTAGTCTTTTTTCATCATCATTGAGTCTAAGCCTTGGTGTTCAGTTACTTCACCAGTGTCTTTTACGTAAGTGTAGTCAGTCATGTTTATCTCCTTAAAATAGTTTATGAGCTTATTTATTATACAATGAAGTATAGTAAATATTGAGTATATGAGAAGCTTAGGTATGAAAAAAGGAATGTTAGGAGTATGGATAGGAGTGGTAATAGATAGGTTAGTTAAAATTTTGGCTTTGAATGGAGTGATGGTAGTTAGTGAGAATCCAGGTTTATATATGATTAAGATAAATCAAACATTTATAATATTCGGATCGATTTTAACACTTATTGGGTTAGTATTTTGGATGATTAGAAGTATGAGAAAAGGAGTCAAAGATTTGTCAATAGGATTTTTATTGATTATCTTTGGGGGATTTAGCAACCTTTTTGATCGGTTGATTTATGGGTATGTGATAGACATGATTCCCCTACTAACTTTAAGTGTGTTTAATTTAGCCGATGTGATGATAGTAGTGGGTTGTGTTTTGATTTTTACCAAGATGTTAAAGAAGAATAAAGTAGATTTGTGATAAAATACTCTAGTAAATTGCCGGGTAGTGAAATGGCATCACAGGAGCCTTTGAAGCTTTTATTCTAGGTTCGAATCCTAGCCCGGCAACATTATAACCTATAGTATTGTGGTATAATCAGGAATGAGTGAAACAGAAAAAAATAGTATTGATCACCGTCAAGTTAATCCTCCCCTTGTAATGAGTGAGGCTTACAGTAGAATTGAAGAAATTGACATTTCTAAGATTAGCGTAACCAAAGCTAAACAAGTTGCTCTTGAAATGGTAATGCTATCTGTTACTGAATTTATTCTACATGGAGGTAGAGCTGCGATGATTGAGGATAAAGATGCAAATTATACTCAAGCATTTAAATTTTTAATCGCAATAGAGAAAACGTTTAGTAATAATTGGGCATTGTTAGTTAATGAGTTTGAGCTTTTTGGTTTAGAAATTGAAACTGGTTTAACTGATGCTTCAGAGAAGACAGCTCAAAATATCTATGCAATATCAAATATAATAAAATCAGCTCAAGATAGTGTAGAATAACTTTAAGGAGGTTGTATGCCATATATTAAACAAAATGATAGGCCGCAAATTGACAAGTTAATAAAACCAGTAGTTGAGTATTTAAAGTCTCGTCCAGTTGAAGCTCAAGATGGAGATTTGAACTATTTGGTTACTAAAATAGTCAAAAAGGTATATCCAAAGAAATACTTTCACTACAATCGTGCTATTGGCGTTTTAACAGCCATTAAAGATGAGTTTTACAGAAGAGTGGTAGCTCCATATGAAAATGAGAAGATAAAAGAGAATGGCGATGTTTAGGATTAGCTGGTAAAATAAACTTATTAAGGCCTGGTGGTGAAACTGGTAGACACGCAGCACTTAAAATGCTGTCCGCTTTGCGGGTGTGGGTTCGAGTCCCACCCTGGCCACAAATATTCAAAATCGGGGCGTAGCGCAGTTGGCTAGCGCGCGTCGTTTGGGACGATGAGGTC
>CAZVYS010000036.1:0-7210 GCA_964630755.1 uncultured Pseudomonadales bacterium | reverse complement strand
GGCAACGTCGGCATCGGCACGACGGCTCCGGGGGCTCTGTTGCATATTTTACAAAGCGCAGAAACATATGATGATGGAATAAAGATAGTTGGTAGTTCTGGCCCGATTTCAGGTCGTATCTATATGGCTGGCGAGCACCTACATATAGATAATGCAACTGCAGGTGCAGGCACTGGATTTACTCTTGACGACACCGGCAACGTCGGCATCGGGACGACGGGGCCAGAATCACTTTTAGAACTAGCAGGATCGTCTGTAAGTTTAACTTTAGATAGAAGTGATGCTACATACGGTCCAAACATAAAATTTCAAAGGCAAAATACAGAAAAATGGAGAGTTTCTTCAACACTCATTGGTACTTCGTCAGATGCTTTGGGCTTCAAAGATGAGGGTGGTGCCTGGAATATGGTTATTCAACAAAACGGCAACGTCGGCATCGGGACGACGGCTCCAAGTGCCATAATACATATTTCTGGAAGTGGCGATGTAGCCATATCCCTTGATAGTGCAGGAGGAAGTGGCATCCAGTGGCGTTTATTCACAGATACAACAGGTGTCTTCAAACTTCGAGATCAAGACAATTCAAAAAACCCATTTGTAGTTGAGGCTGGAGCTTCGTCAAACAGTCTCTATATTAATTCCACCGGCAACGTCGGCATCGGGACGACGGGGCCTACTCGCCTACTGGATGTCTTAGGAGACATGAGGCTAGACGGACAACTCTATGATGAAAACAACTCAGTTGGCTCTGTTAATCAATTACTATCTACTACTGCTACAGGAGTCGACTGGATCGACTCTTCTGGAGTCGGCACTGACGACCAAAATCTAGCTGAAGTCTACGCCGAAGCTGGTAATGCCGTTCAAATGATCGCTGCTGATGGCGATATTCGCTTCTACACTGACGGCGGGTCTGAAGTGCTATTCCTGGATGAATCTACTGGAAATGTAGGTATTGGTTTAACCTTACCAATCACTAAACTTCAACTTCAAGCTACTGGTGGCTCAACATCTGGTTTTAGTCAAACAACTAGTGCTGGTGGCTTTATTGAACTATTCCCAAGTGATAACGTTGCTAACCCAATCTGGAACCTAATATCCAACTCCAATGAAGTTATTAATATCGGAGTTTCTACAGCCACCGGGATTACTATTAACGCCTCTAATAACGTCGGTATTGGCACGACAGATCCAGACACAAAACTAACCATTGCACAATCTGCAGACAACACAGCTTTAAATATATATGGATATGACAATCGCTCAGCTTATTACTTAGCTGGCTATGTTGATGCAGCTGGTGAAGCAAACATAGAGGCATACACTACTCTCGTATTACTAGCTAATGGTTCTGGCACAGCTATTGAAGGATTGAGAATTCAAACGGATGGAGATATTGAAATAATGAACGGTAATGTAGGTATCGGCACCACCAATCCCCAATTCAAACTAGAAGTTTCTGGCCACATTCACGCTGATGACGGCAACAGCATTTATTCTGACTCACGCTATGTCTTTGGTGACTCCACTTCAGATGGTGAGTATTTTGAAGTCTCTGGCAATGACATCCGCACCTTAGCCGGTGGTTCAGACCGCCTTCACATTGATGGCGACAATGGCTACATTGGCATTGGCTATACAGACCCTCAAAAAGCTTTACATTTACCTGATGATTCCGTCTTAACACTTGGCACTGGCACTGACATCGAGTTCTTCCATGCCTCAAACCAAAACTATCTTGACCTAGACAACGGCAATCTTTATATCCGCGACGATGGTGACAACAACATCGCAGTCTTTTACCGCGAAGGCAATGGCCTGCAAATGATCGAAGGCGACATTACTATTCCCGCTACCAGCAAATACCGCTTAGACGGCTCTGTCTCTGGCAACACTTATATTACCGAATCAACTGCCGACACGATTGACTTTTTTGCTGGTGGTACCGAAAGAATCCGCATTGATAACAACGGTAATGTGGGCATCGGTACTACCGACCCTGGCTATTTACTTGATCTTAAATCCACTGCTTCTGGAGGCACTGGATTACAATTAGAAAATACTGGCGACAACGACACTTTTATTAAATTTGTTGCCAATAGTGGCACCAAAGGTTACATCGGCTATGACGACAACGACCAGGTTTTTGGCATCGGTACCGCATTTTCAGACGATTTAGATCTAATCATTGACTCAAACGGTAATATTGGCATTGGCACCACTGACCCAACAGAGACTCTTGTTGTCTACGACGCTAGCGATGTAATAATGAATCTAGAAACCAATAGCGGTGACAACTTAATTAGATTATACGAAGGTGGAACTACTAAAGGTTGGATTGGATATGACGACAGTCTTAGTTTGCTTAAAATAAATAATAATAGTGGTTTTAGTGCTGTCAATCACTTTGTCATTGATACTAGCGGTAATGTCGGTATCGGTATCACTGACCCCACTCGCCTCCTTGATGTTTTAGGCGACATGAGACTAGATGGTCAACTCTATGATGAAAACAACGCTGTCGGCACCCCCGGCCAAGTCCTCTCTACCACTGCTTCTGGCATTGACTGGATCGATGCTCCTACTGGCACTATCACCGGCTCTGGCACAGACAACTACATCCCCCGCTTCAACGGCACCACTGCCCTTGAAAACTCCATTTTCTATGATACCGGCTCTAACGTCGGCCTTGCCACAACCGACCCCACCAGTAAACTAGCCATTGCTTCTTCCGTATCCGGCTATACCTCAATGCTTACTTTTGACGAAATCACTAATAATGGCAGTAATAGTATGGGCATTGACTTTAGATTTGCCGGAGCCAGTGAATTTCTCTGGGGCTCAACTGCTAGAATCGAAGCTCTCAGGCCCACCGCCTCTGCTAATTTTGAGCTAGCTTTCCACACCGCTGCTTCAGGCTCTATTGCTGAAGCCGTCCGCATAGACTCTTCTGGTAACTTAGGCATCGGCACAACGGATCCGGGTTATGGCTTAGACGTCACTGGCACTGGCAGGTTTACTAGCACACTCACTACAGATACAGATACTATTATTAAGGGCAATCTTACTCTTGGCGCTAATGGCAATAAACGCTTGATCAACAGCGTCTATACCGATTCATGGCTAGGTTTTGATGAAGATAGCATTACAGGTTATGTCTCAAACTCCACCGGTCTTTCTTCAATCGGCGATGTAATCGTAGTAATTGACAGTAACAACAATGAATCATCTGACAAATTTGCCATTGTTAACAACTCAGCTACCATTGCTAACGAGCTATTTAGAGTTGAAGAAAGTGGTAATGTCGGTATCGGTATCACTGACCCAGGGGCTCAATTTCATCTTTACGAAAGTTCCGCCCTAGACGCTAACCTAAAAATCGAATCAGCTGGCACTGGTAACACCATTTCTAGAGTCTTACTCGAAAACGACTCTGGCGACAACGCCTCTTTTGGCTTGATGGCCTCTGGTGGTTCTACTTGGCCAGCTCGCTCAACCGTCTTAGCCTATGACGCCGATGGCCCTTTAGTCTTTACCGAAAGCACTACCGAAATGGTCAGACTGGATAACAACGGCAATATCGGCATCGGCACCACTGATCCTTATGGCAAGCTCACAATCGTTACTCCATATAGTGAAACACCTGGTTCTAGAAAAGGTATTGAATTAGTTACCGGCAGTGGAGCCTCAGAATGGTGGTCAATCGGTGTTGACAACGCTGGTGACTTTGTTCTTGACGAGCTCAGCGGTGCCGATTCAAATGTCATGACTATTGAACTTGCTGGTAATGTGGGCATCGGCGATGCTTCTCCAGACCACAAACTTGATGTGGCTGGCAACATTGGTCTTGATGCTGGTGGTTACATCAATTGGGGCGACACTGATGGTGAGTCTGGTTATGGTGTTAGGGATAACTCAGGCACTATTGAAATCAAAAACTCAGCTGGATCCTGGGCTGCCCCCGGTGGTCTTTGGACAGATGGAGGTACAACCACTTACTTAACTGCCACCACTGACGATGTCGGTATCGGCGGCACTGGCCCAGAGGCTCCTGTCTTTATCGATGTTTCCGAAGGCAATCTCAAAGTCACCAACAGCATCACCTTTACTCCAGTGGCTTCCACCACTGTCACTGCCGAAGGCACTGTTTACTACGACTCTGACGTTGACCATTTGTATGTTCGTACTGGTGATGCTTCTTATCACCGATTAGCTCAAGACATGACCAAGTACACTGCCACCGACACCACTGCTCCAGACAAAGGCTACATCGAGATCGCCCACAACCAAGGCACAAACGACATCTCTTTAATCGGCTGGTTCTACGACACCCTTTGGAAAAAAATCCAAGACAAGTCCCAAACTATTGATCATGATCTAGACAACGAAATGAATCCTGCCTTTAATGAAAAAAAGAAAACCACTTCAGTTAAACTTGATTACCAAAACGATGACACAGGCAACGGCGTTGACGGCGCTATCACTGTCTCCTCCTCCACTGACATTAATGTTACTGACCTTATCTCTGGTCGCTCCTGTCCTGATGGTGGTGATGCTGTTAACTACTCTGTCTCTTCCTTAACCGCCACCACTGCTACTCTATCTACCACCCCTTCTGGTGGCTGCCTAGCTCTAGGTGACGAGATCTTGCTTATCAATCTCCAAGGCACCAACACTGCTTACACTAATGTTGGCAACTGGGAGACCTTAAGGATTTCGGCCATCAGCACTAATATCATCACTTTCACTGACTCCAAAACCAACTACTACGGTGACAATAGTGACGACGACACCAACTTAGGTACTGCTGCTGGCACTCAAAGGGTCATGCTTCAAAGGGTACCTAACTACACCACTGTTACTATCAACGGTTCTCAAAACTTCTACCCTTCAGACTGGGATGGTTCAAAAAACGGTGTCATGTTCTTTAGAGCCACCGGAGCAGTGGCTATTAACGGTAACATTCATGCAGATAGTAAAGGTTATCGTGGACCTAGTAACTCAGATAAAGGTAATCACTGGGGTGGTGATGGTGGTGAAGCTTTCTGTGGTGTTGGAGGTATTGGTGGTCAGGATGGTGTTGAAGGCACTGATGGAGCTGCCGGTGGTGGTGGTCGTAGCTGGGAAGGTGGTGATGGTGCTTGTGGAGGCGGTGGAGGAGCTGGTGGTAGTACTGGCTCTAATAACCACGATGGCTCTGACTCAGCTGGAGGAGCGGGTGGAGGCGGTGGTGGCCATGGAGCTGGTGGTGGTGGAGGGGGTTTTGGTACAGCTGCTACTGCTGGTGGAGGCAGTAGTTCAATCAAAGGCTCTGATGGTGGCACCAACTCTTCTGGAGATGGTTATGCCTACAACTCTGGTTACTCTGGAGGAGGAGGAGGCGGTACTTATGGAGATGCTAATCTAACTGACTTAATGTTTGGTTCCTCAGGTGGAGAAGGTGCAGAGTATAGTAGTGGCAAGAGCGGCTCTGCTGGTGATGGTGGTGGTATTGTCTACATTGCCGCTGACTCTATCACTGTCTCTGGTACTATCTCTAACGACGGCGCTAATGGCTCTAATGCTACTGGTTCTGCTTCTGGTGGAGGAGGTGGAGGAGCTGGTGGCTCGATCAAGCTGGTTGGTGACACCCTTACCTTAGGTTCTTCCTTAGTGGCTGCCTCTGGTGGTTCAGGTGGCACAGGCGCTTACAGCACTCAATCAAACGGTGGTACGGGCGGGAGTGGGAGGATAGCCACCTACTCTGTTTCTTCTATCTCAGGCACTACTTCACCCACCTACACTGTTGACACTTTATCCGAAGAATACAATCCTTACGAGGTCTGGGTCTCTAAAGAACTAGCCACTCCTGGCGCTACTTCTTTTACAAATATTGCTTGGACTGAAGACTTAGACACTAACGGTGAGATCCAGATCCAGACCCGATCCGGTAACTCGACCGACTCAACCGACGGTACCTGGGAAGCCTGGAAGCCAATGGTCTTAGATACTAACTATAAAGTTCTAAACAACATGGACACTCATGGAGACTGGACTGGCAGCAATGTTACCGTGGCCGAAGGCGATGTCACTCGTGACATTGATTACTACGAAGACGAAGACGAATCAACTGCTGGTAACTTGACTAAATTCACCTCCACTGCTGCCAATGGCTATGCTGAAGATACTATTACGGCCGTTGACTTTACTGGTTACCAGTTCTTAACTGCTTGGCTCAGATCTTCAACTGCCGGCCAAACCGTTCGCCTTGGTTTTGGTGAATCAGCGGCCACTGAGCAAGAAGAAGATTTTAAGATCGAGCAAGCTGATGTCTGGCAAAAAGTTTACTGGGACTTATCTGACATCACTACCACTGCTCGTGATGCTGTTACTAAACTAAGAATCACAGTTAAACCCAACTCTACTACTGTTTACATGGATTCTTTAGAAATCGAAAACATGCTCACTAACTCTTCCGGTTCTTCAATCACTTCCACTGCCAACAACTATCTTCAATACCGAGCTATCATGTCTACCACCAACATCTTAAATACTCCCACCCTTTCCGAAGTTAGAATCACCTACAACGACGGCTCAGCACAAACTATTAACGACCGCCTACCCAATCAAAACAACTACGAAGAATATGATCATGAGGAAAGACTAACCATCACTGAAATCGATCTTGATGACTACAAATCCATTCATACTTCAAAAAACCTAACTTCAGTTAATCAACTTGGTGGCTACTACTCTGGTACTGGTGCTGACGGTGACATTGATATATCGGTTAATACAGATATCAACACTGTGGACACTATCTCTGGCCGCTCTTGCTCTGACGGCGGTGATGCGGTCAACTACAATGTTGAATCTTTAACTAACACTACTGCCACTACCACTGTCGGCATCTCCACTGGTTGTATCTCTGCTGGTGACGAAATCTTACTTATTAATCTTCAAGGCACTTCTACTGCCTATATTAATGTTGGTAACTACGAAACTGTTAGAGTCGATCGCGTCGAAGGCGATATCATCTACTTTGCCTCTGCTAAAACCAAATACTATGGTGATAACATTGACGACGACTCTAACTTAGGTGACTCAGCTGGTACTCAACGAGTTATGTTGCAAAGAGTGCCTCAATACAATGATGTTACAATTCAACAAGGCTATAACTTCTACCCTTCAGACTGGGATGGTTCAAAAAACGGTGTCATGTTCTTTAGAG
>CAZVYS010000035.1:0-7398 GCA_964630755.1 uncultured Pseudomonadales bacterium | reverse complement strand
TCTAAAACTTGCTACAAAAGAAGAAATTATGAAGCAGTTCACTATTTCTAAAACTCAAAAATTTATAGGTTGGTTAACTGTTCTCGTCATGACTATAGCTGCTGTTGGCGCTTTTATTCCCACTTAACATTTAAAAAGGATCTATTTATAATACTTACATGAGTAAATTTTGGATGTCTATCTATCAACTCTTAACAGTTTCATTTTCATATCATTTGGTTCGAGATATATTACAAGCACTAAATAAACACACCTGGTTTACCAATATATTTCATTGGCAACATCAATGGTGTGGTTCTATTTGTGATGTTATCTCTATTCCACCAGAATTATTTGTTATTGTTGGTTCAATAATTGTAATCAAGCGAAACAGAATCGGAAAACTTGGCATCTCTATTTTACTGTCTTTAATTCCCTGGCCTATTTTGCTTTTTCTTCCTTAATTAAGATTCAAAAGAATAATTCTAGTTCATCTCCTGGAACTTACGAATTACTCCAACTACTTTTCCTTGAATTTTTACATTAGTAGCAAAAATAGGGGACATGGAAGAATTAGCTGGTTCAAGTCTAATTCTTGTTGCTTCTTTAAAAAATCTCTTTAAAGTTGCTAATCCATTTTCAAGTAAAGCTACTACTATATCTCCATTTTTAGCTTCTTTTTCTTCCTCAATTATTACGTAATCTCCATCAAGAATGCCTTCGTCTATCATTGAGTCGCCTTTTACTTGAAGCACAAATGATCGTTTTTTACCAGATACCATAGCTGGAGATACACTAAAACTAGCATTAGGATCTGTATATGGCTCAATTGGTTTTCCAGCAGCAATAAATCCTAGGATTGGAACTTCCATACCTGCTTCACTACCAGTATATCTAGGGTCAACTATCTCTAACCCTCGAACCGAACCATCATATTTTTTTACAACTCCTTTACGAACCAATGTAGCAATATGTTCGTGAACAGTTGCTAAAGAAGATAAGTTCATTGCGTCTGCAATTTCTTGAAGTGTTGGAGAATGTCCTTTGGCTTGAATATACTGGTGAATAAAATCTACTATTTGTTTTTGGCGTCTGTAAAGTGTAACAGGCATGTTAATTCTTTCTCCCCACTTTTTGCATTTTATTTGTTTTAACTTAGTATCATCTTAGCCCCAATAAAACCCGCATGTCAATAGTCAGTTTGATTATATTTTTAAGTTTAACTACAATGATTACATGCTAAGAAAGATTTTGATCGTTTTATTATTTTGTTTTGCTCTATTAATTGGGTTTTCTTCAAACGCTTTGGCTCAAGCAGAATTTTCAACGGATTATCAAATTAAGTATTCAGTTTATTCAAATGGCACTACTCACGCTAAATTTGACATTTCTCTTATAAATAAATTATCAAATGTTTATGCTAAAGAGTTTGCCTTAACTATTGGCTCAACAGATTTATCTGATATTAAAGTTTACGATCAAAAACAAGACCTTGAACCAAATATAGTTGTTGGCAATAAATCAACTAATATTATTATTCCCTTTAAATCAAAAGCACTTGGAAAAGATAAATCTCAAGATTTTTATCTAGAATTTGATACCAAAGACTTTGCTCATCAACTTGGAAATGTTTCAGAAATATCAATTCCTAAAATTCAAAAAACCGAGTCATTAAATAAATATAATTTAATATTAAACGTCCCCAACTCTCTTGGAGAACCAGCTACTATAATTCCCACTCCAACTAGCAAGCAAAATCTTGGTTTAACAACAAACTATAGATTTTCCGAAGACGACTTATTAGACAAAGGCATTAGCGCTACCTTTGGCACTATTCAGTATTTTGACTTTTCATTAGATTATCATTTATCAAACCCCAATGTTTACAAAGTTGAAACTGAAATTGCTCTGCCCCCAGACACTACCCACCAAACTGTTATTTATCAGTCTTTGGACCCAAAACCTGATTCTATTGATGTTGATCTCGATGGCAACTGGTTAGCTAAATATTATCTTAATCCAAAACAAACAATGACCATCAAAGCTACTGGAACAGCTGAAATTTATTTACACCCATCAGAAAACTTTCCTGGCTTTGTTTTAGAAGATCCATCGCTTTATTTATCTGCTAAACCTTACTGGGAAATCGATAATCCAAGAATTCAAAAACTCAGCAACCAATTTAAATCAGCCAAAGAAATATATCAGTACGTAGTTGATAACTTAATTTATGATTATGGCCGACTAACTAATACTACTACTCGGTTTGGAGCCGCTAATGCCCTTGATAATCAAGACTCAGCTATTTGTATGGAATTTACTGATTTATTTGTTGCTTTAAGTCGAGCAGCTGGAATTCCAGCAAGGGCTATTAATGGTTATGCTTACACCACCAATTCAAACTTGAGGCCTTTAAGTTTAGAAAAAGATGTTTTACATGCTTGGCCAGAATATTACGATCAATCAAAAAAATTATGGATTCCAGTTGATCCCACTTGGGGCAATACCACTGGAGGAATAGATTTTTTTAACTCAACTGACTTAAATCATTTTACTTTTGCCATTTTAGGCTTAGATAGTGAATATCCTATCCCAGCTGGTGCATATAAAGAAATTAATCAAACTTCAAAAGATGTTCAAATAGATTTTGGTGAGTCAGTTGAAAAACAAGAATCAGCGTCTCTATCTTTTAACTTACCTGCAAGTGCTATTTCTGGTATGCCAGTAAAAGGCCAAGTTCTCGTTAAAAATACTGGCAACATTGCTCTTTATAATCAAAAAATTGAGTTAAACTCAGAACACTTTGATCTTGAGGAATCAAACTTTAATCTGGCTATTATCCCTCCCTTTTCAACCAAAACAATCGATTTTACTCTCAATGCTACTGATTGGCATGACAACTTAGTTGATAATCTTACAGCTAAATTAGCAGAAACCTCGACGAGTCACCAAATTACTTTAAAACCAGCTTATTATTTCGCTTTTCAAAATAATTTCTACTTATATATCTTTATTGTCATTATTTCTCTTATCTTAGTATTTATTGTGCTAAAATTAATTAATGAAAAACTATCTAAGACTAAGTTTTCTTAACACTTTTAGTTTGTTTATTGTCGCCTCGTTTTACCCTGGTCTAATTATCCCTACTCAAATTCTAGAATTACTTTGGGCTGGAGTAATTTTCACCATCATTAATCAACTAGTTAAACCAATTATTAAGCTTTTTTTGCTTCCAATCAACTTAATCACCTTAGGCTTGTTTCGTTGGATAGCTAATGTAGTTGTATTATTTATTCTTACTAATTTAATTACCTCTATTCAAGTCAAAGCTTTTATTATGCCAGCCATTGATTATTCTGGTTTTGCCATGCCCAGCTTTGCAGTCAATACAGCTTTGACTTTTATTCTAGCTTCTTTTCTGTTAAGCTTGGTTTTTAATCTATTAAAAAATATCTTGTCAGAGGAAGAATGATTATCACCACCCTTCAAATTGTTGTAGCCATTGCTTTAATTGTTATTATCTTACTTCAAGCCAAAGGCACTGGTTTAGGTAGCACCTTTGGTGGTCAAAATCAAATGTACCATAGCAAAAGGGGAGTCGAGAAAGTCATTTTTAGCTTTACCATAATATTAGCCATTATCTTCGTAGTCTTGTCAATCCTAAACTTTAGAATATGATCATTACCAGAAGATTTCGTAAGCCCTTTTGGATTCTAAAATCTTTTTATCAAAAGCACAAAAAAATTATTCTTGTCACAGCTGGTTTAGGAACTTTCTTTTTTATTTTTATTAAAAATTTACTTCCTTTAATTCCTAAACCAAAAGCTAGCCAAAAAATTGGTATTGTTGGGCAATATACTTTAAATAGCTTGCCTAACCATATTATTCAAACAATTAGTCGGGGCTTAACTAAAATAGATTCTACCGGGGCTATCGAGCCAGATATGGCCAAATCTTGGGAAATACTAGAAGAGAATACTGCTTATCGAATTTATCTAGCACCAGATGTTATCTGGAGCGATGGTAGCTTAATGCAAGCTGAAGATTTAGAATTTAATATTCCGGACGTCAAAGTAAAAACTATAGATGATCAAACCATTGAATTTAAACTTAAAGAGCCATTTTCTCCCTTTTTAAGCTTATTGTCTCAACCTTTATTTAAAAACCAAACTATTACAGCTGGACAATACATAATAAAAAAAGTTAAGTATCAGGGCAGAAACTTAAAGTCTTTAGAGTTAGTCGGCACTAATCAAAACATTACCTTTCGATTTTATCCCAGCAATGAATCTGCCTGGTTAGGCTTTAAACTAGGGGAAGTAGATCAATTACAAAATTTAGTTATTAATCCCCTGACAGATAAATGGCTCAAAAAAGTAGACGTTGTTCAAAAGATTAACTTCCAGCAATATCTTAGTGTGCTTTTTAATACCAAAGACGCTTATCTCTCTAGTAAGCCTCTCCGTCAAGCTTTAGCTTATGCTATTGAGTTCAAGTCAGACTCAAATAAAACTAGGGCCTTAACCCCAATTAGTCCATTATCTTGGGCATATAATCCAAAAGTAAAACCATATACTTATAGTCCAACTCAATCAAAAGAGTTATTTGAAAAATTTGAAGAAGAAGCCAGTGTTAGTGGAAAACTAAAAATAAAACTCGGCACTAGTCAGTCGTTTTTATCTAAAGCTGAAGAGATTGCTAAAAATTGGGAAGACGTTTTAAATATTGATGTTGAGGTTAAAATTATTAACACCATTGACGATGATTATCAAAGCATCTTAATTGCTCAAGAAATTCCCCTAGATCCAGATCAACACTCTCTCTGGCACTCAACTCAAGATACCAATCTAACCCACTTTTCAGATCTAAAAGTAGATAAGCTTCTTGAAGATGGTCGAAAAGAACATGATCTAAAAACTCGAACCGAAATATACCAGGACTTTCAACGATTTGTTGTCGAAACTTCTCCTGCAATCTTCTTAAACCACCCCGCCACCTACTCTATCTCCCGTAAGTAAGCTTAATCTTTGCATTCATTTACCTTCAAGGTCCGACCCTGAAGGTCTTATAGTATTTTGTGCACCTGGAGGGACTCGAACCCCCAACCCTTCGTTCCGAAGACGAATGCTCTATCCATTGAGCCACAGGTGCATATTTATAGCAGCAATTGTTCCGTAACCTATCAGTGTTCGGAACCTGCTCAATATTATACCAAACTCTTAGTTTCTACCCGAAAGTTTACCCATTTTTTGATATAATCCTTCATTAGAGGATACTATCTTCTATTTTTGCACCTTAACAAGGTAATACAATCCGGTGAAGCCGTTTGGAAATATAGTTTGTTTTCAAGCCGCTTCACCGGAAATTAAACTAGTCAAAGTACCAGAATAACTATGCCAATTTATGGCGAAAGGAAGGGAATGTAAAAAAACATAGAGTCAAACAAATCAAATTCAAGACTAAATATAGAAAGGGAAATGAGTGAAAACATGAGTGGCTTTGATTTACAACCCGCAGAAAAAAATTTAACTGAAGAGAAAGACGCAAACCTAGGTTTTCTAGAAGATGCTGTCTCAATTCAATCGATCTCCGTAGGAGGTAACCACCCCGAAGAGATCAGAAAAATGGCAAGCTTGATTTGGCAAACTCTTAAAAAAATGGGCTTTGCATTAACACAGTTTGAGACCGGAACAGAATCCGAACCTGGCAATCCAGTTATTTTCGGCGAACTAGACGTCGGTGCTGAAAAAACTGTTTTGTTTTACTTTCACTACGATGTTCAACCAGCACCTGGAAAATGGTCATTTGATCCATTCAATGCGGTCATCGACGGCGATCTAGTTTATGGCAGAGGCACAATCGATATGAAAGGAGCTATTTCAGCGTTTATTGCTGTCATGAAATCGATCCTTAAACACGGAAAGCCTACTGTTAATATCAAAGCAATTTTCGAGGGCGAAGAAGAAATCGGCAGCAAAAATCTAGAACCTCTGATACAAAAACACAAAGAAGAATTTGCAGCCGACGTGTGCATTGTTGCAGATGCCGATATGATAGATTCTACGACTCCAGCAATAACCTACTCACTTCGAGGCTTAGGTGGTTGGGAGCTAGAAATCTTTGGGCCTAAATCTGACTTGCATTCAGGGACCTACGGCGGGATCATTTTAAACCCAGCTTTGGCCTTGTCACATGTAATCAATAAGATGATTGATATAGAAACAGGATTTGTCCTATTACCTGGATTCTACAGCGAGCTTGTTCCAATCTCCGCAGCCGAACACGAAATAATGAATGGATTACAGTCGCTTCAAACGCCTAAAGATTTTCTTGTAGCAACAGGAGCACCAGAGCTTTGGGGCACAATCGACAAGTCTCCATTAAATCGCTCAACAATCTGGCCGGCTCTTGAAATCAATGGCATCAATGTTGGGTATGATGGCGATGAACCACCAGGAACCAGTATCTCAAATTCTGCAAAAGCCAAAATTACTTCTCGCTTAACCGCAGGATTAACACCCTTGAAAGTTGAGGAGATGCTGATTAAACATATTGAAAATCATCTACCGCCGCAGGTTACTTACAAGCTCATTACGCTCCCTGGCTGTAACCCAGTCAAAGTCGACTATTCAAGCTCTTTTATCACGCTATACGCCGAAGTGATGAAGTCGATTTGGGGAGTCAATCCAGTTTTTCAGCCAAACGGCGGTACAATTGGAGCCTGTACGTTTATCAATACCATCCTTAGAATTCCATTGATCATCTGTGGAGTGTGCTTGAAGAGCAGTAACATTCACGGAGAAAACGAAAACATGAGAATTCCCTCTTGGTTGAATCTTCAGTTAGAATTTCTCCGCTATATCCATCTGCTTGGCGCTTAGCATCAAAAATTAACCTATCACAAAAAACTAGTCACCTTGAATCGAGATTTTTTCGATTTAAAATTACCTTACGGTAATACTAGTTTTTTCTTTGTAAATTTTAATAGTTTATAAAGACTAAGCTAGTATTATCTTTAAAATGCAAAAACAAACATCCGCTTAAGTAAAAAGCTACTTAAAGCGGATTTTTTGTGGCCTTGGTTACGACCACTAGTAAAGTTCCACTTTTCAAACTAACTTCAGCTTTATTACCAACCATCACATTACTTATCCCTATTGCTTTTCCCACCTTCAAGGTCCGACCCTGAAGGTTCCACTTCAAACCATCTGTTTTTACGCCTTTGCAGTCAGAAAATAGGGGAATTAAAGAAACTAAACTACTCTCTTCAGCTTCAATCTTCACTCTATCTCTCACCACAAACGCTTCTTGTCTGCCTTCTATTAAACTAATCTTTATCTTTCTTTTAGCCAAAATCATCACGTTTGCCAACAAATGATCAACACGCCTACCAAGAACTCCCACTAAGACCAACTCTTT
>CAZVYS010000034.1:0-7495 GCA_964630755.1 uncultured Pseudomonadales bacterium | reverse complement strand
CACCAGTTACTTTTTTACCCTTTTTGATTACAGATCTTTCCGGTTTTAAAGTTGGAAAAGCCATGATTTCCTTTAAATTAGGAGCATTAGTCAACATCATTACTAATCGATCAATTCCAATTGCTATACCGCAAGTAGGCGGAAATCCATGCTCAATAGCTGTCAAATAATCCTCGTCAGTTTGATGAGCTTCTTCAAATCCAGCTGCCTCCTTTTTTTTCTCTTCCACAAATCGTTGCCTTAGATCAACCGGATCATTTAATTCGGTGTAGTTATTGCCAAGCTCTGATCCAGCCGCAAACTGCTCAAATCTTTGTGTAAACCGGGGATCATCACACTTTTTTGCCAAAGGCGATACTTCGATCGGGTAATCATAAATTATAGTTGGTTGAATTAATTTATCTTCTACTCCCACCTCAAATGAAAAAGCCATCACTTCACCAATCGAAAGCAATCTTTTTAACTCTTCTTTTTCATCATCATTTAGTTTAAGGTTTTTTACTTCTTTTTTAGCTTGCCCAAGAGTTTTCCAAGTCATCGGCTTAAGTTTAGTAAATTTTTCAACAGCCTCGACTAATTTATATCTTTGCCACGGTCTTTTCCATTCAATTTCATAATCTTTATATTTAATTTTAGTTTTGCCCAAAGATTTTTTAACACAATATTCAGTTATTTCTTCAATAATATTCATGCCATATTCATAATCTTCAAAGGCAATCTGAGCCTCAAACATTGTAAACTCTGGATTATGGTCATAATCAATCCCTTCATTACGAAACACCTTAGTGATCTCGTAAACTTTCTCCATGCCACCAACAATCATTCGTTTAAGATACATTTCATCAGAGATTCTTAAATAAAAATCTGACCCCAAAGCATTGTGATGAGTTACAAATGGTCGAGCAAAACCGCCTCCATAAACTGGTTGTAAAGTTGGTGTTTCTACTTCCTCAAACTCAAGTTGATCTAAGAATTCTCGCATATAAGTAATCACTTTAGCTCGAACTTTTAATCTTTTAATCACTTCAGGATTCAAAATCATATCTAAATAGCGTTTTCGATATCGCTCTTCAACATCTTTTAAGCCATGCCATTGACTTGGCAGAGGTCGAACTGATTTACTCAGTAGAGTATATTTATTTACCAAAACAGATCGTTCGCCTGCTTTAGTAGTAAAAGTTTCACCACTGGCTTCTACAAAATCTCCTCGATCAACAAAGCGTAATTGCTCAAAAGCTTTTTTATCTACTTTGTCAGCTTTAAAAACCAACTGAATTTTGCCACTTTCATCCATTAAATCTGCAAATCGAATCTTGCCATGACCACGCCAACTCATTAACCTGCCAGCCACACAAACTTTTAAGCCATCTTTTTCCAGTGACTGTTTGCTAGTATGGGTGTTATTGGTTTTAATTGGAAACGGATTAATACCTTTTTTTCTTAAATTATTAATCGCTTCAATATTTTTTTCTTTGATTTGATCAAGTCTAGTTTTACTCATATTATGGTTTAAAGTATATCATGAAAAACCCCGGTTGCTCAGCCGGGGACTTATCATTTTATTTTTTTATTTTTAATGAATTTTGTGAACGTGATATTTCACTTTCCCGGCTGGGGCTTCAAATTCTATTTTGTCGCCCTTTTTCTTTCCTAAAAGAGCTTTCCCAAGTGGAGAAGTATGGGAGATCTTTTTTTCCATTGGATCAGCTTCCCATTCACCAACCATCTTAAAAGTTTGTTCTTTGCCATTAACCTTTACAGTCACATTACATCCTAACCTAACCTCATTACCTTTGCCTTTAATTCTGATTAATTTTGCTTTAGCAATTAGCTCTTCAAGTTCATCAATTCGACCCTCAATCATAGCCAAATCTTCTCTGGCAGCGGTGTATTCACTATTTTCAGATAAATCACCATGGCTCCGGGCCACAGCCACCCGGTCAATTAATTTTGGTCTTTTATCATCAGTCAGTTTTTTAAGCTCATCTTTGAGCTCTTTTAATCCCTGACTGGTGAAATGAAAGTCATTTGGACTCATAATTTTATGGTCAGAAAAAATACTTCAAATAACCACTAGAAGATATTACTTGATTTAGCCTCACCGGGCAATTTGAAGTTTAATAAAAAGAATTATACACCACCATTCAACTAATACAATACACACTTAGTGAGTCAATCTATCTAAAAATATCTCAAAATTCCCACCACACCATGGCCCAGGGCCATTAATAGAGAAATGAAAGCAAATCGTTTATGCCACTTTAAAGAAAAAACTCGCTTCTGTTTAATCATGATGCTTGAGCTAACTGCTGTTAATAAAAACATCGCATAGGTCATTAATCCAAAAATCGCTAGCCTATTCATCTAAATCTCCAATAAAATATTTTAATAGTAGGCTATTAGCCCGTTCGGAGTGTGGTGTTTTTGAGCCCATTGGCCTAGTGTCGAATAGCTCAGTAGCATTTTTACCACAACCTTCAAGTAATGCTCTTCCACCTGGATGCTTAGAAACAAACTCGGTCACCTCATAAACTTTATTATTTATTACTAGCCAACAATCATCTTGAGTATTATGTTGGCTTATCTCAGTTAAGCTAATTTTTCTTAGATCTTTTGACTCTGGCTTTACTTCTAATTCTGTTTCTTCAGAATTATTTACACAACCAGTTAAAAAAATACTCATAAGTATTATTATTAATATCTTAACTTTCATACAATTATTATAACTTATTTTGATATACTAAAATAAATGTTATCCACTAAAGCATTGGTAGATATTTTTCAATCAGTCATTATTATTGGTCTGATTGTTTTTGGCGTAACTCAGACTCGAAACTTAAACAAAATCAAAACCACTAAATATCAAGCTAGTCAAAACGTTTCTATTAATACCGCTAGTAGTAATGATTCACCAAAATTCTCAGAGCCTAATTTTTCTTATCTTCAGGAAGCAAACCTTTCGCTACAAGCCAGTATTTCTGGTTTATTAGATCGACTTGAAACTCTAGAAACCACTCCTAAAAAAACTACCACTGTCACTACTTATACTCCAGTTACCCAGTCATCAACTTTCAGGCCTCAATCCATTTATCTAGGCCCAACTAGCACCAATAATACTAGTTGGGAAGAAACAGACGTAGAAGTTAAGATTAACAGTGATGATTATCCAAGTAGTGTTAGAGTTACTTTTGAAGCCGGATTATCAATCATTGGAGGGGAAGCCTGGGCTCGACTAAAAAACAAAGGCTCTGGTTCAATTATTCAATCCTCAAAAGTTATGCACAACAACTCCACTACTACCTGGAATACCTCTTCAGTTTTTAACTTATTATTTGGCACCAATACTTA
Organism: uncultured Pseudomonadales bacterium; assembly: GCA_964630755.1. Lineage (GTDB taxonomy): Bacteria > Patescibacteriota > Microgenomatia > UBA1400 > CG1-02-47-37 > CAZVYS01. The sequence goes on along the minus strand of CAZVYS010000034.1, from coordinate 4,147 downwards.
TGTAGTTGAAATGAAATCTAGTAGCGGTGAAACCGCTAATCTAGCCGGTGCTCGGATTAGAATTTTTAAATAGTATAATACAACTTCAAGGCCAGGCCTTGAAGTAGGTTGATATAACAAGCTACTTAACCATGAAACTAAAGGCAATCAAAAGCCACTTTAAGAAAAACGATCCAGCTATCTATAAGGTTCTCAAGACCATGGAGTTTGAGATCTTAACTCCACCCAAATCTTCACATAGCTTTTTTAAGCAGCTTTGTCACGAGATTATTTCTCAACAACTTGCTGGCTCTGCTGCCAAAGCTATTATTAATCGGTTTAATCAATTGATTACTAAGCGTATTACCCCAGCAAGAGTTCTTTCATTTACTGATCAACAATATCGAGACGTTGGTTTATCTTGGGCTAAAGCTAGTTACATCAGAGATCTAGCTAAAAAAGTTACTCAAAAACAAGTTAAACTATCTCACTTAAAGAAACTTGATAATCATTTAGTCATTGAAGAGCTAGTTAAAGTTAAAGGCATTGGTCCATGGACTGCTGAGATGTTTTTAATCTTTACTTTAGGAAGGGAAGACGTTTTTTCTGCGGGTGACCTAGGTTTAAAAAAAGGCCTAATTAAGTTATATAACCTTAATGATATACCAACCGAAAAACAAATTAATAAAGTTATTAAAAACTGGAGTCCATATAAATCTTATGCCAGCTTAGCTTTATGGCATAGTCTGGATAATAGTTAACCACTGCCTACTACAAATAGCTCCTCTTCAGCTCGGGTCACAGCCGTGTAGAGCCATCTTTTCCACATCAAATCATCCATCTTAGGAAATCTTTCTTCAAACACCATTACTTTTTTTGCTTGACTACCCTGAGCCTTGTGAACAGTTAATCCGTATCCAAAATCAAATAAGTCGCCTTTTAGTTGCCTTGCCCTTTTTTTAGTAAAATTTTGGGTTTCTAAACTAGAAAATTGATCTTTAAAAATCAATCCTTCAAATAAGTCATTTTCATCATCCATTAATATTTCAACTTCGTACCATTTGCTGCCTCTATCCTTAATTGACTGAATAGTACCCAACATGCCATTAAAAATATTTTTTTGATGATTATTTTTCAAACAAATCACTCTGTCGCCGGTCATCGGATTACTAGACTCAAATCCTAAATTTTGCCTTATAAATTGATTTAACTTAACCCTTGTTTTATTGTACCCGCAAAGAATAATAGTGCTAGGGGAATAGTTTTGAAGTTGATCTTCAATTTGTTCTTGAGAATCAATATTTTTTTGATCAATTTTTAATGCTTTTTCTCCAAACTGACGCACTGGAATATAGCCATTTTCTCGCGCCAACAAAGACAATTTAATTATTGGGTTATCCTGAGCTTGACGATGAATCTTTTCAAGCCTTACCATCGGATTTTCCATTAAATTAAAATTTCCCTTAATTGGAGGTAATTGACCATGATCACCAACAGCTACGATTGGAATCTTAAAACTAGTCAAATCCTTCCAAATATTTTCATCAATCATCGAAGCTTCATCAATTACTATTAAGTCATACTTAAGCTCAGTTTTTAATTTCCAGCCGACAATATGCTGCTTGCTATTTAAAATCGGCGAGTAGATCAAAGAGTGAATGGTCGACACATTATCTTGTTTTAAAACAACTTTCCCCGTCTTTATTTTGTTATTAAGTACTCTCGTAGCTCGACCCGTAAAGCTAGCAAAGGCTACTCTCAGTTTTTTATCTTTTTTATTTAAAAGCTTTCTATATTCAGCTATTAGAGTAGTTTTACCAACTCCAGCATATCCACCGACTGTGATAAAAGAGCTATTAGGGCTTTCCGTCCAGTCATAAATTCTCTCTAAGGCCCGATCTTGATCACTTGAAAGCTTAATTTTCGCCATTCTTTATCATATCAAAAGTATGAGTTGCTACTCTTTTTTACCAATGGCAACAATGTGACCCTCTCGCCAGTAAAAATTTGGATGAACCAAGATATAATCTGGTGAACTCTTGTCAATAATTTTTTTCCATTCCTGCTGATTATCTTGTGTTTGAAGGTCAATTTTCGACCAGCTCACATCTTGAAGATCAAAAAGTTTGGTTAAGTATTTCAATGATTTTTCATCGAGGGGAAATCTTCGTTCAATGATATGAGTTGACTGACTAACATTCTTAAAGCCGTGCTTTTGAAGAATATTTTTCATTTCGATTGGATGAATGAACCATCGTTGTCTGTCATAATTATTCATTTTTTTTACAGAATCCCATAATAGATTAACATTCTTTGTTGGATGGAAAAAATAAGATGACGCATCAGTCTCTTTTACAGCCAATATGCCATTTGGTTTCAACACCCGCTGGAATTGCTTCATCGCCTTACTTAAACTCACTTCATTTAAATATTGGGTAACATTTGCGCACCAAACAAGGTCAAAGGAATCATCTGGGAATTCAAGCTTAGTTATATCTCCAATTGAAACAGAAATTGAAGTCTGGAAGCAGTTTGATTTTACAGCGTCATTGACAGCATCAACATTTTCTTGCGCAAGATCAATTGCTTCTATTTTACCTTGGGGCGTAACTTGCTTTGACAAAATATTAAGAAATCTTCCATTGCCACAACCCGCATCCAGTATCTCCCAACCAGGCTGAATACCAATAGCTCTAACCATGTTTTCATATTCAGATTCACATGCATCGAAATGCAGATCCAGCCATTCACCTGTAGAAAAATCATGACCCTGAGAGGTTGTATATTTGTTAATACTCATATATTAAAATATTTTAACAGTTCCCGTTTCCCCATTCACTTTTATTTTATCTCCATCTTTGATTTTGGTGGTTGCTTTTTTAGTTCCGACCACTGCCGGTATGCCATACTCCCGACTGACAATGGCCGCATGGCATAAAACTCCACCTAAATCAGTCACTACTGCTGAAGCCATATGCATCACGGGGGTCCAAGTCGGATTGGTAGCAATAGTGATCAATATATCTCCAGGTTTAAACTTATGAATGTTATCTAAAGATTTTATTACCCTAGCTTTTCCAGTAACTTCTCCTGGACTACCAGGTAACCCCTTAATTAACTTCATTTTTAATCTCCTGCCAAGTTTTATTAAATATACCCTTTTTGCTAATTTTTAACCTCTTTGCTAATTCAAGAATCATTTGTCTAATATAATAATCACCATAAAAACTATAAAACCTTCTATCTTCCCTTAATCTAACATTCTCTTGAGTTTGCCTTAAAAGCCATAAAAATATCACTTTTGGAATTCGTAAATCCAACACTACTTGCTTAATGGCTTTTTGTCTTCTTGTCTTTGCCTGCTTTAATTTCAAGTCAGGGTTAGGTATTTTTTTATTTAATCTCACCAATTGATTAATCACCTTAGGTTGTTCTCTCAAAGTTTTATAACATAAATCAACATCTTGGACTCTATTTCCATAATGACCCAAGAACTTATCTAAACTTTTATTCTTATTAGCCACTTTCCATAAAGCTATATCCATTTCCGTAGTTTTGTTACCAAATCCTATCAAAAGTACATGATAGGGAATTTTATCAGTCAAAACCATCAAAGGATAAATAGCTCTGAACAATAATTCCCAACCCCAAGAGGCAAAGCCAACATAGCCAATCTCCAAAGATCCTTTAGTAAGTGCAATCACTATTTCCTCGATACTTTTAATTAACTTTTTAATACTTAATCCCTCCTTTGACTTTGTTAATTTTTTTGCTTTATTAATTATTCTCAAATGCCTCTTTAGGGTTTTCTTATAAAACTTTTTAAGTATTAAAAACTCTAATGTGACGCTAATCAACAACCCCAAAACAACTCCAACCAAAGAATTATTAATTAACTGATAGATAGCCCATCCACTTAAAATCCAATATAATCCCACTCTTTTTATAAAAATCCACAACCCCTCTTTAACTAAGCAAGGAAATCGCAAACTTGCTTCAAGTTTTGAAAAAGGTTTTCTAAACCACTCTGTGTTAAATAATCTAATCGTTTTTACTAACATAAACCTTCAAGGCCTGGCCTTGAAGTAAGTTGATATATCAATCTAAATATGTTGTGAACTATTATGACATAGCTCGAACGTTTTATGTGAGTAAAACGAGTAATTTA
>CAZVYS010000033.1:0-7674 GCA_964630755.1 uncultured Pseudomonadales bacterium | reverse complement strand
AGAAAAGAACTTAAAGCGCAAATTTATTCTTTGGGTAGGACGCGCTGATGAATGGAAACAACCGTTAATCTTTGTTAGATTGGCAAAAAAATTACCAAATGAAAAGTTTGTAATGGTGTGTCGGCAAGGAAATAACAAACAGTTATTTAAAAAAATTAAAAATCAGGCTGAAAAACTAACTAATCTTAAATTAATCACTGCTGTACCGATTATTAAGATTAATAGTTGGTTTAAAAAGGCAAAGGCATTAGTTAATACTTCAACAGCCGAAGGGTTTCCAAATACGTTCTTGCAGGCTGGTATAACTAATACTCCAGTGGTGAGCTTAAAGGTTAATCCTGATAACTATTTAACAAAATATTATTGTGGATTCGTGGCAGAAAATAGTTTTAATAAGTTAGTGAAAAATACAAGCTTATTATCAAAAAATTCTTTGAAAGCAAAAAAGTTATCTAATAATCACTTTATTTACGTTAATAGGAATCATAGCTTAAAAAAAATAGAATTAATTAAGAAACAAATCGAGTATATTGCTTGATAACCGTGTTAGGATCACCTGAACTAACTATTTTGCCATGATCAATCCAAATAACGTGATTACAGTATTTTAATATACTATCTAGGTCATGACTGACAAGTAGAGCTGTTTTGCGGTTTTTTTTCATAACTTTAAAAACTTGATCACATTTTTGCTGGAATTGATAATCACCAACTGCTAAGACTTCATCAAGTAAAAAAATATCCCCTGATGATTGCATAGCAATAGAAAAAGCCAGCCTAACCTGCATGCCTGAAGAAAAGTTTTTTAATTTTTGATTAATGAATGGCTTGATGTTGGCAAAGCTAACTATAGTGTCAAACTTTGATTTAATTTTCTTTCGAGACATACCTAAAATGACACCATTTAAATAAATGTTGTCTTTGGCCGATAGTTCAAGATTAAAACCAACTCCTAGCTCTAAGAAAGGAATTAAATGACCGGTAACTTCAATCTTGCCTGAATCTTGTCTGTAAATCCCGGCAATTATTTTTAACATAGTAGACTTGCCTGATCCATTTGGGCCAATAACACCTATCCAGTCTCCTTTTTTAACTGACAAGGTAATATTATCTAAAGCCTTAAATTTACTAGTGGCACTTCTAAACTTAAAACTAAGTAGCCTTTCTTGGATTGAATCAAGTTTTTCTTTTGGAATATTAAATGCCTTAGTGATGTTTGTTAACTGAATGGCTGTATCCATGTTAAAAATTTTCAGCAATTTTTTTTATGTTAGCATTAAAAAATATATACCCAAAAAAGACTATTGCAATTGACAAAGCTAGAGAGAAGAAAGTATGGGCTAAAGAAAATGGTTGGTTTGTAATTAAAGCTTTTTGTGATTCAGAAATAATCACAGCTAAAGGGTTTAAAAGATAGTATATTTTAAAGTTATTTGGGACTAAGCTTATTGGATAAATAATAGGGCTAAGATAAAAAACTAGCTGAAGCATAACTTCCCAAATTGAAAATAAATCTCTAAGCTTGGTGTAAATAATGCTAAAAAATAGGTTTAAACCAATTGACAAAATGGTGAGTATTAAAAGTAATAGCAGAAAATAAGGAATATTAAGTAAAGCGTTATAAGGTTTTGAAAAAAACCAAAAAACAGAGAAAACCAAAAAACCAAAAAAGAAGCTAATAAAAGAGTTAACTACTGATGTAAAAATGGCAATAACTTTAGGAAAATTCACCTTTAGAATAATATTTGACTTTTCATACAGACTAGTTACTCCCCTTAAAGTGCTTTCTGCAAAATAAGAATACAGTAAAAGACCTAGCAATAGATTTAAATGATAATAAGGGTCTGTTGATTTGAAAAACCAAGAAAAAACGATTACCAGGATTAAAAAAATTAAAAAAGGCTTTAATAATACCCAAATAAAGCCTAAAACTGAGTTATGATAACGCATAATAAAATCAGTTCTGACAAGTTCAAAAAATAAATCCTTTGAGTTACCTTTAAATCTTGGTTTAGCCATATTAATGATATTATACTAATATTCTAGTATGTGTGGAATTGTAGGTAGATTAAATATTGATGGCAAGCCGGTTAATAAAACGGATATTAACCGGATGGCGCAAAAGATTCAACATCGTGGACCTGACAATCAAGGCATATATGTTAATGGTCTAGTTGGACTTGGGAACCGAAGACTATCGATTATTGATTTATCCTCAACTGGAAATCAGCCTATTTTTAATGAAGATAAATCAGTAGTTCTGGTATTTAATGGTGAGATATATAATTTTCAAGAATTAAGACGGAGATTAATTAAAAAAGGTCATAAGTTTAGATCAAAATCTGATACTGAAACAATTGTTGATTTATGGGAAGAGTATCAAGAAAAATGTTTAAAGTATTTAAGAGGAATGTTTGCCTTTGCTTTATGGGATCAAAAGCAAAAGGTGTTATTTTTGGCCAGAGATCGAATGGGGCAAAAACCCTTAAAATATTATCTTGATAATAATGGCATTATTTTTGCTTCAGAGTTAAAAGCGATCTTAACTAATAGAGCTATAAAAAGAGAGGTAGATCTAAAAGCGGTTGATCATTATTTTGGTTTAGAGTCTGTGCCTGTACCATTAACTGGTTTTAAACAGATTAAAAAACTACCTCAAGCTAGTTATTTGATAATCAAAAATAGAAAAGCAGTCATTAAAACATATTGGCAGCCTAAGTTTTTACCAAAACACCAATTATCAACTAATGAGTTAAAAAAAGAAGTCCTTAATAAATTGACTGAGTCAGTTAGGCTAAGACTAGTAGCTGATGTACCGGTGGGAGCTTTTTTATCTGGTGGTGTGGACTCTTCGGCCGTGGTGGCCTTGATGAGGCAGTTAGGCAAAAAAAAATTAAATACCTTTTCGGTCGGCTTTGAAGAAAAAGAATACAGTGAGCTTAAGTATGCCAGGCTGGTAGCTAAAAAGTTTAAGACTAACCACCATGAGGCTATTCTAAAGCCTCAAGATTTTTCAATATTGCCTAAGCTGGCAGCTGCATATGAGGAGCCTTACGGTGATATTTCAGCTTTGCCAACTTATTTAATCAGTCAAAAAGCAAGTAAAAACATCAAGGTTGTACTTAATGGCGATGGAGGGGATGATATTTTTGCAGGGTATCAAAGATACCAAAAATTTGTGATTCTGAACCTTTTAGCTTGTTTGGGAATAACCAGGTTGGAGAAAATAATCAAGACCGTGCTCTATTTTCCCTGGCGTTTTCAGTCTGAAGTTCAAGCAGTGCTTGAAGATATGCTGACTCAACCTGGACTAGGACAATACGCTGCTGCTTATCTAACCTTGCAAGCGCCAGTTAGTTTTAAAAAAGAACTTTATACAAAACAGTTTTTAAACCAAGTTGACCCTTTAGCTAGTCAGAAATTGATTTTTAATCAAAAGAGAAAAGCCTTAAAGCCTTTGGATAATGTTTTATTAACAGATTTAAATATTTATTTAAGCCAAACATTGCTACCAAAAGTGGATATTGCTTCAATGAGTCATGGTTTGGAAGTGCGCTCGCCGTTTTTAGATCATGAGTTAGTTCAGTTTGTTAATAAAATTCCGCCAAGCTTAAAATTAAGGTGGGGGGAGAGTAAGTATATCTTAAAAAAATCCTTAGAAGGAATCTTGCCAAAAGAAATTATTTATAGAAAAAAGATGGGCTTTGGGTTTCCGCTCGGAAAATGGTTTAAAAACCAATGGAGAAAACCCGTCAAAAGTCTGTTAATTAATAAAAAAGCAAGGATTAACGATTACTTAGATCAAAAAACAGTCAAGCAAATGATCGAAGGTAAATTAGAGGCTGAGCATATCTATCGCAGACTTTGGCGAATATTAATGTTTGAGCTGTGGCTTCAAGCTTATTTTTGATAGTAATAGATTTCGACTTTATAATTATCAATTTCCTCTCCGGCTAACTTAGTAGCATGAGCTTGAATATAATCAACTATTGCTGGACGCAAATGGACTTGTTTTTCTTGTTCCCAAACTATATAGCTTGAAGGTGCCTGATTAAGCAGTTGAAGAAAATCTGAAAAACTTAAGCTTTGTTTATCGGGAATTTCTGTTATTTGAGCGGCTTGGGGCAAGGCTTTTAGATAATAGTCTCTCAGATGAACAGCTAAGATCTGATCATCTGCTTGGTAATTTTTAATAATTAATTGATAAGCTTGAGTAATTTGAGGCTGGTTGTGTTTAGCAAGGTAAAGATAAGGGATCTTGGAAATCAATTGAATCAAGACAAATAAAAGCGTGGCAAAATAAATAAAAAATTTTACAAACTTTTTGGGAAATTGATGATTAAGGGCAATTAGAAATAAAGCTAGACTAAGAGGAAGTAAGTGGAGAGTGTAGGCTGAGGCTGGAGTTGGCTTGGAAAAGAAAATCAAATAACCTAGATAAGTAATGATAATAGTGAATAGATAGCTAGCTTTTTTATTTCTAAGGATAAAAGGCAAGTTAATAATGATTAAGCTAAGGTTAAAGATAAATGGCAATGGGTGAGAAAAAACAAATTTTAAATATTTAAATTTAGGAGGGATGGAGAGTTGACTGAATTGGGTTTGGAAGAAATCTAGATTATAGTTTAGATTTAAAATAATAAAGAAAATTAAACCAATGAGCAAGAAGTAAAAAGTGTTTTTTGGTTTAGCTTGTTTTTTTACAAAGCCGAAATAATAACTGAAAATCAAAACAGCTAGAGGAAAAAGTAAGGTTATTAAATGAAAAAAGTAGGCAGTGATGAATGAAGCTAAGGATAATATTATAAAAATTAGATTTTTTTGACGAGTTTGAGATTCAAAAATTGCCCGGTAAGTAAAGTAAACCAAGACTTGAAAAATAAGAATAAAACTGGAGTACATCCGAGCATTGCGACTAATATCAATAAGGTAAAAGGAAAAAGTGATCATTAATGAATAAACTAGACTTAGGTTAACAGAGCCGATAAATAAAAAGCTAAAGAAAAAGCTAACAATAATCAGTAAAGAGCCTGAGATAACTGAAATTAACCTTGAAGAAAACTCAGAAATACCAAAAAGGCTATAAATATTAGTAAGATTATATAAATGAGGCCAGGCCCGAGCGTAATGGGTTTTTGTGGGAGCTTTTTTTATCCAGTCCCAAAGATAAATTTCAGTAAAAAGGTTAGGTTTGGTTTCATTATTAGTTAATATCACTAATAATTTATTAGTGATATTAGTATCAATGGGATTATTAGAAAAGTGGCAGTTGGTTGAGTCTTTTTGACAGGAATATAAATAGGTGGCCGCATTAACAGAATTATATTCATCTTCTTTAAAATCATTTAAGCCTAGTCTGAAAAGTCTTAAAAAAAGAGCCAGAAAAGTAAAAAATAAAACTAGCCATTTATGTTTCATAACTTAACTAATTATAAGTTATAATTCACCTATGACTAGAGTTAAACCGGTTATTGAAGGCGGAAAGCCACAGAGAGAAAACTTTTTAGTTTTTGGAGCACCAAGATTTTTTAAATCTGAGCTTCAAGAAATGATGGAAACAATCCGATCAGGTTGGTGGGGCACTGGACCTAAAGTGCATCAGTTTGAAAAGGATTTTCAAAAATTTGTAAAAGCAAAGCATGCAGTGGCGGTTAACTCAGCTACGGCCGCAATGCACTTAGGCTTAGATATTTTAGGAGTGTCTGAGGGCGATGAAGTGATAACTACTCCAATGACCTTTGTCTCAACTGCTAACGTAATTTGCCATGTTAAGGCAAAAGTGGTGTTTGCTGATGTTAATAAAGAAACAGGGAATATTGATCCAAAAGAAATTGAAAAGAAAATTAGCAAAAGAACTAAAGCAATTATTCCAGTTGATTTATATGGTAGGCCATGTGATTTGGATAAAATAATGAAGTTGGCCAAAAATCATAATGTTAATGTCTTAGAAGATGCAGCTCATGCAACAGAAACTTGGTATAAAAATAAAAAAATTGGCTCGATAGCTGATTTAACTGCTTTTTCTTTTTATGTAACTAAGAATGTAGCTACTGGAGAAGGAGGAATGTTAACAACTAATAACAAAGACTGGGCTAGTAAAGCTAAAACAAGAAGACTTCATGGTTTATCAGCTGATGCGTGGAAAAGATATTCAAACGAAGGCTATAAACCTTATGAAGGGGTTTATCCAGGCTATAAATATAATATGATGGATATTCAAGCTGCTTTAGGCATACATCAGTTAAAAAGAGCAAAAGCTAATTTAAAAATAAGAAATAAATACTGGCAGATATATACAAAAGCTTTTGAAAACTTAGATGGAATCATTCCCCCGTTTGAAGAAGAAAAAGAGATGGTTCATGCAAGACATTTATATGCAGTTAATCTTGAACTTGAAAAACTTAAAATTAATAGAAATCAGTTTATTGAGGCTTTAAGGAAAGAAAATATTGGCGCAGGAGTACATTTTACCCCGGTTCATTTACATCAGTACTATCGAAAGGCTTTTGGATTTAGACCTGGAGATTTTCCAAATGCTGAGTGGATTGGAGAAAGAACAGTCTCTTTGCCTTTTTACCCACATATGACGCAAAAAGATATTAACGATGTGATAAAGGCAGTTGAGAAAATACTGCAGTTTTACCAAAGATAGCTTTAACTTGATGTTGGCCGGAATTTAAAGAAAACTGAATTAAGCCGTTTGAAGTTTCAAGATTCTTTTTTACTTGATTGGTAATAATTTGGTTGTTATCCAAAACCTGCCATCGTGGATAGTAGGCAGTGTTAAGCTGGATTTTAGCTTCGTCTTGGCAATTAGCATTAAAAATGGTCAAATTAGATTGATTGATTAAATTGGTAATAGCACAATTTCCAGAAATAACTTCAACTTTTTTATCTGGAAATGATTTGGGAATTTTTTTTATCCAGATAGGCAGGTGTTCATTCCAGCCTGTTGCTACACCGATATAGTTTTGAAAAAATGCTTGATTGTAAACTCTAATTTCGTTTATTCGAAGATGATTACGATTACCATATAAAGTTAATCCAATCAGCAATCCATAAATAACAAGATTTATTTTTTTGCTTTTTATTGTTTTAATTAAAAATCCTGAAACAGCGGCAGATGAAAAAACAGCTAAAGACAAAAATCTCCAGGGAATATGAACTGAAGCGAGCAAGGGTATACTATCCCAAACAAACCTAGAAGGACTAAGCATTAAAAAAATGCTTAAGAAAAAACTAATTATAAAAGGGGTAAGTTTTTTTGATTTTTTCTTTCTGAATATAACTATACCGATAGCAATAGATAACCACTGGGCAATGCCTACTTGTTGACTTAAAGGATTATCTGACCAACCTGGAGCTCCGGTGCCCCATTTGGAATATAACAATCTCTTAAGTGAGACAAAATGATTTTGATATTCGTGAGTAACAAACTGAGAAAAGTAGGTGTATTTAAGCTCAAGTAAGGCGGGTAATAAATGCCAAGCAGTAAAGAAAAAACAAAAAAGCAGGCTAAGACTTATGAATATAATAGTTTTTTTTAATAGTTTTTTTTGGAAATTAAATAAAGTAAAAAAGAAGATTAAGGGGGAAAAGATAATAGGAGTGAATGAATGAGATAATAACCAGGCCGAGGCAGTTAAGCTTAAGAAAATTGAGTTTTTTAGGTTT
>CAZVYS010000032.1:0-7942 GCA_964630755.1 uncultured Pseudomonadales bacterium | reverse complement strand
TCCGCGATGACAAGATCGACATCCTTGAATACGACAACACCAACTACCAAACTGTTTACGCTGGTCCATTTGAAAATGATTTTGCCTACCCATGGCCCAACGGCAATCGCCTTGTTATCCTTGCTTCTTTAAATGGTGGCTCTAATCTTCCCCCCAACCTCTACTCCATCAATCTCAAGTAACCCTATAGTTAGTCAAGGTTCGTAACCTTGAGTTAAACTACTCTATACCTAGTCCCTTTACCTTTACCCTCAACTTTAATCTTTCCTTGCTTCACCAATCTAGATAAATCTTTTTTCAAAGTCGGTCTTTTTATATTAACCAAGCTCATTAAATCCGCTAGACTATACTTCTCATCCCTCTTTAAGGCCTTCAAAATCTCTTTGGCTCGATCTTCAGCTGATAAAGTTGTATTTACTCTTTTTTCCTCCATTTTTTTACTGCCATTAAGTATAGCTAGGGCTAATTCTAAAGTCTCTATCACCTGACCAGCCACAAAACGAACAAACACCCTCCGATCACCCCGATCTGCCTCTCCCAAGGCTAATAAATATTGTTTTCTTTGTTCGTTTTTAATTACTGCTGGCAGAAAACCGGCCTTCATTAAAATCAAGTTCATCAAAATCCTAGCCAACCTACCATTACCATCATCAAATGGATGAATCTTCACAAATCGATAATGAAACAAAGCTGCCTTTTCTACCACGCTCAAACCCTTCTCTGGTTTCAAATACCACTTCATTAATCTATCCATTTCTTCTTGCACTTTAATCGGCTCAGCATAGTAATGAATCTGACCCGATACAGTCAAAACATGATTTGGTTTAGTTTTATACTTTCCAGCCTCTACTTTTTTTAAAACCTTACCACCCTTCAAACCCTGCACTTTTATATACTCAATTCCTTTAAGTAACACCGCATGTAATTCCTTAATATAGCTTTGAGTCAAAGACCTCTTGCCTTCCAATAAATCTTTTAAAGCCAAAATAGCCTCTTGATGATTTTTAGCTTCTAAAAAATCCTTTAACGGCTTACCTTCAGAAGTTAAGCCTTCTTTAAGAAAAAAAGCTGTTTCACCTAAGCTCAGAGAATTACCCTCAATTGCGTTTGAATTGTATATCCACTCAATTAACAATTTTTCATTAAGTAACTTAACTTTTCCCTTATTTAATGGACGAAAATCATCAATTTCTTCTTTTAATCTGGTAATTTTATTCTTTAACTGCTTACTAATCATATCCATATTATATCCATAAATATCCATATTTGTCAATATTTTCTCTAGAATAGTGTACAATATATTCAATGAAAATCATAAAATTAACAAAACCTAATACCTCCACCGCAATTAACCAAGCCATCAAAACCTTAAAGCAGGGTGGCTTAGTTATCTACCCAACTGAAACTTGTTATGGTGCTGGCGTTGATGCTACCAACCAAAAAGCAGTCAACAAGTTACTTTCTTACAAAACCTTTCGCCAGGGCAAACCAATCTCTATTGCCGTTACTGACAAAACCATGGCATCAAACTATATCACACCTAATACTTCTGCCAAGAACTTATACAAAAAATTCCTCCCTGGGCCCTTAACTGTCATTAGTAAATCCAAAAGTAAAGTGGCTAATTCAATCGAATCTGACACCAAAACCATTGGTATTCGTATCCCAGACTATCCCCTAGTCATCGACATTATCAAATCTCTTAAAAAACCCATCACCGCCACTTCAGCTAACGCCTCATATAAAAAACGCCCCTACTCTGTTAAAGACATTCTAGATAACACCAGTAAAAAGCAACAAAACCTGATTGATCTGATCATCGACGCCGGCACTTTACCCAAACGACCCTCAAGTACCGTAGTTGACACTACTCTCGATGATCCTCTCGTTTTACGAGCAGGGTCCGTTCTTGAAGCGCAGCTTCGAGGCCGGACCCTAAAGGACTCGAGTCCGACCGCAGCGTCGGACCCGAAAATACAGACTATAACTACCAGATCCCCTCAAGAGACAATAAATCTCGCTAAAACCCTAATACTCAAGCATTGGAGCAATCTTCAAAAAAAACCCTTAGTCTTTTTACTTATCGGCGAACTAGGCGCCGGTAAAACTCAGTTTTCAAAAGGCATTGGCGAATTTCTAAAAATAAAAACGCCAATCACCTCTCCCACCTACACCATCCAAAAAGAGTATCAATACACTCGTCATTCTATAAAAGGCCAGTTTATTCACCTAGATACCTGGAGAATGACTGACCTCAAGGAACTTGACGACCTAAATCTATCAAACTACCTCAAACCAAAGCACGTAATTGCCATCGAATGGGCTGATCGAGCTCTACAGCCAATTCTCAAACTTGTTAAAGCCAATAAAGCCAAATTAGTTACCATTAAACTGAATATTCCAGGTTACGAACCTGGAATTTCCCCTGTTAACCCTTCTCACAGGACTATTGAGTTCCGAACATAGTCGTAGTTCGAAACTTGCCGACTAAGTTAATTTTTTAACTTCTCAGTCCTTACCCCTATGTTTAACTATATCAATATATCACACTATAACTTTCTATTCACACGAGTATAATTAGTTTTCAGAACCATTTTTTTACCCTGTTTTGGTGCCAAAAACTCCACTTGACTTTATCCGTTTCACAGTATTACTATGTTATTAGTATAGTAATAAAACTTAACCATAGGTTACCCATTACTTGAGATAAATCTGCCAGTGCCAAAATCAAAAAATCTCACCATAAATCAAGCTTCAAAACATCTCGGTGTTTCCCCCACTACTCTCAGGCGCTGGGAACAAAAAGGTCAACTAACTCCTCTTCGATCTACTGGTGGTCATCGCCGCTACTCCCAAACTCAACTAAACAAACTCAACCAAAAAACCGCAACCAAACTAACCGAATACAACGTTACTCAAACCGCCCAAGCTTTGGGAGTCTCACCTAACACCATTCGCCGCTGGGAACAAAACAACCAACTCCAAGCAATTAGATCCAAGTATAATTCCCGGGTTTTCCCTTACTCAGAGATCAAAAGAGCCCAAAACCTGCTTAAAACCAACAAAACCCTGCCAGTTTTGGCAAAATCTACCCCCATTAAGCCAGAAATCGCCAAAGTCACCTCAAGTACTAGCAATAATTTAGAGGCGAATGCCTCTAAACAAATTAAACCTTTGCAAGCTTTAGGGGGTGAATACCCCCCTAAATGGGCCAAAATTGCTGTTCCTACCCTACTTCTACTCCTTTTAGCTGGTTCTACTCTTGGTTACTATAATCATAAGAGATTAACCAATCTTGAGTCTGGCCCAGATAAACCAGTTTCCGAAATCTCTCAAGCCCCAGAATCAGTCACTATCCAGCAACTCCAAGATCTTCCAGACAACCTAGTCTATTCTGACAAAGCTTCTATTGACGAACTAACCGTTAACAAACAATTTATTTTATCGGGCAACATGGAAGCGACCAGTACCGCCACCCTAAACATCGCTTCAGCTGCTAACTTTGCAGGAAGCACTACCCTATCCGGCGCCACTCTAGTCTCTGGTGTCCTGACTCTACCTATTGAAAACATTTCCGGCGCTGGCTCTGGCTCTGGTTTAGATGCTGACACTCTAGATGGCAAAGACTCAACCTACTTTTTAGACCTAGACAACTTAGACGGCACATGTGTTGACTGCTTAACTACTACAGAAATCGACGAATCTGGCTTTAACTTTGTCACCAAGACCGGCGATACTATGACCGGTGCTTTAACCATTAACTCCAACCTGGCCGTCACCGGCACTACCAAGCTCAATGACATTACCTACACTTGGCCAGATGAAGACGGCTCCAGTGGCCAAATTCTAAAAACCGATGGTGACGGCACTCTAGACTGGGTTAATCACAACACTCCAGATGTTGACGGCACTGGCACCGCTAACTACCTCACCAAATGGTCAGACTCAGACACCTTAACCTCTTCGGTTATCTTTGACGACGCTACCAACATTGGTATTGGCACTGGCTCGCCCAACCAAAAACTTGACGTAGCCGGCACTATCCAAATGTCTGGCTTTAAGATGACTACTGATGCTTCTAACAACTATGTCCTGACCTCTGACGCTAATGGAGTTGGCACCTGGCAAGCCTCAGCTGGCGGCTCAATTGATGGCTCTGGTACAGCCTCATATATCCCTAAATGGTCTGACTCTGACACCTTAACCGACTCGATTCTTTACGACAACGCTACCAACCTTGGTCTAGGCACCACTGCTCCAACTTACAAACTAGACATCGTTGGCTCGCTTCGAGCTACCGGCAACTTGACCTTTACTGGTCTGGGTGCCACCGCTGATAACTCGGTTATCGTCATTGATTCAAACAACAACCTTAATACCGACGAAATCGACTCCAGGGTCTGGGGCTCAACCTTAGTTGACTACTCTTCCACCACTACCACTTACCTTCCCAAACTCTCAGACGCCGACACTATCACTGACTCTCTTCTTTTAGACGACGGCACCAACATTGGCCTAGCTACCACTGATCCTCAATACAACTTAGATGTCACAGGCACTGGCCGCTTTTCCTCCACTCTTACCGTCGACTCGATTGCTTCGGTGGCTGACAACAATGCCGTCTTAACCTCTGACTCTGGCATCATTAAATACATTGACACCACTTCCTGGGACAAAGATACTTCAAACGACTTTGATGGCTCTGGCATTACTTCTTATCTGGCTCGCTGGACTGACTCCAACACCTTAACTACTGGTGTTGTTTATGACAACAATACTAATGTCGGTATCGGCACCACTGCCCCATCTCAAAAACTTGAAGTGGCCGGTACTATCCAGACCACTGGCTTTAAACTAACTACCTCGCCCACCTCCGGCTATGTGCTTACCTCTGATGCCAGCGGGGTCGGCACCTGGCAAGATGCTGGTGGTGTTGATGGTTCTGGCACAGCTTCTTACTTGCCTAAATGGTCAGACTCAGACACCTTAACTGACTCAATTGCCTATGACGATGGCACTAACTTGGGGCTAGGCACTACTGACCCTTCTTACAAACTTGAAGTCTCTGGCACTGCCGGCTTTTCCTCCACCATCTACGCACCTTCCATCGGCGCAGATACTGACAACTCTGTCATGGTTCTTAACTCGTCCGGCTTACTTAAAACCGACGAGATCGACTCCCGTGTTTGGGGCACTTCCTTAGTCGACGGCTCAGGCACTGCCAACCAACTCTCTTACTACTCAGACTCTGACACTATCACTGGCTCAAACACCTTATGGTTTGACGGCACCAATCTAGGCATCGGCATTACTGACCCCACCAGACTTTTAGATGTTTTTGGTGACATGCGTTTAGATGGCCAACTATATGACGAAAACAATGCCGTCGGCACTCCTGGCCAAGTGCTTTCTACCACTGCTACTGGCGTTGACTGGATCGATGCTGCTGGCACTATTACTGGCTCTGGCACCGCTAATTATGTGGCTCGCTGGTCAGACTCCACCACTCTCACTACTGGCAAACTTTATGACAACAACACTAATGTGGGTGTCGGCACCACTGACCCTCAACGCCAGCTAGACGTAGTTGGTGACATCCAAGCCTCAGGTTCGATCCTAGCTGCTACTAATGCTACCATCAACGGCATTGACATTAACTCTGGTGCAGTCTCAGACATCACCACTTTAACTGCTTCGTCCACCATCACTTTTTCCGGCCTTTCTGCTGATACTGACGATACTGTCGTCATCCTTAATTCTTCAAACCAACTGACCACCGACGAGATCGATTCCCGAGTCTGGGGCTCGACCCTGCTTGACGGCTCGTCTTTAACTGCTAACTACATCCCTCGTGCCTCTGACACAGACACTTTAGTTAACTCTGTCATGTATGATGATGCCACCAACATTGGCATCGGCACCACTGATCCATCCGCTCTCTTAGATGTAGCTGGCAAACTCGAGACCACTACTTTTCAAATGACCAACGGCGCCTCAGCTGGCTATGTGTTTCAGTCCGATGCTTCTGGTAATGCTTCCTGGGTTTCTCAAGCCTCAGCCGGCCCCTGGACTTTATCAGGCTCAGAAGTTTATCCAGATGATGCTGACTACAACATTGGCATCGGCACCACTGACCCTGGTGATTTTAAGCTTGATGTGACTGGCACTATTAATGCCACTGGCCAAGTTACTTTCTCTGGTTTAGCAGCCGGTGTTGATAACTCAGTCATTGTCCTTAACGGCTCTAACCAACTAGTCACTGACGAGATCGACTCTAGGGTTTGGGGCTCTACCCTCCTAGACTACTCTGGCACTAACACTAACTATCTCCCTTATTTCTCAGACGCAGACACCCTCACCCAAACCAATCTATATTACGATGGTACTAATATCGGCTTAGGTACCACTGACCCAGATACTGTCTTTCATCACGTTGGTGGCGACACCTACTTTGCTCCAGATACTGGCTACACCTTTGACAATGCTTCAGGCGACGAAGACGTCTACATCAAAGGTAACCTAGAAGTAGATGGCAACATCTATGGCTCAGTCTCTGGTTTTATAGATGGCTCAGGCACTACTTCTTATTTACCTATGTGGTCAGACGCTGACACTTTAACTGACTCAGTTGTCTATAACGATGTTACCAATATCGGCATCGGCACTACCGATCCCCAAGCCACTTTGGACATTGTTGGCAACTTAGCCTTTACTGGCACCCCCACTATCTCTAACACTACTGGTAACCTAACCATCACTCCTAATGCCGAGCTAATCATTTCTTCAGGCAACCTTGGTATTGGAACCACCGATCCCCAATACAAACTAGAAGTAGCAGGCACTGGTTATTTTTCCGATACCTTAACTGCCAACGCTACTTTTGATGCCAACGGCACTGTCACTTTGGGTGACGATGACGACACCATCACTCTTGATTCAAGCGACTGGGACATAAACGCCACTGGTGATGCTACTGGATTAGGTGGTATAGAAGCTGACGGCACTATTACCTTTACTGGTCTAGGTACTACTACAGACAACTCTGTCTTGGTCATTGACACCAATGGCAGCCTTAACACCGACGAGATCGATTCCCGAGTCTGGGGAACAACCTTAATGGACGGCTCATCCTTAACTGCCGGCTTTCTCACCAAAGTCTCAGACTCAGACACCATCACCAATTCCGTTGCTTACGATGACGACACTAATATCGGCATCGGAACTACAGATCCTTCCGCTCTCTTAGATGTAGCTGGCAAACTAGAAACCACTACTTTTCAAATGACCGATGGCGCCTCAAGCGGTTATGTTTTGCAATCCGATGCTTCTGGTAATGCCACTTGGGTGACTCAATCCTCAGCTGGTCCTTGGACTTTGGTTGGCACTGATCTTTACCCAGACTCAACCACTTACAATGTTGGTATTGGAACGACCGACCCTAACTACAAACTAGAAGTCTCTGGCACTGGTAAATTTGCAGACTCCTTAACCCTCAGCACTGTCACAGTCATGTCCGATGCTAACCAAGTTTTATCCATCGACTCAGGAGTCGTTAAATACATAGACACTACTAATTGGGATAAAGATAGCACTGATGACTTTGACGGCTCTGGCACAGCTTCCTATATCCCCAAATGGTCTGACTCAGATACTTTGACCGACTCAGTTCTCTACGATGACGCTACCAATATTGGTCTTGGCACCACTGACCCAGACTCCCTCCTTCATCTTTCCAAAAGCTCTGGTGATCCCGACATTGTCTTTGATATCGCTAACACCAACAAATTCGTTCTTGGTGTTGATGATTCCATGGCCGATATCTTTAAAATCGAAGCTGGCGACACCTTAGATGACACTACTCCCCCATTAGCTATCAAATCCGATGGTAATATTGGTCTTGGCACCACTGACCCAAACTACTTACTCGAAATCACTGGTACCG
>CAZVYS010000031.1:0-8725 GCA_964630755.1 uncultured Pseudomonadales bacterium | reverse complement strand
TTTACTCAAAGAGAGATCATCGATCAATCCAGCAATACTTGGACTTAACTGTTAAATATTTACTTTTATTATTTACTCCCATGCTAATGTTATTATTTATGCTTAAAACTGAAATTATTAATCTAGTTTTAGGCTCTCAATTTATCCAGGCTGTGCCGATCTTTAGTTGGTTTTTGCTAGGCACTTTTATCTTAATGATTTTAGCGCCATACGATCAGGTTTTGTATGCTACTCAAAACCATCAGCCTTTAATTTTTGTAAACTTACTTAGTTTAATTATTGCTCTTTCTAGTAGTTTTTTCTTAATCCCTGCCTTTAAAGCACAGGGAGCTATACTAAGTTTAATTATCGCCTGGGTTTTTAACGGGATTTGCCATTTATGGCTGATTAGAAAAAAACTAAAACTTTCCATTCTGCCTCAAATAGTCAAGTTTACTATTCCGGCTTTCTTGTTTCTTTTTTTATTTGAATCAATTTTAAATTCATATCAATTTATACTCGTAACTAGAGTTTTTATTAGCTTATTATGTTTACTGCTCTACTTAAGCTTTCTTTATATGCTAAAAGCTTTTAACCAAAAAGATATTAGTTATTTTATTAAATTAATTAGCCTAAATAAAAAATAACTTAATATCTCAACCTAAATTAGGTATAATCAAGTTAAATGATGCCTGATTTTATCCCATTAGCCAAGCCTGATTTTTCACCAACTGCCAAAAAACTGGTTAATGACTGTCTAGATACTGGCTGGATTTCTTCAATTGGAAAATATGTCGAGCAGTTTGGTCAAAATCTTGCTAAATACATAGGAGTCAAGTATGCCTTGCCAGTTAGTAATGGCACTGCTGCACTTCACTTAGCCTTAATTGCCTTAGAAATTGGACCAGGTGATGAAGTAATTGTTCCAGCCTTAACTTTTGTCGCTTCAGTTAACGCTATTAAATATGTTGGCGCCAAACCTGTTTTTGTAGATGTAGAAGCTGATACTTTTAATCTTGACTTATCAAAACTAGAAGAAAAAATTACTAAAAAAACTAAAGCAATCATGACAGTTGACCTTTATGGTCATCCAGTTGATTTTAGTCAGGTAGCAAAAATTTGCCAAAAACACAACCTAAAATTTATTTCTGACTCAGCTGAATCGTTAGGCTCATTATATAAAGGCAGGCCAACTGGATCTCAAGCAGACATCAGTACATTTAGTTTCTTTGGCAACAAAATTATCACTACCGGAGAAGGCGGAATGGTTGTTACTGACAACTTAAAATTATACCAACTATCTAAACTTTATCGAGATCAAGGCAAAGACACCTCAGTGCATAATTATTATCATCCAGTTATTGGTTATAACTATGGCTTAACTAATTTACAGGCAGCTGTTGGCATTAGCCAATTAAAAAGACTAAAAAAGTTTGTTCATCAAAAAAGAAGCATTGCTAATAAATATCTAAAACTTCTAAAAGACACCCCCGGTTTAAGTTTTCAACTAGAACAAAAATATGCCAAATCTAATTGGTGGATGTTTTCTGTTTTAGTTGATAAAGAAAGATTTGGTCGATCTCGAGATGAACTAATGGACCATTTGCTTAAAAAGCATATAGAAACTCGTCCTTTTTTCTATCCCATGCATATGTTACCTCCTTATAAAAAAGAAATAAAACCAACCAACTTTCCAATCACTAAAACGATTGCCTCTCAAGGAATGAACCTGCCAAGTTTCTCCAGTTTATCTAGTTCTCAGGTTAAGCACATCTGTCATGCCATAATTTCAGCTCGCCGTTAACTCTTAGCCGCCGCCTTAATGGTTTTAATCACTTTGTCAGCTTCCTTCTTTGATAAATGAGAAGCTGATGGAATATATAGTCCAGTAGCACTAAACTTTTCACTTACTGGAAATATTTTATTCTTATAATCTTTAAAATAATAGGGCTGTAAATGCATTGGCACAAAATAAGTTCTAGTTTCAACACCATGTTCTGCCATAAATTTTCTTAACTCGTCTCTAGTCATTCCAAAACTATCTTTTACTTCAAACCCAAACATCCAGTAAACATTTTTTGCCCACTTAGCTGTTCGAGGAAATTTTATACCTGGAACATCAGCTAATTTTTTCATATAGTAGTTTGCATTGTTAATTCTAGCTTCAACAAGATTTTTATAATTTTCTGTTTGAGCCAAACCAACTGCTGCAGTTAAATTTGTCATTCTGAAGTTATAGCCTAATCGTTTATGCCAAAAGTGTCTTTCTTGGGAAAAGGCCACGTCTTTTAAGTTTCTTGCCAATTCAGCAAATTGCCTATTATTAGTAGTAATCATTCCACCTTCTCCAGTGGTTATTACTTTATTAGCATAAAATGAATAACAGCTTGCCAATCCTCGACCACCAATTGGTTTTCTTTTATACTCAGCTCCGTGAGCTTCCGCTGCATCATAGATAACAGCCAGTTTATACTTTCGACTAATTCGTTCAATTTTATCCATATCAACCGGATGGCCATAGATATGTACTGGTAAAATGGCTTTTGTTTTTTTTGTCACCACTTTTTCAATCTTTGAAGCATCAATTTGATAATAGTCATCACAGTCAACCAGCACAGGCTTTGCATTAAAGTAAGAAACTGCATATGCAGTTGATACCATCGTATAAGTTGGCATGATTACTTCATCTCCTGGTTTTAAACCTAAAGATGCAAAAGCTAGATGAAGAGCTGAAGTTCCAGAATTTACTGCCACAGCGTATTTAGCACCCACTTTATTAGCAAATAATTTTTCAAACTTTTCTAAAAACTTTCCTCGAGAGCTTACCCAATTAGTTCTAACTGCCTCTACTACATACTTTTCTACTTTTTTATTTAAACTTGGCTCACAAACAGGAATTATTGTTTTTGAGCTCATTGGTCTTGCTTTTTTTCCTAATACTTTATCAATTACTTCTCCTTTTAGTCTTGGTTCAGGTCCTGGAATTGCCCTTTTTCTAGTTTTTAGTTCTGAGATTTTGTAGTTTCGTGCTTTTTGCATAAATTTAGGATTATATTATCATAATTTAGTGTAAAATTAAGCCTATATGGAAAACAAAGAGTATCAGTTGTTAAATCAACTTGAAAATGACCACTGGTGGTTTATCTCAAAAAGAAATTTTATAAAAACTCTTTTGTCATTAGTTAACTTAAAACCTGAAGCTAAAATTCTAGATATTGGTTGTGGCACTGGCATTAATCTAAAACTTTTAACTCAATATGGCCAAGTCACTGGCATTGATTTTTCATCAACTGCCATTAAATTTTGTCAACAAAAAGGTTTTTCAAAATTATTAAAAGCTTCAGCCAACAAGCTTCCCTTTAAATCCCCCAAGTTTAACTTAGTTACCTTATTTGATGTTTTATACCATCAAGGCATAAAAGATGACCAAAAAGTATTGAATCAAGTTTCTAAGATCTTAAAACCTAAAGGCTATGTATTAATTACTGACTGTGCTCATCAATGGCTTTATAGTTCTCACGATAAAGCTCAGCAAGCTCGGGTTCGATATCAAAAAAAGGATCTTGAGGCAAAAGTTACCAAGGCTGGACTTTCTATTATTAGATCTTCATATATTTATTTAACCACTTTCCCTCTATTTATTGTTAAAAGATTATTATTTAACTATGGCTCTGATGTGAAAAAACTGAATAAAGTTCTTAATCATATTTTAGTAATGATTTTAAAATTTGAAGCCCAATTCCTAAAACAAACTAATCTACCTACAGGTAGCTCAATCATAATATTAGCTCAAAAATGATCTCAATTATTATTCCTACTTATAATGAGGCTGACAATGTTTCAACTTTAATTAATCAAATTGAACGAGCTTTAAAAAAACATTCTTTTGAAATCATCATAGTTGATGACAATTCACCAGATAAAACTTGGCGTATTGTTAAAAAATTAACTAAAACCAAAAAACATCTTAAATTAATCCATCGAACTAATCAAAAAGGGCTAACTAGCGCTTTTAATGCCGGCATTAAAAAAAGTCAGGGATCTATAATTGGCTGGCTAGATGCAGATCTATCCCATCCTCCAAAACTTTTATCTTCAATGATCAATAAACTTAAAAATAATGACGTAGTCATTGCCTCAAGATATGTCAAAAAAGCTAAAGACAATCGAAGGATGTTCTGGGCAGTATTATTTAGCTTTTTGATTAACAAACTTGCAAAAACTTTATTATATAAAGAAGTAACTGATTATACTTCTGGCTATATTTTGCTTAAAAAAAAGTTTTTAACTAAACCTTTAAAGGGAGATTATGGAGAATATTTTATTAATCTTGTCTTTAACTTAAAAAAAACCAAAACCAAAATAATTGAAATCCCATATATCAGTATTAATCGAGTTCGTGGGCAGTCAAAAACCGCCACTAATCTATTAGGATTTATCAAAAGAGGCTCAAAATATTTATATACTATACTAAACCTATGTTTAAAAAAGTATTAATTCTTTTAGTTATTATTTTCGGTGTCAGTTTTATGGTGCATAACGCTTACCACTATCCTGTTAATGCTGGTTATGATGCTGGCTTACACTTAAGATATACCAAGATTGTTAGTCATCAGTGGAGGATACCCACCTTTGAAGAAACAAGAGAAAATTACAATCCACCTTTATTTTATTTAACTAGCGGTTTAATCGGCAGACTTAGTAGTTTTATTTCCGGTCAAGAATTTTTTACTGCTTTAAAAACTTGGCAATACGTTTCTATTTTCTTAGCTAGTCTAAGCCTTTATTTTTGGTCTCTGATCATAAAAAAACTTCATCCTAAAAATAAATTTCTTCAAGCAGGTTTTTTAGTTCTTTTATTCTCTTTGCCAGTTTTTCATAAAACCATTGTTATGTTTTCAATCGAAACCTGGTTTCTCTTTACTACTAGTTTAACTTTTTGGTTTTTAATTAACTATTTTTTAAATAAGCCAAACTTAAAAAACACATTAATTCTCAGTTTACTCCTCACTATTAATTTTTTAACTCGAATGTCAGCTATTGTTTTACTGATTACAGTTCTAGCTGCTTTTTTCGGCCTTATTATTCAAAAAAAAATATCTTTAAAAAAAGCCCTGGTATTAATTACTTTACTATTATCAATTAATTTAGCTTCTACAGCCTGGTTTTATCTTGGTCGACCCAGTCAGGAAGTTTATGGCGTTGGTGAAGGTGGTCAACCAACTACTCCTTTCTTTAAACGTCAACCATTAAGTTTTTACCTAGACGTTCCTTTTAAGTTTATGATGACTTATCCGATGAGACTCACTACCCCTTTAAACAAATTAATTCCCATTTATTATTCTGAATTCTGGGGAGACTTTTG
This sequence comes from uncultured Pseudomonadales bacterium, assembly GCA_964630755.1. Lineage (GTDB taxonomy): Bacteria > Patescibacteriota > Microgenomatia > UBA1400 > CG1-02-47-37 > CAZVYS01. The sequence continues at coordinate 3,381 of CAZVYS010000031.1, read as the reverse complement.
GAATTATTATTCTCAGAGACGTTTCGGCATTTCAGTTCAAGCCCGAAAACAAGATCACTACTTAACCTCTTCTCAAAGAGTAGCCAACTTAGCCTTACAAAACCAGATTAATTTCCCGACCACTATTTTATTAATTTCAGGATTTATTTACCTGTGTATTAAGGTGTTAAATCAAACCTTTAAATCCAAAAAACCACCAGACTGGTTACCTCATTCTTTATTTATCACTTTTTCATTGTTTACTTGGTTAGGTTTTTTAAGCTTATTAACTAAATACCCTTCTTGGAAAGGGGACTCAATTAAAGCTTCTTACATGCTTTACAACCTACCAATTTTTGTTTATTTCTTGGTCTACTTTTTATTAGATGTTGTCAAAAAGAAGAAACTTATTTTTATTCCAGTCAGCCTTTGGCTTGTTTTAGCTACAGTGATAAACTTAGTCTGGAGCTGGTATTAAATGAAAACAATTTCTATTATTCTTCCAACCTATAACGAAGCTGGCAACATCGTCAAGCTTATAAACGCTATAGTTGTTGAAGTAAAAAAACTAAACTTAAAACCAGAAATAATCGTTGTTGACGATAACTCACCAGACAATACTCATAAAGTAGTTAAAAACTTAGATAATTCAGCAGTTAAGTTATTGGTCAGGAAAAATAAACGAGGCTTAGCCACTGCTATTCTACACGGGTTAAAAAAATCCACAGGTGACTACATCGTTTTAATGGACACTGATTTTAATCATCAACCTAAAGACATTAAAAGATTACTAAAACCACTCCTCAATCAAAAAGCAGACCTAGTTATTGGCTCTCGATACATCAAGGGCGGAGGCATGCATATCACTGAGGCTGGAGCTTTTCAGTTTTTAGCCTCAAAATACGGCAGCTTATTAGTTAGTCAAGTTTTATTGAATCTTCCAGTAAAAGAATCTTTGTCAGGGTTTTTAGTCTTTAATAAAAAAATCTTAAAAAACCTAAACTTAACTCAAATATTTTCAGGTTATGGTGAATATTGTATTCGACTACTTTTCTATCTTCACCAAAAAAATTTCAAACTAGCTGAAATTTCAGTTGTTTATGGAAAACGTTTATATGGGCAAAGCAAGTCAAGACTAGTAAAAATGTTTATAAATTATTTACTTACTGCAATTAAGTTAAGATTTAACAATGCCTAAATCCAAAAAACCAAAAATTCTTGATAAACAATTAGATAAATTACCCAAAAAAGTTATCTTCTGCAAAAGATGTGTTGTTTCTAATCAACGACCTAGAACCCATATAGATAAACAGGGCATTTGCAGTGCTTGTCGTTATCATGAAGAAAAACATTACCAGATTGACTGGCGACAAAGAGAGCAAGAGTTAGTTAAGCTTTTAGACAAGCATCGATCAAAAGATGGCAGTTTTGACGTAATTGTTCCTGCCAGCGGTGGTAAAGACAGCGCTTTTGTGGCTCATATGTTAAAAGCCAAATACGGCATGCATCCATTAACTGTTACATGGACTCCATTTATATACACTGATATTGGTTGGAAAAATTATCAAAATTTTGTTAATTCTGGTTTTGACAACCTGCTTTCTAATCCCAATGGTCAACTTCATCGCAAGTTAGCTAGAGTTGCTTTTGAGTTAAAAGGTGATGCTTGGGAGCCATTCACTTTCGGTCAAAAAGCTTATGCTTTTCACATCGCTTTAAAATTCAATATTCCATTAATTTTTTACGGCGAGAACGGTGAGGTCGAGTACGGCGGTTCTCTTAAAAACAAAAATAAGCCTTTTGAGTCTGTTAAAGACTGGGAAGAGCTTTATTTTAAAGGAGCCGGAATCGAAACTTTAATAAAAGCTGGTCTTAACATGGGTGTGCTTAAAAAGGCAGATATCAAACCTCAGTCATTTCAACTATATAAGCCTCCATCTCTTAAGCAAATAGATAAACTTGGAGCTCAAATGCACTGGTTTTCTTATTATCATAAGTGGATTCCGCAGGAAAATTATTATTACGCAACCAAACACACTAATTTTGAAGCTAATCCAGATGGTCGATCTGAAGGCACTTATACCAAATACTCAAGCTTAGATGATAAAACTGACGGCTTTCATTTTTACTTAAGTTATATAAAGTTCGGTTTAGGCCGAGCCTCTCGTGACGCCCAAATGGAAGTCAGAAGTAGACACATTACTAGAAAAGAAGCAGTTGCTTTAGTTAGAAGGTATGACGGAGAATTCCCCAAAAAATACTTTAAAGAGTTTTTAGAATACTTAGATATCACTGAATTACACTTCTGGAGAGTCATTGACCGGTATCGAATGCCTCATCTTTGGGAAAAAGTAAAAGGCAAATGGAAGCTCAAGTACGTTGTTTCTTAAATCTTAAGCTTTTAGCTTAACAAAATTTTGATAAAGTCTTATTCCCTCTGAACTGCTTTTTTCAGGATGAAACTGAGCCCCAAAAATATTTTTAAACTCAATCACACTGCAAAACTCATCTCCACCATAATTAGTTGTTGCCGCTATAACTGCTTTGTCAGTTGGCCTAGTTACAAATGAATGAACAAAGTAAAAAAATTCTTTATCTTTAATCTGGTTTAGTAACTGACTCTTTTTTTGTTTTCTAATCTGGTTCCAACCAATCTGAGGTAGTTTTGCATTAGTCTTAATTGTATCAACTTTGCCTTTTATTAAGCCAAGACCCTTGTGTTTACCAAACTCATAACCTTCTTCCATCATTAACTGCATTCCCAAACAAATTCCAAAAATTGGTTTTTGTTTAACTTCATTTCTAATAACCTTAAGCAAGTTTCTCTTTCTTAAGCCCTTCATTCCGTCTCCAAAAGCACCCACTCCTGGCAAAACAAACTTTTCAGCTTTAGTTAGTTCTGTTGGCTTGCTAGCTAGGAAATAATTAGCCTTAACTGCATCCAAAGCTCGTTTAACACTAAATAAATTTCCCGCTCCGTAATCAATTAAAGCAATCATATTCTAATCGGATTTTTTTTATTAATTAAATGCGTTTTTATTTTTTTTATACTTGTTTTTTTAAAATGAAGCACTGAAGACATAGCCAAGGCATCAGCTTTGGCTTTAATAGCTGCCTCAAAATCTACTAATTTTCCAGCTCCACCACTGGCAATTACTGGCACCCCAACTGCTTTAGAAACCTGTTTTAGCAGCTTCAAATCATAGCCTTTATAAGTACCGTCTCGATGAATAAAGGTTAGCATAATCTCGCCAGCTCCTAACTTAACTACTTGTTTAGCCCACTTGACAGGCTCAAGGTCTGTAGGTGTTCTACCAGAATCAGTATATATCTCGTATTTTCCATTAGCTTTCTTTTGGACCTCTAATGAAGCCACCATACATTGAGTTCCAAACTTAGTTG
>CAZVYS010000030.1:8357-9228 GCA_964630755.1 uncultured Pseudomonadales bacterium | reverse complement strand
AATCATTTAATGCTAGGAGATTATTGGAGTGGGGTGTTGGGAATTTTATTGGTTAAGTTGATTAAAAAACCCAGAAGTGTTTTTCTTTGGATGTTGTTGAGTCTAGGGGGTTATTTTGTAATAATTTCTCAGTCGAGAGCGGCTTTGGTAGGTTTGATGGTTGGAGTAGGGTATTTAGCTTCAAAAAATCAGTTTATAAAAGAAAAAGTATTTAAATGGATAGGAATAGGATTAGTGTGTATGTTTTTTTGGATGGCAATGACCAAGAGTACTTTATTGGTTAGAGATTATTATTTACAAACTTTAGTTGGTTTAAAAGATTATCCTTTTGGAGTTGGTTTAAGAAACTTTGGATTGATTTCAGAAAATGCTAAGTATCATCTTTGGGGAAGAGGGGATTTTGCTTATAACACTCATAGCTTGGTGTTTGAGATGATCAGTGCGGTGGGGTTGTTAAGTTTAGTGTTTGCTTATTGGTTATTTAAAGTGATACGAAAAATATGGAATTCTCGAGGAAGAGAGGGATTAGGGTATCGAGTGGCGTTTATAGTTTACACGATTAATATGCTGTTTTTTGCCAGTTTTTACAGTCCAACAATACTTTGGATTTGGTTTTTACTTTTGGGGATGGTAAATTAAGCCTGGTTGACGAAATATAGGATTATTTGTAAAATAATATTTACATATCAAATACTCATTGAGGTCATATTAATAATAAGTTACTATAGGTTATAGCCGTGAAGAAAGTGGGGGGGTGGTTGTAGCTACTTTAGGAGCAAAAGAACATATGGCAGGAGCAATGCCAGAAGTAGATATTGGTGGGAATGATAATGTTGATATTCCTCTGAATAAAGAGGAATATTTAGGTGAT
>CAZVYS010000030.1:0-8347 GCA_964630755.1 uncultured Pseudomonadales bacterium | reverse complement strand
AAGATTGGTGGTCCGCGTGGAAAGATTCATTTATGTGGGGTCCTAGAGTTGTTGTTGAGGCTATAAAAGAAGACCCTAAAGCTGCAAAAGAATATTTACAAGGAAATTTATCTCCAATTGTTAAGAATTCAGAAGGTAAAAAAGTATTAAACAAGCAATTTGTACTAAATGTAGTAAAAGGATTAGTCATTGGAGGTTTAGCCGCTGGAGCCGTAGCTTTAGCGGTTGAGGCTAAAAAGAATGGAATGCTTGGGGAAGGTACGAAAGGAAATGGAGAAAATAATCAAGATGGAGATTCAATAGATGATGTTAGTGTGCCGGTAGTGATTGACGCAGATGATATTGATGATCAAGTCTCAGCTGACGAGGCAGTTGAGGTAGCTGGAGGATTTTGTCAGGTTTTCAATTCTACTCTAGAAGGTGTAAGTAGTGCGATGAGTAAGTTAAGCGGATCGATAATGGTGGACAGTGATTTGTTTGAGCCAGGTCAATCAGTTGATCAGAGTGAATTACAGGATCAGATGGATTGTTATGGGCAAGGTTTACAAGTTGATGGTGTAGTAACGTGGGGAGAAGGAGGAGATGGAGAGGCTGAGGGTATAGTAAGGTTGCATACAAAAGATGATGGTCACGAATTCTTTGGAATTGTATTTGATGAGATTTATAGTGAAGATAGTGTGGCTGATTCTTTTGCTCAAATTATGGTTGTGGATGCGGAAAACGTCGAGTTTCAGAATCAAAATGGAGTTACTAGGGCTGACTTGAATGTGGTAGATGTTAATGGGGCGACAGGAGAAATTGTAGCAACAGGAGAGACAATTGAACTTAAAGTTGTCCACAGCAATGATGGCCATGAGTTTGTTTTTGAAAACCAAAATGGTGATCAAGTAGGCGTTGATCCAGATAATGCCAGTGAGTTATTAGATAAGGTAATTGAAGAGCAAGAAATACAAGTAACGCCACAGGCTGATTGGAAAGTGCCTGGAGTTGATGTTAAGTCACGTCTTGAATTTTTTGGAAAAAGTCCGTTTGTTGATACACCTGAAGCTGTTCATATGAGTCCAGAAGTAGAAGCAGCAGCTAAGGCTATGAATATTAAGCCAATAGTGATGAATGGAGATACTATTAGCTTTGAAGGATTGGATGAAAATGGACTTAGAACATGCGTGGTTAATTCAACTTTAGAAATGAATCCAGGAGCTGCGGATATTGATAGACCAGATGAATTGAATCCTGACATTTATTTATATGCTCAAGATGGAAGAGCGGGTTTAGTAGATCCGAGAAGTGATATGGCCTGGCAAGCGATTGTAACTCATCATAATTTGCCTGAAGGGGTGAGTTGTTTTGCTGGAGTGGTTCAAGAGGAGGGAACACCTGACGGTAAATTTGAGAGATACACAGTAGTGCTAGTCCCTTTTGTTCAAGGGGTAAAGGGTGTAGCTGGTGGAGTGGAATTACTAGATGCTGAACAGATTGTTTTTGATGCTAATTTAAGAGTAACTAAAACTACGGATGGGTGGATTGTTTCTGGAGTTGATAGAGAAGGAAATCAAGTTAACGAAAGAATTGAACTAAATACTTCGTTTGATGTGGGGGAAGCGGAAGAAGAAGTAGCTGAGGTTGAAGAGGAGAGTCAGGCAGAAGTGGTATCTGGGGAAGTGGCATCAATAGCGACAGTTAAATCACAATATGAATCAAGAAATGACACGGCTGACACCTTTGAACAGCAGAAAACTGAAATATTTACTGAAATGGAGTCGTTTTCATTTGTAAATCGTGTTGAAAATAGCAAATATGGCATTATGGATGCCTTTACATTAGTAACAAATGGGGTAGTAGTAGGTTCAGTGGAGATGCATTTTAATGATATTGATCAGCCAGGTATTGCCTTGTTGGTATTAAATGAAGAGGCTCCAAATGGAGAATTTTTAGTCAGAGTGGCTGAACAAGATGGTGATGGCAATTTACATCCAGTAGGTTGGTTTCGAGATAAATTACATGAGAAAGGAAGTGATGATTATTATAGTCCTTTGTCTCAAGCTGGGCCTGAGAGGCTTGCGAAGTTTTTGCAGAGTTTAGTTAATGAAGAAATTGAGATACAAATTCCTTTTGGTAATTCAAGCGGGAATGATTTTAATGCCTGTGATATTATTTCTTCTCCTTGCACTATTGCAAAAGAAACTGATCTAGATGTTAAAACTTTTGAAAGCATAATAGAAGCTGACAGGGGTTATTTTAAATGGTTGACTACACAAATAGAGCAAGGAAAGTTTAGACTTGACGGGAGTGAAACATTGACTGATTATATTTTAGCTTTGCAACAAGCAGAAGAAAATGGAGAAATAGCTGATGCTACTTTGGTGGCAAACTCTGTTCATGCGGGAAATTAAATAACCAAATTTAAAGAAATAATAGGGTGTTGTGTTGGATTTTTTTCCTTGATATAGTTAAGTATGGCCTTTTTATCTAAAAAGATAGTGGTTGCTGTTATAGTGTTTATAGGAGTGATGATATTGTTATTTTCAAGCTTTGTGATGTTTTATGATTCTGAAAAAAAAGCATCAGATACAGAATCAGGGACTCAAGAATTTGATCCAAGTTTTTTTGATAAACTTGATCAATTTGTTGATTCAAGACTGCCAAGGCCTATTAAAAAAACTGAACCAAGAATTGACAGGCCGGGCGTAGAACATTACGAAGAAAGCGAAATTTTTACCTACCCAATTAAGATGCAGTTAAAGGGAATTATTCAAGAATATAAAAAGAATATACTAACGATAATGGCAGAGGATTATCAGTATGAAATAGTTGTTCCTGAAGAAGTAAATGTAAGGTGTATTCCTAAGACAATGACTGATGCAAATGGAAATGAAATTGAAGCTTCTAAAATGTTTTTGGATTTTTCAAAATCTACACAGCAATCTTTTAAAAAAATAGAGGTTGAGGAGAATGTGAGTTTATTTAAAGAAGGGGAAATTTTAACAGTGATTGCTGAGGAAAATGAAAAGAATATAATAACTGCTCAGTCAATTGTTGGATATGGATGTGAAGATAGTCGTGAATTGAAGGTTGATTTATGAAAAAAAGAATAAAATTATTACTATCGATTATTATTGCTGGATTTATTATTTTTGGAGCTTGGAAAGTTAATCAAGTTTTAGCTGGTTGTCCGGGTTGTACATATTGTACCGGTCCTTGTGGAGTGCCAGTATGTGGAGATGGTGCTTGTACTAGTGATGCGGTTCAATGTGATACTTATGAGTGGGTGTGTGAGTCAGGTGAATATGATGAGCACGATGATTGCATAGGGGGCTTAGAGTATATTGAAAGGTGTGACTATTATGAAGTATCTTGCCCAGCGGAGTCTGGGTGTTGCACTACTATTTGTGATACTGGTGAGACTGATCCGTCGACTCCTCCTGAAGGTGAAGAAGAAGAAGGTGGAGGAGGTGGAGGTGGAGAAGAGGGAGAAGAAGAGGGAGGAGGAACTGAAGTTGGTGATCCTATAACTGGAACTGTTAGGCAAGATGATTCTTGGGATGCAGCTTTAGTTGGAGGTCTCTGTACTTTGGGTGGAGCAAGCGGAGTGGAGCCTGGTGCAGGTACTCAGGTGGATGTAGCTACGGTTGGCTTTGATGTGGCTGCTAATGGAGCTTATAATACGGGCAATATTACGGCTGGAACTTATCCAGTATCTTTAGATATAGGCGATCCTTCTACTTGGCTTTGTACTTGCCCGACTAATTGTGCCTATGGGGCAATAGCTACTGGGACAAGCAATGTAGATTTTTTTGTGACTCAAACTAGAGAAGCTTGGTTTCAGGTGCAAGATGGTAGTTTGCATGCAGATAGTGGTAGTGTAGTCTCGGACATACCCTCAACCTGTACTGGTGCCTGTGATCCATACTTAATTACTGGCGAAGAAGGGCTAGTATCATATACTGGATCTTTAAGCTTAGGAGATATGGATTCAACTGGAATATCAGAAACTTCAAATGACTGGCAGGCTGACACGGATTTTAAGGGCAATGAAACAGACTATGCCTATTTTTACCGAGTGTTATCAGAAGATCCTGATGGTTTTGCGGTTTGGGATGGGAGTGAACCAGGTTCTTCTGGAGTTTATGAAATAGATGGTTCAGTGTCTACTTCAGGTTCTTGGAGTATTGCTGGTGGGCAAGCTTCAGTAATGTTAGTTGATGGTAATTTAGTTATTGATCAGAATATTAGTGTAGCCACAGACTCGTTTCTGGCTTTTATAGCCTCTGGAAGTATAACAATAGATGATGATGTTACTAATGTAGAAGGAGTAATGATAGCAGATAATTTAATTAATACTTGTGATTCGGCCTCAGGCTTGCAACTTAATGCAGAAGGAATCTATGTAGGTTGGGGAGGAGTAAACATGTGTCGTGATTATGGGGATATAAGAAATAACACTAGTCCAATAGAAGTGTTTGTTTATCGACCGGATTTACAGGTAAATGCTTACAATTATTTAATGAGACCGAATTATTTCTGGCAGGAAGTGGCTCCGTAGGTTGACAAAGTTACGTCTTACTTGTACAATTCAATTGTACATAAAAAAAGGAGGATTATGGCTCCAGTAGTATCAATGGCAACCTTAAGAAATAATTTGGCTGATGCAGTAAATGAGCTTGATAGAAATCAAGAATATATGTTGATTACTAAAAGAGGCAAAGCTGTTTCTGCTTTAGTTAATTTAGATTTTTTTGAAGATTTACTAGCTTTAACTAATAAAAAATACTTAAGTTCGATAAAAAAAGCTAGGGAGGAAGTAAAAAGGGGTGAGGTTTTAAGTCATGAGGAAGTATTTGGCGATTTGCAATGAGATATAGTGTAGATTATTCAAAAACAGCTGTTAAGGATATTAAAAAGCTAGATACGGTAATGAAAAAGAGGTTAGAAAAGAAACTAGAATTGTATTGCAAAGATCCAAAAAAGTATGCTAAAAAGCTACATTTTTCACAAATTGGAGATTATCGATTTAGAATTGGAAAGTTAAGAGTAGTATTTGATTTAGATGCCCGTCGAGTTAATGTATTAAGAGTTGGTTTTAGAGGAGATATTTACAAAAATTAGATAAAGATTGGTATAGAGTCAGATTAGTTTTTTTGGTAAAGTAGGTGTATGCGTTATTCAAAAATGTTTGGCAAGACTGTGCGAAATGCGCCTCGAGGGCATAAGTTGATAAGTCATCAGTTATTGCATCAAGGTGGATTTGTGCGTGAATCTACGGCAGGTAGGCATTATTTTTTACCTCTTGGTATTCGAGTAAGAGATAAGATAGCTAAAATTATTGAGGAAGAGATGGATAAAGCTGGAGCTCAAAAGATGATTACTCCGGTCCTTCATCCTTTGGAGTTGTGGCAGGAAACTCATCGTACTAAAACAACTGGTTTTGAGTTGATGAAAGTAAAAGATCGAAGGGGTGCTAGCTTTGCCTTAGGAGGGACAGCAGAAGAGATGTTTGTAGAGATAGTTAGGCAGTTTAAGTTGAGTTACAAGGATTTGCCGTTTAATGTTTATCAGTTTTCAACTAAGTTTAGAGATGAGTTAAGAGCAAGGGGAGGGTTACTTCGAGTGAGAGAGTTTATTATGAAAGATGCTTATTCTTTTCATGTTGACGAAAAAGACTTTGATAAAGAGTATGCCAATATGGCTAGTACCTATACTAAGATTTTTAAGCGAATGGAACTAAAGACGACTAAGGTAGCGGCAGACAATGGCTATATTGGCGGAGACTATTGTCATGAGTTTGTGGTTGATTGTCAAGCTGGTGAAAGTAAGTATTTTGTAGCTGGAGAGTTGGCAAAACATGAAGACGTGGCTAGTTTTAAGCATACAAAGATGAATCCAGAAGAAAAAGTTAAAGAATTTAAGATAATAGAGCAACCAAAATGGGTAAAAACAATGCAGGATAATGTGAAGTACTATAAAAAGCCTTTGTGGAGATATTTGAAAAACGTGGTTTATAAAAATCAAAATACTGGCAAAGTAATTATTGCTGTTATAAGAGGAGACTTGGATGTTAATAAGATTAAACTTGAGCAAGCCTTGAATTTAGTGGGGCAGTTAGTAGAGGCAGAAGATAAAGATTTAAAAAAGATTGGCACTAAGCCTGGTTATGTGCATTGTTGGGGGCATGAAAAAGCTAGGTATATTGGAGATAAGTCTTTAGAAACTGTTAAGAATTTTATTGGTGGGCAAAAAGAAGATAAAACAGACTCTAAAAATGTTAATTATGGTAGAGATTTTAAGTGCGAGCAGCTAGTTGATATGGCAATGGCGAAAGAAGGCTTTGTAGCTGAAAATGGAAAAAGTTACAAGGAAAAGAAAGGTATTGAAGTTGGAAATATTTTTCAACTTGGTTATTATTACTCAGATAAAATGAAAAATGCTACCTTTATAGCCAAAGATGGTAAACAGCAGAAATATTATATGGGATGCTATGGAATAGGACTGGGAAGAACTTTAGCTACTATTGCTGAGATGAACCATGATGAAAAAGGAATTATTTGGCCAGAGGTGGTAGCGCCTTATAAAGTACACCTGATTAGTTTAGTAGGTGGAGAGGAAAAGAGTGAAAAACTATATAACAAGTTAATTGAAAGGGGAGTTGAGATTTTGTGGGATGATAGAGATGTTTCAGCTGGTGTAAAGTTACAAGATGCTGATTTAATTGGCATTCCATATAGATTAGTTGTGTCTAAAAAAACTGGTGACAAAGTTGAGTGGAAAAAAAGGAATAGCCAAAAGACTGAATTATTATCAGTTGAGGAAGTGTGTACCCGCTTAAAGGCGAGGCAGGGAGTTTAATGAATCAAAAAATAATCGTGACTCATATTTTTCCGGACCTAGACGCGATTTCAAGTGTTTGGTTACTCAAAAGATTTGATCCTAGTTTTGAAGAAGCTGAAGTAAAGTTTGTACCAGCTGGTTTAACTTATAAAAACCAAGAAGTAGATAGTGATCCTAGCGTGATACACACAGATACCGGTATGGGAAGATTTGACCATCATCACACTGATGAACGGACTTGTGCGGCTGAGCTGGTGTTTAATTATTTAAAGCAAAGAAAACTGATCACTTTAAAACATCAAAGTGCAGTTAGTAGGTTGGTTGAGTTGGTAATCCAAATAGATCATTTTGAAGATTTTTTCTGGCCAAATTCAGCCGAAGATAGATACGAGTTAAATATTAATCATGTTTTAAATCACTTAAAATTAAGCGGAAAGATGAACGATGAAGAGATAGTTGAAGAGGGTAGAAAATTACTTGATGCTGTTTTGTTTGGTTTAAGACAAAAAATTAAAACTGAAGAAGAGATCAAAAAAGGAGTTGAGTTTAAATCAAAATGGGGTAAATCAATTGGAATTGAAACCCAAATGAGTCGGGTAAGTAAACTGGCTCAAAAAATAGGGTTTAACCTGGTTATAAGAAAAGAACCTGAGACTAATTTTGTATCAATAAAATGTCAACCAAAAAAGTCTCTTGATTTAACTAAGGCATATAATGATTTAAAAAAGGCTGATAAAAATGCCGACTGGTTTTTTCACAAGAGTAAGCATATAATTCTTAATGGTTCACGACATAATCCTAAGGTTAAACCAAGCACTCTAAACTTAGAGGAAATAATATCAATTATCAAAAAAATAAAATAGATTATCTCATTTTATAAGTGGGACACATTTAAAGGGGGTGTGAGGCAGTAATGCCAATCATAGTAAAAGCTCAACAAAGTGACTCTACTGATCAAATAATTAGAAAATTTAAGAAAAAGGTTTTACAATCTCAGTTATTGACTCAGTTAAAAGATAACGAATATTATAAAAAACCAGCTGTTAAGAAAAAAGAGAAATTATCTGAATTTAAAAGACTAAAAAAGCGTAGAAAAAAACTTAAATGGCTCAGACAAAGACAATCTTAAGTGATTTAAAGCAAGCAATGCTTTTGAAACAAACTGATAAAGTATCGGTTTTAAGGATGTTGGTGGCCGGACTCAAAAATACTCAGATTGAGAAAGGTGATGAATTAAGCGAACAAGAAGTTTTAAAGGTAATTAAAAAAGAAGCTAAAAAAAGACAAGAAGCAATTTTAATGTATCAAAAAGCAAAAAGAGATGAGCTGGTAACTAAAGAAAAACAAGAATTAGAAATTCTTAAGCAGTATTTGCCCGAAGAGCTAGGAGCTGAAAAAGTAAAAAAGCTAATTTTAGATTTAAAAGAAAGTGGGGAACTTAAAGACAATTTTGGTGGAGCAATGAAGTTAGTGATGGAAAAGTTAAAAGGCCAAGCTGACGGGAAAATGGTGGCTGAGTTAC
>CAZVYS010000029.1:0-9637 GCA_964630755.1 uncultured Pseudomonadales bacterium | reverse complement strand
GACGAGTAGAGGTCATAACTATCTTTACAGGCGTACAATCTGAACACATCAAAGGAGCTGCATCAAGTGCAGCAGGTGGTTCAAGAGCAAAAGCTCAAAAATCTGGTGAGTTTGGTTTGAACTACGTCTTTTAGATGACCTCAAAGTCAATAACAACCTGCGAAATCCGAGGTGCGTGAGAACGCACCCACTTCTTCTCTTTTATCTTCACTTTGCGCAGCAGCCTTAATCTTTTTCACAGCATCAGAGAACAAGTCTAGGTCAGGAGCAAACTGGTAAAAGTGAACAATTGCATGTGGCTTAGCAACTTCAAAAGCACAATCCAAAAAGTCTTCAGATCCTTTTGGCAAAGGCATCAAAACCCTATCACACTTTTCCATCTTTTTTGCAACTTTGCGTACATCACCAAGAATAGGAATAACTTCGCCTTTAAGCAAGTTGAGTTTTATGTTTTCTTTAATCATCTTGATCCCAATAGGGTTAAGTTCAATAGCATAAACCTTACACTTCTTTTTCTTAGCAATTGCAAGCGGGAACGGGCCAACCCCAGCAAAGAATCCTGCTATTACCTCACCTGGTTTAGCTAAGCGAGCTATTCTCTCCCTCTCTGTGCTAAGTCTTGGTGAAAAATACACTCTGCCAACATGCACTTTAAGTTTTACTCTGCTTTCCTTGTGAATTGTTGTCAGTTGTTTTTTCCCTGCAATGATCTTAACTTGCATCACCCTAAACACACCCTTGTGCACACTTGCTTTCATACAAACAGTTTTAATGTTAGGGTGTAATTGCAACAATGCTTCACCAATATTTTTCTTTTGATAAGAAGCTGTCGGAGCTTGTTTGGTTACTAAGTCTTCCGTCTTAAATGTTTGAAACTTAACTGCATCAGCTCCAGCTTTTTTAGCTGCCTTAATTAACTTAATTGCCTGATCAATACTCCCGTTGTGATTAACTCCTGCCTCAGCAATAACATAACTAGGTAAACCTGGTCCAACTAATTTTTTACCTAATTTAAATGGCTGAATTCTAGTTTTTAAGAGTTGTTTCAAAACTTTCATTATGCTCCTTTATTTACTTCTTTTTAATAACTATTCTAAAGCCAGTTGACTCTTTTAAGTTATTTATTACTTTTTCTTTCTTCCACAAGGCGATTTTAGCATAAAGTCTTAGAGAAATTCCTCCAAAAAGGTCAAACAAGCCAATCAAAGGAGTATCATAAACCACTGGCATAAACTTAAGTATTTTAAATCCTTGTTTTTCAAAAATTAGTCTCGCTTCTTTCTCAGTGTACTCAAACTTATGATCTGGATCAGCCATTATATTTTTTATTCCAGCTTTTTTTTGTAATAATTTCCATGAGGTCTCGATATTAGGAATAGCAATTAACCCCAGTCTTTTTGGCTTTAACACTCTTTTTATCTCTTTAACTAATTGATCTCTATTATTTAAATGCTCCAAAACATCTAAACAAACCACTACGTCAAAAGAATTACTTTTAAGTTTTAGTTTTTTTTCTAAGTTAAAAACCTTAAACCTTGCATTAGTAATTTCTCTATCTTTAGCTAAACTTTCGGCAATCTTTAATTGATTTTGATCATAATCAAGACCTAATACTTTTCTGGCTTTTTTGGCAATCTTTAAACTATGCTGACCATTATTGCAGCCTAAATCTAAAACCAAATCACTTTTTTTAACAAATTTTAAATACCAAGGCGTTTCAAGCTTAATTAAGTGTTTCGGGTGAACCCTGTATTTTGACTTTCCAGTAATTTTGGTTAACCTCATTGACAAGGCAGACAAGCTTTTAGATTTTTTTATAATCCAAATAACTGGATAAAGTAAAGATTTCATATTAGTGCTGATAAACTTGATACTGGTTATTTTGCCAAACAAGCTTACCTTGATCAAACGGATCTATATTTAAATAATAATCAGCCTGATATTTATTTAAATCAATTTCTAAATCTTGATACTTTTTTAACAGGCTTTCTAACTTTGTTTTACTAACAGAGCAATTATAGTAATCATTATTAACAAACTGCCTAAAATATAAATAAACTCCAGCGCAATTATCAAAGTCAAACCGCTTTTTTTGTTTTAAGTTATTATTATTTTCAAACATAGATATTATCTCTGACTCTGTTTTGCTGATTAGTTTTTGAGAGATTAAGAATCTCTCTTCAGCCTCTTTTGTTGGAGCTAGACTAATTTGAGCTCTAGGAATAAAACTATTATTATGGGTAAAAATTGACAAATATAGATTATCTTTTAAGTTAGCACTGATCACTACACTGTTTTTGGCCGTATTTTGATTCAGCCAGTTAAATAATTCTACCTTTTCGCTTTCAATCTGATAAGCCTGTGCTTGATGTTTAAAATACTGCCAATGAACTCGACCTTGATAGCCAACTAACAAAGCTATGATTAAAGTAGCTATTAAACCATTAACTACCTTAACTCTTTCAGCCAAAACTAATACTCCTAGCATAACTAGACTTGGATTAATTACCCTTAGCATCCAATGGCCCACTGGATCATCTAATCCAAACTTTACTAAATTAGCCCCTAGCGCTAGAAATAAACCAGTTATAAATATATCTGAAAAAAACTGCTTTTTCTTTTTATTTATTATTAACCAACTTAAAATAATTCCTAAGCATAAAGATATTAATTGATTTACGTTTAATCTCGGGCTAAAATATATTTTCTCTAAAAACTCTTTTGATAAACTTGATTGTTGGAAAACTAATAAATTAATTAAATACGGCAGACTGACTAAAACCCCAATTAATAAAATTTTTATATTTTTCTTTAATCTAAGCCCTAATAACGCTACCCCAAAGCTAAAATAAAAAAAATGGCTGTATGAAAGCATCCCAAGTAACACTCCAGTTGTTTTTACTTTTCTCTTAAATAAACTACCTAAAAACAAGATAAATATAAGCAAACTAATTTGCGGGTGAAAGCTTCTAATCATCATCGAGTAATTGCCTAGGTTAACTGAAATAATAATTAGTTTTATTATTGAAGGGAAATAGGGTATTGAACTTAAATAATGGTAAAAAAACATTGTAAGTAAAGCCCCAATCATTGACCACTTGTGACTGTTCGTTAACAAATACAAAAACCACCCTATAATCAAAAAACCTAAGGCTGGGAATAAAAAATCAGCTATTATAAATCCATTATCAATTCCGCCCCCAAATATACTCAATAAAGCTATTAAGCTTGAAGGTATCATCTCACCCATAAAAATAGGTGATGATTGTTTATATTCAGCTACCATCAAATCACTTAGCCAAAAATTTCCATCAATTATTTCTCTTGCTTTGCTAGCATAAAAAATAGCCTCATCAACAGCCACTGACGGACTTAGTTGGTTTAAGCTTAGCGGTGAATATGGCTTAACTCCCCAAAGCTTGGGAATGACTAGATGATAAAAACTAAAAACCAAGCCAACTATTATGGCTATAGTTCCCCAAACTATTAACTTGAGTTTATTTTTTTTCTCCATGATAAAATCATACCACTCAATATCTTTTTATGAAAAAAAAGTCACTCACCTTAATTTTATTAATCAGTTTATCTGCCTTGCTTTGTTTGTTTTTCTTAAAGGTCTGGTTAGCAGATTTTGATCCTCAAAAATCAAGACCCAAAGATATTTTCATCACCAAAGCAATTAAGTTAACTGATATTCTTTATTTTTCTTTTTCAAAAGAAACTAAACAAATTCCTGAATATTATCTTACGGTTGACTCGAAAGACCTAATCGACTTATATCAAGGCCTTCCCAAGCCATTTTCAAAAACAATTCTTTCAAATTCTACAAAAATCTCTGGCCAACTAACTCATAACAACCAAACCTATCCAGTCAGCCTTCAAGTGCATGGAGATTTAAGCAATCACTGGAGCTTGCCTAAAAAGTCTTGGGATATCAAGCTAAAAAATAATCAAACCATTAATGGAATAAACCGCCTCAAGTTTATTATTCCAGCTGACAGGCACTTGCTATTTGAAAACTTTGGACTTTATTTAGCTCAAAAATTTGATCTTATAACTCCACGGCACTGGCTTGGAAACCTATATATCAATAATGACCTTCAGGGCATCTACTATATTAGAGAAGATTTTAATAAAAATATGCTGGCAAACAATCATCGTCTTGATGGAGATATCTTTTCTGAGCTTGATGATCCTTCAAATCTTGATTCAAAAGGCAATCCTTTTCCAGGTTCAAAAAACTTATGGACAGACGCAAAATACTGGAAAAAAACTCATCAAGCTACTCAAACTCAAGCTAATGACTTTAATCAGCTTCTGAAGCTAATAGTTTTGTTAAATCAAGCTGATGATCATGAATTTAAAAATAAGATTGGCAATCTAGTTGATCTTGATTACTTTTTTCGTTGGCAGTCTCATGCAGTTTTGCTTGGAAGTTATCGTCAAGACTCTCAGCACAATCAAGCATTGTATCTTAATCCAGCTACAAACAAATTTGAAATTATTCCCAAAGAATTTGCTATTAGTCCTAAAGTTGATCTAAACCGCACCCTTAATCCACTATCAGACAGAATCTTGTCAATTCCAGAATTTAAACTAGAAAGAGATAAAGTTTTATCAAAATACTTAACCAATAATAACCTGAAAATTGACCTTGAATATTTTAATCAACTTTTTCACAACTATAAATCTTTTTTCTACCAGGATCAAAAAAAATTCTTATCTAACTTGGGGTTTAATAAAACGACTAAGGAGCAACTAAAAAGATATCAATTTCGTTTTCAGTCTTTACAAGAAAAACTAGCTAATACCAAGAGGCTCCATTTTGTTGGCAGGCTATACCCACAATATGTTTGTTTATCTGAAATATTAGATCAATTTGCGTCCAACAAACCTGATCAACTGATCTTTGGTGGTGATTTTATTCCAACCAATCATAGTTTTAAATCAATTACTTATTTATGGAGCGTATTTAATCAGGCACTTAACCAAGTCAATATACCTTTTCAGTTAGTTCCAGGTAATCATGATTACTATTTTTACTCATACAATCAGAGTTTACCTCAATCGCAAATTTTAGACGACAATCTATTGATTTATCTTGATACTAACTCAGCTAACTATCCAGATCCATTTATACTCAGTCTGAACCAAATTAATTTCTTAAAAAATGCCTTAACCAGCCATGAAAGTCGAGTTTTTATTTTTCTTCATCATCCTGTTTGGTTAACTCAAAAAACTGCAGGCGTTAATGCTTTATATACAGCTAGTAACTGGCCGCAAATCGAGAAACTATTGATTGACTATTCACATCCAGTTTATATTCTGGCTGGTGATGGTTCGCGCTTTATTCACCATCAAAACCAAAACATTAATTACTATATTTCTGGTTTACCTAAATACAAATTCAAAAACTCATCTGTGTATTTAAGCTTAACTATTAATCCGTCGTCCGTTGATGTTGAGCCAAAAAAAATTAATCACTCTAAATCTTGCCAAATTAAGCTAACCATTAACAATTTAATTGATGATCTATTTCTCAAATGATAAACTGACTTAAATTAAATGAAAAAATACTTATCTAAAATCATCCTATCTGCCTTTGTTTTATTTGGATTATTGATTTATTTATTTACTTCCTACAATCCAACCGCTTATTCATGGCAAACCACTGCAGTCACTTACTTAACTAAACTAACTGACTTCGTTTTTTTGCCACTAAGCTTAAAAAAACATTCTTTACCGACTTATCAGGTTACTATTAATCCTGATAACTACATAGTTTTAAACCAAAACTTACCTGATCCTAGGCAAACTCAAGGCATTCTTCCAGATACTGCCAAGCAGTATGTACCTGCTAAATTTAAATTCCAAGATCAAGAATATGATGTTCAAGTACGCATTAGGGGCTTAGATTTTGACCACTGGGTTCATCCAAAAAAATCTTGGCGGATTAAATTTAAGGCAAATCAGCCCTTTTTTGGTCAAACCTCCATTAATTTAATCATTCCAGAAGATCGAGGTATGTATCTTGAGGAGCTAAGCAATTTTAGAGCCAAAAAGCTAGGGCTTGTCGTTCCTAAAAGTCAATATGCAGTCTTAAAGGTTAACGGTCAAACTCAAGGTGTTTACTGGCAGGTTAATCACTTTACCCCCGCTTTTCTAGAGAAAAATCAACTACCCGTTGGCAATCTATATGGTGATATCGATCAAATGGTTAGCCTGGATCAACAACAATCAATCTATCAATCCACTTATTACTTTAAAAAATATGTTCAAGATGAAATTTACAAGACTGACAACTATGCAGAGATTAGCTTACTTTTAGGCTTATTAAACAATGCCAGCGATCAGGAGTTCTTTGCTAGCCTTCCTTTAATTCTTGACATGGATAATTTCCTGTCCTGGCAGGCTCACTCAGTCTTAATGAGTAGCATCCATCAGGATAGCATTCATAATATCAGATTATATTGGCATCCAGCTCTTGGTAAATTTTTTATTTTTCCCTGGGATGTTTTAGGCGGTCAAGTTGTCTGGCCAGTTGACTATCATCCTTTAGTTTCTAGAGTTTTAGAAAACCCTGACTGGCTTCAAAAAAGGAACAAAATTTTATCAGAATACGTTAATAATCCAGATAATTTAACAGAAGATCTTGAATATTATGACGAGCAAGTTAAAAAAACTAAAATTGCTATATTCAAAGATTATAAAAAGTTTTTTTCAAATTTAGGTTATTTAAAACAAACCCAAAAAACTAGACAACAAATTATTAACCAATTTGAGTTGATTAAAAAATCTATCGCCGAAAACAGTATTCCCAATGAATCTTCAGCTTTTAAATTTCCTTTAACAGAGAAAATTGATGTTAACCATATTGATAAACCAGTTGACCAGTCAGAATTTCAATATCTAGATCAATCTATCAAGTTACCTGCAAAGCTTAATTACTCAGCTGGCAATCACTATATTAATCAAACCATTATTATTCCTAAAGGCTATAAACTTACTCTTCAATCAGGGGCCAGGCTGATATTTGCTCCTAACACTTCTTTATTAAGCTATAGTCCAGTCGAGGCTAATAATGTTACTATCACTGCTCAAGATTCAAAAAAGCCTTGGGGAGTTTTTGCTTTATTGGGCTCAGACGCTTCTCAGAGTACTTTTAATAACATATTAGTTGAGCACGGCAGTGAAGCTATTATCAACGGAACATATTTTTCTGGCGCCTTAGCTATTCATCAAGCAGCAAATACAAAAATAACCAACTCTACTTTCCGTTATAACCACGGAGATGACGGGCTAAATATTAAATATGCTGACGCAAATGTAGTTAATAACCTCTTTATTCAAAATGATTTTGATGGCTTTGATCTGGACTTTGGTAGTGGCCAAGTTCTTAACAATCAGTTTATAAAAAATGGCAACGATGGTTTAGATTTAGGTTCAGCCTCACCCTTAATAAAAGATAACCTAATTGATACTGCTGGCGATAAATGTATTTCATTAGGTGAGACCTCTAGCCCGAAAATAAATCAAAACATTTTAAAAAACTGCAACTTCGGGATAGCAGTTAAAGATTCAAGTCAACCAATAATCACTGACAATCAAATTACAAACAATCATATTGGTTTAGCTTCGTACGTTAAAAAACCAATCTTTGAAAGAAAGCCTTTTGCTTTTGCCAACAACCAACTATTGAATAATGAAATAGACTATGAAGAAGAAGATTCTAGCTTAAGAAAACAGTCTTTATGAACAAAAAAAGCTTCTTCATAACTGTTTTTTTTGCTATTATTAGCCCTTTAATTCATGGCTATTATTACAATGTTTTAGACCACCATCATTACTTGCCTTATTTAAACAAACTCTTAAACCCAAGCCTATACGTAAATGATTATTATTTTTCCCAACCTCATTTTAAATATACTTTGTTTAACCACTTGATTGTTTTCATAAAAAAAACAACTAATCTTAGTTTTGCTTGGATTCATCTGATTATTTTTATTTTTAGCTTATGGCTTTTATATTATGCTATTTATCGATTAAGTTTTCTTTTGTTCAAAAACCGCTCGATTAGCACACTATCAATGGCCTTATTTTTATTGCCTAAATGGGCTGGTAGTGGCTATCAAACTCATCGATTTTACTTCACCACTCGAGATTTAAGCACTGGCTTATCAGTTTTATCCTTGAGCTTGATCTTAACCAAGAAGTTTTCAAAAGCCCTTATCCTAATCATTATTACATTTTTAATTAACCCAACCGTTCCAATACCTATTTTTATTTTCTGGTTATTTTTATTTCTCAAGCCTTTCTTAAAAAAATTAAAACTCACCTTTCCCGCTTTTTTCCACTTTAACACTCCTTGGCTTAAAATCATTCAATCTCGAGGCACTTATAGTTTTCCTCATTTATGGCACTGGACTGCTTGGGGAAACGTCAGCTTGATTGGCTCATTGTTAGTCAGTAGTTTTCTTGGCTTAAAACGAAAAATCTTTGGCAAGTTTTTTAACCCAGTCAGTCAATTTATTGGTTTATCAGTCTGTTTATTTTTATTTAACATTATTTTTACTTTTCTTCTCCCGGCCCCACAAATAATTCAACTTCAACTAGTTAGAGTTTTAAACTTTATTGCCATTTTTGCCCTGATTAGCTTTTCAGCTTTAATTTATCAATCTTTTTTAACCCAGAATAAACTACTCAAAATAGCATCTATATCAGCAGCTTTAGGCGTATATTTCTGGAGTCTTCATCTAACTGGTTGGCACTTTTTAGCCATTTGGCTATTACCCTTATCTTTAATCGTTGTTAAGCCAAAATTAACACTTAAATCTGGCCTAGATTTAACCCCTTTTATTATCTTGTTTTTATTTCTTCATGCTGTTATTAAATTTATTATTATTAACCCCTCAATTAATTTACCTCATCATCTAGATTATCCTAATCCCTTAATTAACCTAACTAGTCAAGCTGACTGGCGAAAAGTTCAAGTTTGGGCCAATAAAAACACTCCAGTTGAGGCAGTTTTTTTAACTTCTCCTAAGCTCCATGGCTTCAGAGTTTTATCTGAAAGAAGCATTATTGGTAATCGTAAAGACGGAGGTTTAGTTTTTTACTCAGAAGACTATGCTTTTGATTGGAAGCAGAGAATGGATCAACTCAAAAACTATCATCAGTTTAACGTCCAAGACTTTACTAACCTTCATCAAATTTACTCTTTTGACTATCTTGTAGTTAGCTCCGACCACCAGCCTTTATCTTTTAATAAAGTTTATTCTAACTCCAGTTTTGTAGTCTTTAAGATGTGATACAATCAGACTCATGAAAAAAAGATCAATTACTATTGCCGATATAAAACTAAACAATAAAGCCAAACAGTATCTTAATAAAATAGTTAATTCTCATCGGCTAACCTATGGCCCTTTTACTCAAAAAATTGAAAATAAATTTGCCAAACTTCATCAATCTAAATGGGCAGTTTTTACCTCTTCAGGTACCGGAGCACTTCAAGCCAGCCTAGCCGCCTTAAAGAAATTTTATAATTGGCCGGATGGATCTGAGGTCTTAGTTCCTGCTGTTTCTTTTGTCACCACAGCCAACATAGTTTATCAGTTAAGGCTTAAACCAGTTTTTATTG
>CAZVYS010000028.1:0-10284 GCA_964630755.1 uncultured Pseudomonadales bacterium | reverse complement strand
TTACTTCACATCTAGGTCACTATCAATGTTTAAGTTGTAACTTTAAAAGAAAAATTCCTAATTCTAAATTCATTCATTCTTCTACTAATCTTCCAGGAATTCACAACCTTTACAACACTTTAGCCGCTACTAGCTTAGCCTTAAAACTTAACATTAAGATCACTAATATCAACAAAGCTCTTAAAACCTTTACTCCAGCTTTTGGACGCTCTGAAACCTTTAAACTCAACAATCGTCTAACTAAAATCTTACTTGTAAAAAACCCAACCGGTTTTAACGTTACTCTTGAAACTTTAAAGGTCAACAAACATTTAAACAAACCCATGCTCATAATCTTAAATGATCTAACTGCAGATGGAACAGATGTGTCTTGGATCTGGGATGTTGATTTTGAAATCTTAAAATCAAGAAAAACGCCGATTATTATCTCTGGTGTTCGAGCTTTTGACCTAGCCGTAAGATTAAAGTATGCCGGCCTTAATCCTTCAAAGATCACTCTTGAAAGTGATCTAAAAAAAGCCATCAATTTATTGTCAAACCAAGCAAGTTCACCTCTGTATATCCTACCTACCTATACTGCAATGCTAAGTTTAAGGAAAATGCTCACTTCACAAAAACTAATCCACTCAACCTGGAAAGATTGAGAACCTATGAAATTAACTATTGCTCATCTATACCCAAAACAACTAAATATATACGGAGACCAAGGCAATATAAAAGCCTTATCTCATCGATCTAAGCTTAGAGGCATTCAACTAACTATAAAAAAAATTGGTCTCAATGACCAACTAAAACCAGGCAGTTTTGATTTACTTTTTTCAGGCGGGGGACAAGACAGACATCAACTCATTGTTGCAAAAGACTTGCAAACCAAGAAAAAAATCTTAACCAAAGCAGTAGAAAAAAATATCCCCATGCTAACTATTTGTGGTAGCTATCAATTATTTGGTCAGTTTTTTAAACCATTTAAAGGAGAAAAACTAAAAGGAATTAATATTTTTAATGCCTATACAGTCGCTAGTAAAAAAAGGAAGATTGGCAACGTTTTAATTAATTCCAGTCAAGTTAAACCAAAAACCGTTATTGGCTTTGAAAACCACTCAGGTAATACTTTTTTAAACAATCAATCTCAAAGTTTTGGTACAGTTAAATATGGCCATGGCAACAATGATCAAGATAATACCGAGGGTTGCCTTGTTAATAACTGCCTTGGATGTTATCTACATGGCTCGCTTTTACCAAAAAACCCTCATTTAACAGATTGGTTGCTAAAAAAAGCTCTTGAAAATAAATACTCATCTGTTAAACTAAAACCTCTAGTTGACAAGTTAGAATGGCAAGCCCACCATGCAGCAATAAAAAGGACTAAAAAAATAAACAATCCTCTGCTAAAATGGTTTATATAGGCCAGGATGGCGGAACTGGTAGACGCGCAGGATTTAGGATCCTGTGACCGTAAGGTTGTGGAGGTTCGATCCCTCTTCCTGGCACTACATATGTTAAACTTTCTAAAAAAACTAAACACTAACCTAAGCCTTTTTTCTAGTTTATCTAAAAAACTCAAAAATATTATCAAGTTATTAAAACGAAAAAAATGGCTAACTGTTTTCATTATTCTAGTTCTTGTCATATCTGGATTTATTGCTTACAACAAATTTGTTCTAAAACCTCCTGAAAAGCTATACGAACTAACCACAGCTCAAGTCAAAGACTTATCGCAAACTATTTCGGCTTCAGGAAAAATTCACTCTGCCACCGAAGTTAATCTCAAGTTTCAAGCTTCTGGCCAACTTTCCTGGGTTGGGGTCAAAAAAGGGGATCAAGTCAAAAAATGGCAAGCCCTTGCCTCTCTTGACCAGAGAACTCTCTATAAAACCCTTCAGCAAGATTTAATTGACTACTCAAAAGAACGTAACGATTTTGAAGAAAGTCGTTTAGTAACCTATGACCGCAATCATATGGATATTACCAATACTATGAATAGAATCCTTGAAAAAAACCAATGGGACCTAGAACGAGCTGTCTTAGATGTAGAAATTCAAAACATTGCCTTGCAATACTCAACCTTACTCAGCCCAATTGACGGTATCGTTACCTCTATAGACGTCCCAGTAGCTGGAGTCAATATTACTCCAACCACTGCTTACTTTTCTGTAGCTGACCCAGATAGTTTGGAATTCCACGCTGAAATCGACGAAGCTGACATTGGCTTAATCGAAGCTAGTCAATCAGCAGAACTAATTCTTGATGCTTATCTAGATGACCCTATTCCCGTTACTGTTGACTGGATCGACTTTAACTCAACTCTGGACTCTTCTGGTAGCACTGTCTACATTGTTAAGTTTTATCTAAACAACTTTGATAACAAATATCGCTTAGGCATGAACGGAGAAATTATTATTACCACTGAAGAGAAAAAAGACGTTTTAACTGTTCCTTTTCAAAGCTTAATCGAAAATGGCGATTCCTCTAAAGTCCAAGTTGTCAAAGACAAGATAGTTTCCGATCAAATAGTTACTACTGGACTGATCGGCGAATCTGATATCGAAATCACATCAGGACTGAAACCAAATCAAACTATAGTTGTCTCTGAGAAACAGAAGAAATAACTTCATGGCTAAACTTAAAAAAAAGCCAATTATTAAACTAGATAACGTCAGTAAAACTTACTATCTTGGCGAAGAAAAAGTTAAAGCAATCAGTGACGTTTCCATAGAAATTTTTGAAAAAGAATACATTAGCATCTTGGGTTCATCCGGTAGTGGCAAATCTACATTAATGTATTTAATCGGATTACTTGAAGTGCCTTCAAAAGGAAAAATACTTCTAAACAATAAAGATGTCTCAAAAATTGCCGATAATACTATCTCGCATCTAAGAAACCAATACATTGGCTTTGTTTTCCAATCTTTTAATTTAATCAACAAATTTACCGTGCTAGAAAACGTTCTTTTGCCAACCAAATATTACAAAGGAGTTCTTGATTTTGATCCGCAAAAAAGAGCTATAAAAATATTAAAAGATTTTGGTATCTTAGATCGAAAAGATTTCTTCCCCAACAAAATCTCCGGCGGTCAACAACAACGAGTGGCTATAGCTAGAAGTCTGGTCATGAACCCAAAAATTATTCTAGCTGACGAACCAACTGGCAATCTAGACTCGGTCACCGGGCCAGAAATTTTATCTTTAATAGAAGAATTGCATCAAAAATACAACACTACTATTATCATGGTTACTCACGAAAAAAACATCGCCAAAAGAGCTAAAAAAATGATCTACATCAAAGACGGCCAAATCACTAGTAAATATTTATGAAAACAACTGAGATAACCCACTTGCTCAAAACTGCCTGGCAAAATTTCAAAAGAAACAAAGCCAGATCAATATTAACTTCCCTTGGTATCATGATCGGCGTTTTATCAGTCGTTCTTTTAATTGCTCTTGGCTTAGGTTTAAAAAACTATCTAAAAGATCAATTTGAATCTTTAGGCTCAAACCTAATCATGCTTTTCCCTGGTAATGTTTTCAGCGACGAAGCTGGAGCTGGCGGTGGTTTTGGACCAGGCTTTGCTGGAGGAACTGAGTTTGATGAAAAAGATTATTTAACTCTAAAAAAAATTGACGAGGCTGACTATGTTGTTCCAGTTTTCTTCAAAAGCATGACTTTAAAAAACAATACAGGTGACTCACGGCTAGGTTATGTCATGGGAGTTAATGAGCAATATTTTGGTTTAATGAATAGCACCCTAATTGCTGGTCGAAAACTAAATCGTTCAGATATATTAAGAAAAACAAAATTCACTGTTTTAGGTCAAACTATTGCAGAAGATCTTTTTTCCACCCCTGAAAAAAGCTTAAACAAAATTGTAAAAGCTGGCAATGAACGAGTGACTGTAGTTGGCGTGATTGAAAAAACTGGCGACCGAGAACAAGACACCTCTATCCTAATTCCATACACCACTTCTTTTAAAAAACTCAATCCTGACAAATCATTTTTTTCTATCTATTTAGGAGCCAATGATGAAGACATGGTTGGACCTTTAAAAGAAAAAGTGGAAACTGAATTACTAAAACGTTACGATGATGATGATTTTTCCGTAGCCGAACAATCTCAGATCCTATCCACTGTTGATCAAATCTTTGGAATTGTTAATGCTATCCTTGTAGCTATCGGTTCTATTTCCCTAATTGTTGGTGGAATTGGTATCATGAATATTATGTATGCAACCGTTACCGAAAGAACCAAAGAAGTCGGTATCAGAAGAGCTATTGGAGCCACCGAAAAAGACATCCTAGTCCAATTTCTCTCAGAATCTATTATCTTATCAGTCCTAGGCGGCGCTTTAGGCTTACTATTAGCCAGCTTAATAGTTCTAGGTATTCGAACTGTTTTTCCAGCTGCCATTAACTTAGTAGCC
This sequence comes from uncultured Pseudomonadales bacterium, assembly GCA_964630755.1. GTDB lineage: Bacteria > Patescibacteriota > Microgenomatia > UBA1400 > CG1-02-47-37 > CAZVYS01. The sequence continues at coordinate 5,866 of CAZVYS010000028.1, read as the reverse complement.
GTTACTTTAGCTTTTGGCGTCTCTACTATAATCGGAGTCTTTTTTGGAGTTTTTCCAGCCAGACGAGCTGCTAAATTACCCCCAATCGAAGCAATTAGATATGAGTAATAACTACAAATTCTTTTTCTATCTTAAGAAAACTGTTGCTTTAAGCTTAATTGCTTCTTCACTATACAAAACTTATCTAGCCTTAAACGACATCTTGTTTATCTACCCTAAACTCTCCTTTCTTGAAAATCCAGATCAAATATATTTGGAACTCATCAAAAAAGCCATTTATTTATCTATGAGCTTAACTATTGACTCAGTCTATGGTTTTTCATTACTAATCAAACCTCTAGAAAAAACCAAACAATATCATGTTTATTTTGGTATCATTCTTTTCATTTTTTCGATCCTCTTTTTCCGTCTCCACACTTTAGATACTTTGATCAAAAACTGGCTATTACTTCCAATTAGTTAAATGATATAATCCGTTCATGACAAAATCTAAAACACCTAAAACCAAACCAGCCAAAACTACTTTTAAAGCTAAGTTGGCTTGGTTGCCACAAAAAACATTTGAACTAGAATTCTCAATTCCCTGGAAAGAGGTCAAAACAACCTATGCTTTAGTTCTAGAACAACTTACCAAAACAGCTAAAATTTCAGGCTTTAGAGAGGGCAAAGCTCCAAAAGATATAGTTGAAAAATCTGTTGATAAAGGCAAACTATACGGAGAAGTTATCAATCAACTATTGCCAATATCTTATTCACAAGCAATTACCGAACACAAACTCAAACCAGCCATTGCTCCCAAAGTCCAAATCATTTCAGCAGAAGAAAACAAACCTTGGCAATTTAAAGCTACTTCTTGTGAACTACCAAAAATAGAGCTAGGTGATTACTCTAAACTTGTAAAAGGTGCTTTAGCAAAAGACAAAATCTGGACTCCAGATAAAGGTTTACCCGCCGGGGCGGGCAAGCCAGATGAAAAACAACCAGAGCTAAACGAAACCCAAAAATTTAACCTAGTTGCCAAAGCCTTAATCGATGGCATTAAAATCGATCTAGCTGACCTACTCGTCAATAACGAAAGAGATCGTCTCTTGTCTCGATTACTCGATCAAATCCAAAAACTTGGGTTAACCATCGAACAATACGCTGCTTCAAATCAAAAAACTGTTGAACAACTAAAACAAGAACAAGCTAAAACTGCTGAAAATACTCTAAAAATCGAGCTAATCTTACAAGCCATTGCTGAAGATAAAAACTTCAAAGCCGATGAAAAAGATATCAATAAAATGATTTCTCAGGCTGGAGATGAAAAAATAAAAAAACAACTTAACACTCCTCAAGAAAAAGCTTATATTGCTTCTGTCTTAAAAAAGAGAAAAGTAATTGACTACCTCATAAGCTTATAGTAAAATAAAGATTATTAATATTAATCAAAAATAAAATCTGCCCTCAGAGAAATTTGTGGTAAGATGAAACAAATGGACCCATTTGCAACCAGCTCCAAAAAGAAAACTGGCCCTAGATATAAAAACTTTATCGAGGCCTTCAAAGACATTGGTAAATCAACTGTAAAATCTTTTGGCAAAGACTTTATTGCTGGTACAGCCAAAAACGCAGTTGATTCTCTAACCAAAGGCCAACCCTCAACAGATTCCCAACCTCCTCAAGAACAATTCAAGTTTGAAGACTACTTGGATCAACAAGAAAAGAAAATCAGGAAACAAGAAAGAACTCATTTTGAAGCGATTAGACGTGAAGAGAAAATCATTTTCTCAAGAGAACAACAGCAAGTAAAAATTCAGATCGAAACTCTTCAAACTCAAATCAAGCAACTCGCTCAAGAACAAGTCGGTTTAATGAAAGAAGTTGATAAAGCTTCTTTTCAAGCGACTGTTAATCCAGGAGTTTATCACCAAAACTTTTTTGAAAGATTAATTCACTTAATCAAAATCGCCAAGAAAAAAATCTCTGAATCTAGATCTTGGCTGTCACTGCATAATCACCGCGCTGGTGCAAAAAACCACTACTGGAAAAACGTTAAAAAAAGTGGAACCAAATTCATGCTTTCCCAGGAAAGATACATGTCTACCCAAGCTGGTTAAATTGCCCCTTGACTAATATTTCACTTTAAGTAGAATACATTGTTATGAATCGACTCAAAAAAAATCTTATTAAGTTTAGTATTAAGAACACTCTTAGAGTGGGAGGAATTGCTTAGTTTAGCAGCAAAGAATATTTTACCCTCCCACTTGGGAGGTTTTTTTATGCCTAGCTTAGATATAGATCCATCACTTAGAATACCAGCTCATGAGGCTGAAAGATCTCAATTACTAGAATCCATTAGAAGTGGCTCTCTCTTACTAGTTCCTTCTTTAAATGATCCTAACGCCACCTCGCCTCTTGAAGATATGGGTTTTTCATCTGGCTTAATCTCTACAAATGAATTATTTCAAGAAGAGCTAATATCCGTAGTTAACGAAAACGCCCCAGAATCAATTTCCCAAGGTTATTCAGGATTATTTTATTCTTTAGAATACGGTGACCATAACTCTATTTCCGAAGGATTAACGGCAAAAGAAAATTATGCGGACTTTCTAAAAATAATCACTTATTTATCTACAGGAAAACTAGCAACTCAACAAGAAATAAATAAAACTATAAAACTTACAAAAAGTTTAAATGAAATATCTATAGAGGATAAACTTATAACTATTCCTGCCATTTTATCTGGCTTCGCTATTTCTGAAGGTTCAAATAGCAAAGATGGAAAAAACTCTAAAAGAGATTTAACTAGTTTTACCAACCTACTATTATCTGGAGACTTTAATGGCACATACAGCCCTTTATGTGCTCAGTATATGACCCTAGCTAATACTGCTGGGGCTTCTGAAAATCATCTTCGTGAACACATCGCTACAGACCATGCTTCTAGGACGATGGAGTGGCAATCCTCCCTACTCTTTATTTCTAAGCTAAAAAACCCTGAAATTAAGTCTACTTGGGCCACACTTGTTGGCGACAGTCTTCACATCCAATCTATTATTCCAACCGTTATTCTAAAATATGGAGCTGAAAACCAACTAGGAAAGATGTTAATGCTTATTGACAGACACTCAAGCGAATTACAAAACCTAGCTGATAATCTCGACCACTCAGTTGAGATCCAAGACTTAGCCTCAGTCGAAACCGCTACAGAAGAATTACTAAAAAATATTTTTGGAAACTGGTATCAAATTCAAGAACAAGATCTACATCAACTAAAAAGTGATCTTTTAGCAACACAGCCTCGTGATAATCATCAGGAAATCTTACTTCAAATTGTTAATATTTCTCTTGAAGCTTATCCTGAACAAGCAAGATTTTACCAAGATACTCAAGCCCTAGCCGAACACTTTAGTCAAGAAGTTATCGATGTATCTGATGACCTTCAAAACATGCCAGAAGAAGATTTACTCGAATGGGCTAGCTATAGACATTGGAGTGGTGATTTACCTGAAATACAAGAACAAGCTACTCATTTCTTGGAACAAGTCTACTCAGCTATTTATAACCAAGGTCTAATCACTACAGCTGCCAGAACAGTTCACGAAGTGGTTTTATACTACTTTCTTGGAAAACATGCTGCTGAAAACAAAAAACTAGTAATTGGCCTTGATCTTGATCACAACTCCTGGATGGACCAATCTTGGAAGCTCGGTTATAACTACGACCACCAAGACAATAGTACTTTAGCTCAAGATCAACCTACCGGCATTCTCTATGCTAGAAAACCAGATATAACCTTAACAGATGAAGAAGCGGATTTAAGTCCAGTTCAAGTCTACTTAAATCGTTATCAATATAATCAAGAAGGGTCTCAATCATTATCAAACTTTTGGTTAAGAGAAGAATGGGATTTAAATCATTCACATTAAAATGTATAATCTGTCCTAACTTTATATGAAATTTAATTTATTAAAGCAACTATCTTTAATCAAAGCTGTTTCCAGTGACGAAGCTGAAATTTTAAAATTTATTCATCAGCAGTTTAAAGGCAGCTATCTAAGACCAGCATTCACTCCAATGGGGGATATGTATTTTGGCTCAAAAAAGCCAAAAATTCTAATTACTGCCCATGTTGACGAAGTTGGCTTTATCGTTAACTACATAAACCAAGGTGGAACCTGCCAAATCCTACCAACAGGCTTAATTAAACCAAGAATGGTGGCTGGAGAAAGAATTGAACTTACTAACTCCAAAAAAAACATATCTGGTGTAGTTAACTATCCCCATGCTCTAGACATTGACAGTGTAAAAAAATGGGAAGATTTATTTGTAGACTTTGGTTTTAAATCAAAGTCACAAGCTATCAAATCAGGATTAAATCTTGGTGATTTAGCGACATACCCAAGATATTGGAATCAAACTAATAGTAAGATTATTGCTTCTGCTCTAGATAATCGTATAGGAGTCTTCTTAGCTGTCTTACTCACCAAGCAATTCAAAAACTTGATTAAATCAGGAAAACTTACGATTGCCTTTACAACTGGTGAAGAGTCAGATTACGCCGGTACTAGATCAACTGCTAATCATATTAGAGCTAACTACACTGTTATCCTTGATGTTTTACCACATAATTTTTTACCAGAAAAACATGATATCAAACTCAATGGTCAACCTGTCATTGTTTATAAAATGACCAAACATCTATTATTACCGAAACTTAAAAAAATAATTGAAAATATTAGTCATCAAAAGTACTTTATACACCAAAATAATCATTTTGTTCTAGAGCCAGAAGTTTATCAAAGCTTTGGATATACTAATGCATTAAATTTTCTTACTCCAGTTACTAATTACCACCAAAGTACCTACACTGTTTATAAAACAGCTATAGAAAAATCATTAAGACAAGCGTCTAATTTAATAAAAATTATAAAGAGGTCCTTAATCTGACACCACATATGCGACACAGTTAGTTAAACTGTGTCTATGAGAGTAAAACCAAGAAAAATAATCTTAACTTTAAAACAAAATAGCCTTGATGTGAATAAAACAGCTATTGATCTAAATATTCATCGTTCAACAGTCTACCGTTGGATAAAACGGGCCAGAACAAGATATGGTTCTTTATCCAGTCATAAATTGAAGCGTAGATCTACTAAGCCAAAGAGTATTAAGAGAGTTTTGTCTTTACCTCAACAACAAGAGATAGTTAAATTAAGAAAAGCTAAAGGATATACAGCTGAAAAGATAGTAGTTTATCTTAATCTATCTGTTTGCTCTAAAACAGTTCACCGGTTTTTAATTAGAAAAAGACTTGTGAGACAATATGGATACCATCGAAGACCAAGGTTTCAGGATACTTTACATATGCATGTTAAAAACACTAAAACAGTCGGTTTCTTACAGATGGATGTTAAGTATGTTACTCCTGAGTTATCTGGTTTAGCCTGGACGTGTTTTGAGTATGGAGTGATGGATATTTACTCAAGATACAAAGAAGCTAGAATACTTAATCACCTAGATCAAGATGGAGCTATGTCAGCTCTTTTAGATATATTACCCAACCTTCCTTTTAAACCAAGGTTTATCCAGACAGATAATGGTTTAGAGTTTCAAGGTAGATTTAATAAGTTAACTAAAGAACTTAATCTCAAACACCACTATATTCATAAGAGAAACCCTAACGAGAATGCAGTCATAGAAAGATCTTTTAGAACAGATGAAGAAGAGTTTTTCTTTAGGCTTAAAAAGAGACCTAAAGACTACGACGAGTTAAGAAAACTATTTGCTGAATACTTATATGACTACAACTACAAAAGACCACATCTGGGTATTAATTTGAAGACCCCTTATGAGGTAGTCGCAAATGTCCTGTCAGATTAAG
>CAZVYS010000027.1:0-10509 GCA_964630755.1 uncultured Pseudomonadales bacterium | reverse complement strand
ATTGATGTTCAACCTCAAACTTTTAACTTAAACCCTGATCAAATTGAAAAACACCTTACTAAAAAAACAAAAGCTATCATCCCTGTCCACCTTCTTGGTTTACCAGCCAACATGATTAAAATAAACAAAATTGCCAAAAAGCATCAACTAATTGTTTTAGAAGATTCTTGTGATTGTATGTTTGTGGGAATTAAAAACAAGAAAGTAGGTAGTTTTGGTCAACTGGCTGCCTTTTCAACATATGTTGCCCACCTTTTACCTACAGGAGTTGGTGGTTTTGTTGTTGGAAACAACAAACAACTTGAAAGAATAATTAGAAGCTACATTTTTCACGGACGTCACCATTCCTATTTATCTATTGATGATAATCAGTCCACCAATAATAAAAAAACTGTTATTAAAAACCGGTTTTTATTTAATCAAATTGGCTCTCACTTTAGGTTAACCGAAATCGAAGCCGCCATTGGTCTAAGTCAGTTAGAAACTAATCAGTACAAAAGACACTTAAAAAAACGCCAAAAACTAGCCATGCTTTTAACTAGGCTTTTAAAGCCATTTGAAAATCAACTCCAACTACCATTTATTCCAAAGGGTTTTGGGCATGCTTTTATGATGTATCCATTACTAATAAAAGATCCAAAAATTAACAAGTGGGATCTGATGTATTTTCTAGAGCAAAAAGGCATTCAAACTAGAGAGCTATTGCCTTTGCTTAGTCAACCAGCCTATCAAAAAACCTTTGGTCAGCTAGAAAATAAATACCCAGTTGCAAAAAAAATTAACCAAACTGGTTTTTATTTTGGCTGTCATCCTTATATGACTCAAACCGACATTAAATATATAGCCAAATCCATTCATGAATTTTTATCAAAATAAAAAAGTTTTTGTTACTGGGGGCACTGGCTTTATTGGCTCTCATCTAGTCAAAGCATTAAAGAAAAAAAACGCAAAAATCACAGCTCCTTTGAAATCAGAGCTTGATCTATCTGACTCAACTCAACTAATAAAAGCTTTAAAAAACCAAGACTATGTATTTCATTTGGCAGCTGTAGTTGGCGGTATTCAGTATAATCAAACTCATCCAGCCAGCCTTCTATACCAAAATTCACTAATTGGACTTAATTTAATCGAAAGCTGTAGACTAAATAAAATCAAAAGAACTTTAATCGTTTCTTCAGCTTGTGTTTATCCTCGAATTTGCACTATTCCTACTCCAGAATCAGAGGGGTTTAAAGATCATCCTGAGCCAACTAACTTTGGTTATGGATGGTCTAAGCGCTTCTTAGAACTTTTAGCTCAAACTTATCACGACCAGTATCAAATGAAAATCGGAGTAGTCAGGCCCTACAATGTTTTTGGTCCAGGCGATGATTTTAATCCTCAAACTTCTCATGTTATTCCTGGTTTAGTAAAAAAGGTTTGTGATAATCAAGATCCAGTCATTGTTTGGGGAGATGGATCAGCCACTCGTTCATTTATTTACGTCACAGATGTAGTTAGAGGCATGATGTTAGCTTTAGAAAAATATCCTAAACCAGATCCAATTAACTTAGGCACCACTGAAGAAATAACTATTAAAAACTTAGTAAAACTAATCATTAAGCTTTCAAATAAAAAAACTAAAATTAAACTTGATAAATCAAAGCCAAACGGCCAACCTAGGCGAAACTGTGACACCAAAAAACAAGCTAAATTTTTAAACTTCAAACCTCAAATTACTTTAGCTCACGGCTTGTCTGAAGTGATCAAGTATTATCAAAATTATGTCCAAAAAAAAGATTAAAACTAGCCTAATTATCTTAACTAGAAACGAAATTACAGGCATGAAGGCCTTGATTAAAAAAATTCCTTTCAACAAAGTGGATGAAACTATGGTAATAGATTTTAAGTCTTCAGATGGCACCAAAGAATTTGTTAAAAAAAATAATATTAAGCTAATTAACCAAACCATTCCTGGGCGAGGTCAGGCCTTCCAGATAGCCATTAATAAAACCAAAGGCAAACATTTAGTTTTCTTTAGCCCTGATGGCAACGAAGATCCAAAAGACATTCCTAAGTTACTAAAATTACTAGATAACGGATTTGATCTGGCAATTGCCTCTAGATTTTTACCTACATCTCGAAACGAAGAAGATGATCAATTACTTAAGTTTAGAGCCTGGGCTAATCAAGGTTTTACTCTACTTGCCAATCTGTTTTTTCGTGGCCAATTAACAGATAGCATTAATGGCTATCGAGCCATTACCAAGGCAGCTTTTAAAAAACTAAAACTTGATGGCCCTGGTTATGTTATTGAATACCAAATGTCTATTCGAAGTTTAAAACTAGGTTTAAAAATAACCGAAATTCCCACTTTAGAAGGAGACAGAATCGGTGGCCAATCAGGCTCTAAAGCTATTCCCACGGGTCTGCTTTTTGTTAAGTACTTAATGAGAGAAATTCTACTTAAAAATAATTTTTAATGAAAAAAAAGCTGCTAATTCTAACTACTAGCTTTCTCGTCTTCTTGTTTTTAATTGGCGGATTTTTCTTCCGTTTTAGGAATCAATCATTTATTACTGGCTTGACAGACAATTATTGGATTTTCAGCTTAGTTAACAAACTGGCAAAAATTACAGATCTTGCCTACGTTCATTATTCTTTTTATCCAAACTCTTTTCAATCTTACCAGCTCTTTATCAAAGGTAATGATTTAGAAGAACTTCAGCTTGAGTTACCCACTAATCCGGAAGAAAACCCAGTTATGGCTGGCTTTAATGTTGAAGTTCCAGCAGTTTTTATTGATCCAGATAATAAAGAATACAAAGTTGACGTCCGTTTTAGGGGTAACGGAGCTATACATTGGGCTCAAGTCAAAAAATCTTGGCGAATTACTTTATCAGGCAATCAAGTCTTTAATGATTTAAACAGCTTTGATTTAATCATTCCAGAGGATAGGGGATTAATACTTGAACATTTAGCAAACTTTCGAGCTAAAAAACTTGGACTTTTATCTTCTGATTCGTGGTTTATAAACCTAATATTAAATCAAAAGCCACAAGGTATTTATTACGTTACTGAGAGGTTAGATGAAAGATTTTTTTCAAGACGTAATTTAACTGGCACTCTTTTTGGCGAGAAAGACCAACTTAATCCATGGAATGCTAATATCTATCAAGATATCAAACACTGGCGAACTTACTCAGAAGATGATCACCACCCGGATTTTAAATATTTAAAGCAGTTACTAGATTTAGTTAATGATTCTCAGTCAACCCCAGAACAAATATTTACCTTACTTGATAAGGATAGTTTTTTAAACTGGGAAGTTCACCGGCTACTAATGGCTAGCCTACATCAAGGTAAAAGTCATAACAATCGATTGTTTTTTAATCATAAACTTAACAAGTTCCAGCTAGTTCCCTGGGACACTGGTGATCGAACCACCATCTCAGAAGATATTAATCTATCTTATAATCCTTTAACTAACAAATTACTTCAAAGTCCTCAGCTTAAAAGTGAACGCAATCAACGCTTAAAAAATTATGTTGACGACTCAAATAATCTAAAGCAAGACTTGGCTTTTTTTAATCAAACTTTAAATACTGTCGAGTCTGATTTAATTAAAGATACCAATAAGTTTTACCCTACTTTTAAATACTTGTTAGATATAAAAGCATACACCAATTGGATGAATCAACACTTTGACAACTTAAAGTCTCAATTATAAGTTTATGAACACTAATATTACTAAAAAATTTCACCGCCAAGAATATAAATATTTAATTACTTTTGATCAATATCAAAAACTAAAAAGTTATTTAAAAAAACGTGGTTTGCTCCCAGATAATTATTCATTTAAATCCGAAAATAACCAGTATTATATTTCTTCTTTATATTTAGACACTTCTGATTATAGGTTTTATTGGGACAAGCAATACGGAGTTAAAGATAGGCTGAAGTACCGATTAAGAACTTATATTCACAAGCCTTCTTTAACTACATCAATTTTCTGGGAGGTTAAAAAAAAGTATGGCGATTTTTTCATCAAAGATCGTTTTCAATTACCTTGGTCAGTAACTAAATCCTTTCTTAATAGTTCAATTAATTTATCAAACTTGCTTAAACACACCTCAGACCAAAAAGCTTTAATTCGTTTTTATCAAACTGTAATTAATCTTAACTTAAAGCCTTCAGTCTTAATCTCTTATTATCGTGAACCTTGGTTAAATCCCAATTATCCTCAACTTAGATTAACATTTGATCATCAAATTCAGGCTGCAAAGTCTTTAGATCTTTTTTTCCCACATCGTCAAACTACTATTTTACCCAACAATGTTGTTTTAGAGATAAAGTTCTCAGGCTCAGTTCCTGGATACTTATCAAAATTAAATCAAGTCTTTAATCTTAAGCGGCAATCTGTCTCTAAATATTGCCTCAGTTTAGAAGCTTGTGATATAGTAAGCGAAGAAAATTTATAAATATATGAATCAATTTTTTTCATTAACTGGTGTTAGTTTAGACTATCCACTGCCAACCATTATTTTCAATATTTTGTTTGCTTTTTTAGTAGGTTTTATTATCGCCACTGTATATAAGAAAACTCATAAAGGCCTATCCTACTCGTCTTCATTTACTTTTACTTTAGTTTTACTAACAGTTTCAGGTTCCATCTTGATGATGATCGTTGGCAACAGTTTAGCCAGGGCCTTCTCTTTATTTGGCGCATTTTCCATTATTCGTTTTAGAACTGCAGTTAAGGAAACCAGAGACATAGCTTTTGTTTTTATTGCTCTTATCTTAGGTATGGCAGTTGGAACCAACAACTATACTATTGCTGTGTTAAGTACCGCTATAATCTCTGCCGGTGTTTATTACATGACTAAAAAAAGATTTGGAGCTATTAGCGAAATTGATCACTTGCTAACTTTTCAATTTCCTCAAAATGCCTCAACTAAATCTTTATTCTCAGTGTTTACTAAATATTTAGATTCGCATCAACTAGTTAATTTAACCAGCTTCCAAAAACAAAAAACAACTGAAATGACTTATAACATTAAACTTAAATCATCCTATAAACCTCAGGAATTTATCAACCAACTTAAAAAAATCAAAGGGACTGACAGCCTCCGCTTAGTAAGCCTAGAAGATCAAGCCATTAACTAGTCATGAAAAAGACTGCTATTAGCATTATTGCCCCAGCTTTTAACGAAGCTCAAAACTTAAATTTATTAATTAAAAAAACAATTTCCGCAGTTAAAAAAATAACTTCAACTTTTGAGCTAATAATTATTGATGATGGTTCAACTGATGACTCTTGGTCTATCTTAAAAAAGCAAAAGCTCAAATATTCTCAACTAAAAGCAATTCGTTTTCGTCGCCGTTCTGGTCAAACAGCTGCTTTAATGGCGGGCTTTCGTCAAGCTAAAGGAGACATTATTGTTACGATTGATTCTGACTTACAACAAGATCCTAAAGATATTAGAAAATTAATCAACCATATTAAAAAAGGCTCCGATGTTGTTTCTGGTCAACGACCAAAACAGACACGAGCCTTTATTTATAGCTTTATCAGCACCATCGAAAAGCTACTAATTAAACTACTACTTAAAATAGATATTAAAGATACTAATGTTTCTCCCAACGCCTATAAAAGTAAAATCTTAAAAGAGATAAACCTTTATGGTGAAATGCATCGTTACTTAGTCCCAATGTTAAGTTGGCAAGGTTATCAGGTTGATACAGTTCCAGTTTCTTTGCACCCTCGACATAAAGGTCAGTCAAAATACAAACCAACTAAAGCTATTAAAGGTTTCTTAGATTTGTTAATCTTAAAATTTTGGCAAGATTATTCAGCTAGGCCAATTCATTTTTTTGGCGGCTTAGGTTTAGTTATTTTTAGTCTTGGTTTTATTACTGGATTAATTACCGTTATCAGAAAATTTATTTTCCACTTATCTTTATTTAATGTTTCTTTACTGCTTTTAGCTATCTTTTTATGTTTAATTGGCTTACAGTTTTTTATTTTTGGCATCCTAGCTGATATTGTCACTCGACTATATTTTAAAAATACCTCTAACTATCAGATCGAAAAAGTATTATAATCCAACCTATGGTTAAAAAATCAAAAAAAGCTCTTGTTACTGGTTCAGCTGGATTTGTTGGCTCACATCTAGTGGAGGCATTAAAAAAGAATGGCTATCAACCAATTGGTTTTGATCTAAAAAATGGCCAAGATATTCTAAACACTAAGCAAGTAGAAAAATATCTTAAAAAAGTTGATGTAGTTTTTAACTTAGCCGGTATATTGGGCACCCACGAACTAATCGAGGCAGATATTAGAAAAGCGGTTCAAATTAACGTGGTTGGTGCCTTAAATATTCTTAACGCTGCCAAAAAATATCAGGTTGACGTGGTTGAAATCTGTAAACCAAATTTATGGTTAAACACTTACTCGATTACCAAACAAGCAGCTGAAGACTTTACTATTATGTACGCAAAAGAATTTGGATTAAAAACTTGGGCAGTTCGCTGGTATAACGTTTTTGGACCCAGGCAGCATTATGGCTCACCACAAAAACTAGCTCCCACTAGCATAGTCAAGGCTTTAAGAAACGAACCAATTCCTGTTTTTGGCACAGGCAAACAAACAGCTGACCATATTTATGCTGAAGATTGTGCCGAAGCCACTATTGCTATTTACGAATGCAACCAAGTTATGGGTAGAGCCATAGAGGTTGGTCATCATCACATGACTATTAATAAGTTTGTTGAAAAAGTCATCCGTTACACCAATAGTCAATCAAAAATCAAACACATACCGATGCGCCGTGGAGAAGATGACTTTACTATAGTAAAAGCCAACACCAGCTTGTTAAAAAAAGTAGTCAGGTTTAAGCCCAAACACACCTTTAAGCAAGGGTTATTAAAAACAATCGAATACTATCGGAAACACCTGACCGAGTTTGAGAAATAGTTGTCAGCTTATATAATCTAGCTAGATGAAATTTAATCAGATACTCAAGCTTTTATTTATATCCCTTATCTTAAAATCCATTCTTTGGGTGTTTTTAGTTCCTCTTTGGCATACGCCAGATGAGCAGGCTCATTTTGGTCACGTCGCTTTTATTGCTGAGGGAGGGGATTTAAAGCGTCATGGCAAATACCCTGACATGACAGAAGAGATCTATACTTCTTTAGAAATCTTAGGTACTAAACGAGATCAAAAAGGTAATAATAAATTTACTTTTCATCCTGAGCACCGAATGCCCTTTTCTAGCAACCTAAATGGTCCTCAAGAAAAAGAAATTAAGTCATTGCCTATTGAGGCGAGACAAAACTTTGTCATCAAAGAATCAGCTTACTATCCCCATTTTTTTTATCAAATTTCCAGTTTAACTTATAAACTAGTTTACCAAGCCAATTTATTTATTCGAGTTTTTGCAGTTAGATTATCATGGCTTTTTTCTTACTGGTTAATGATCTGGCTGACTTTTAAAACTGCCAAATTAATTTTTCCAAAAAATAACTTAATGGTATTAGTTATTACTCTATTAACCGGGTTTCATCCCATGCTCCAGTTTGTCGCCTCAGGAGTAACCAGTGACAATCTTTACAATCTTTTATTTACTACCATTATTTACTTCTGCATTAAAATTATTACAAAGGTTAAACCGATAGATTTTATACTTCTTTCTTTAACTTTGGGCATTGGCTTTATTACCAAGCAACAATTTATTATTAGTTTGGCCATAGTTGTTCCTGCTTTAATAATTGCCATATTAAAGAATCCTAAAAAAAATCTAAAATTTTTCCTTTTTTTGCCCTTGGCCGGCTTAATCGGTTATATCTTAGCTCCAGCAAGATTTGGTCATTTGATTAAAATTATTTCTAAAGGTCAGCTTCCTTATCTTAGTTTAAATCCAGATAGATTAATTAAGCCAAACTATTCCTTATTTGATCATTTTAAATGGACCATCATTCATACCATCAGAGAGGTTTTACCTTGGTATTGGGGAGTATTTAACTGGCTAGGAGTAGTTTTACCTAGAACCGTTAATCGCATCTTAATTCGCCTTCTTGGCTTAGCTGGTTTAGGCTTAATTATTAAGTTTGTAAAAGTAGTCAAAAAACGCCAATTTAACCAACAAAACTTAAACCTTGCTTTTACAGCTTATTCAGCCTTTATCTATTTTATTGCTTTAATGGTTTGGGACTGGACCTTTACTAGAAGAAATGGCTTTTCTTTTGGCATTCAAGGACGATATTACTTTCCAGTTATCTTAACTCATATGATAATGCTTGCAGTTGGAATTAACTCAGTTTTTAAACTTTTTAATCAAAAACTAGCTTCCTGGTCATCCAAAATATTGTCTTTATGGTTTATTTTACTCAACTTTGTTGCCCTTCATACGGTGGCTAAAGCCTACTATCATTTATCTAGTTTTAAAACCTTTATAATTCAAGCTAGTCAGTACAAGCCCTGGTTTGCCAAAGGAACCTATCTAGTCATTATCCTAATAGCATTTATACTTACTCAATTAATTTTAGTATTTAAGCTCTTAAAGTATGATCAAAAAAACTCTTAAGTTGTTTTTAGCCCTAGTTTTAGTAAAAAGCTTAATCTGGATGATTATCACTCCTATTTTTCAAGTGCCTGATGAGCCAAGTCATTTTTCTATTGTTCAGTTTATCTCTGAAAAAGGACGACGACCTCATCCACGAAGAGAGCAAGTTACTTCTAAATATGTTCTAAAAGTAGCTCAAATCACAAACTTTACCTGGAAAATTCAACATCCTGTTTGGGAAGGTTACTCATCTAACTGGAGACAACAAATTAACTTATTAGATAAAAACCTTTTGTCTAGCTTTGAAACTAACCGTTATCAAACTTCACTAAAAAGACCCCCTTTTTATTATTTTTTAGCTAGCCTTGTTTATCTGCCATTTAAAAAACTAAATTTTTTACTTGGTTTTTTTGCTTTAAGGTTTTTTTCAATCATAATAAGTTTAGTTACTATCTTTTTTTCTTACCTAATTTCTCAAACACTTTATAAAAACAAACTTTTTTCAATTGGCTTAGTTAGCCTAGTTGCCTTTCATCCTTTATTTAGTTTTATAAACATTGGCATTCATTATGATCCATTAGCTATTTTGATCTCAACTATTTTTATTTACCTTGCCATAAGTTTTATTAAAACTAAACAAAAACAATACCTCAGCTTAAGCTTATTAACAGGCATAGTTGGAGTTTTAGTTAAGCCAGATCTAATTGTTTTACCTTTATCAACTATTTTTTTATTAAAAAAATCTAAACTAAAAATTATTTTACCCTCTATAGCTTTATTTATTATTATTTTGTCTTTCTCTCCTCCTTGGATCTCTTATCTAATCACTCACTCAAACTGGTTAAGCGACAAGCTATTATATTCTATTAATCTAAATGAATATGCTTATGCGGCTAGGTTTTTTATTAATAAACTAATCAATGGCCAAATCTTTACTTCAATCATAAATTATATTAAGCAGACTTCAGCCATTCACTGGTCTCAAGTATTTCCATGGTATTGGGGCACATTTGGTTGGCTTGAAGTCTCAATGCCATTATTTGTTTACAGACTCATTAAGATATTGATCTTAATTAGTTTAGCTGGCTGGGTAAAACTACTAATCAGCAAAAAATCTACCCTAAAATTATCAAAAACATTTAAAAAGGGCTTAGGATTTTTATTCTTTTTTTCACTATTTCAGGCTCTGATTGTTATTCTTAATGATTTTAAGTTTTTTACTACTTCAAACCAAATTTATGGCATCCAAGGGAGATATTTATTGCCTGCTATAACAGCACATATGTTATTGTTATTTTTTGGTTTGTCTCAATTAATTCCCCAAAAACATCATCATATATTTTTCAAGCTAGTAATATTATCTAGCATTATTTTTAACCTTGTTGGCTTAAATACTCTATATCAATATTTTGGCTGGGTATGGTAATAAAAAAACATCTTAAATTTCTTCTTCCTTTATTATTGCTTGGTTTATTTGCTTTAAAAACCTTTTGGGGTCCTGATTTTTTTGATGGGCATGATGCTCAAAATCATATTGTTAGGCTTTATCAGTATGATCTTGCCATCAAAGATGGACAGCTGCCTCCTCGTTGGGCTGGGGGATTAATGGCCGGATATGGTTACCCTGTTTTTATATTTGCCTATCCATTACCTTATTTTTTAGCTGAAACTTTTCACCTAATTGGTTTTAATCTAGCTGTTTCTATAAAACTAACCATGGCTTTAAGCTACATACTTAGTTCTTTGGCCATGTATTATTTTTCTTCACAATACTGGCAATCAAAAAAAGCTGGTTTTGTTTCTGCTTTACTTTGGTCTTTTGCCCCATATATTTTTGTTAAGCTATTTATTACTGCCTCTTTGGGGGTAGTAGTCTCATATGCTTTTATTCCCTTGTTTTTTCTTTTTTTGTATAAACTACTAATAAATCCTAACCTAAAAAACTCAATTTTCTTAAGCTTAA
>CAZVYS010000026.1:4480-11301 GCA_964630755.1 uncultured Pseudomonadales bacterium | reverse complement strand
AAAATTGCCGTAGTGTGTTTTAAAGTAAGTCCGAGCCTCGTCCAAAACACACTCAAATAATAAAATTATCAATTATCAAATAATTAATTATATGAATATAAAAGATGTAAAAACCTCCTATAAAGTTGCAGATGTAGCATTAGACACAGAACATAAAATTAGACATA
Organism: uncultured Pseudomonadales bacterium; assembly: GCA_964630755.1. Lineage (GTDB taxonomy): Bacteria > Patescibacteriota > Microgenomatia > UBA1400 > CG1-02-47-37 > CAZVYS01. The sequence continues at coordinate 11,134 of CAZVYS010000026.1, read as the reverse complement.
TAAAATTTATCTTTTTAAGTGTTTTAAAAGATCAAAATAATAAATCAAACTGAGAGTGTCTTAAAAGACAATGCTGGCAGAATTTATTTGTTAGTCTCTAATGGCAAGATTATGAAGATTGGTAAATCTAAATGCAAGGGTGGCATAAAATCAACCATGAGTTTTTACCAAGGAGGAATGCAAGGAGGTCCTAGTATTAGAACTTTTGGTTGTCATATCCTATTAAAGGAAGAGCTTGAAAAAGAGAAAAAGGTCGAGGTTTATATGATTTTAGCAACCAAATCTCTACTAAAAATAAAAGGACTTTTTGATGAAGAAAAAATGTTAGCCTCCCCTGATATTCTCGATCTTGAAAATAAATGTAAACAAGATTATTTTGATAAAGAAGACAAATATCCTCCTTGGAATTTTCAAGAAAACGGCGAGGTTTGGAGAAAAGATATCTTAAAAGCTCACAATGAGCATGGTCGAAAAAGAAAAAGTTTAAATTAACCCCTGTTTTTACCCGAAGAAAAGATAATTACTTCATGAGATTTTTTTACATGGTCGGATTTGTTTTTAATTCTGTTTTTCCCGATTCTAGTTTCACCTTGCCCCATGGTGTACTGCCAAGTTGGGTAATAAAATTGAAAGTCTTTGTAATACTTTCTGATAGTTGGACAGTTGTTGTATGAAAGAATAAAACCACCGCGATGCTTTAGTAAGAAATCTCTTAAGATTTCATGAGGAAAATTCTTATGATGAACAGGAATATTTCTCATTGGATAGATGCCTTTAAACATTTTTGAGTCGCTACCAATGTAATAAGGTGGATCACAATAAAGAAAATCGTCTTGGTGTTTTTTCATTATTTTTTTAAAATCAGCACATTCTACTTTTAAGTTACCAGGTTTAAAATCTCTAATTTTCTCTATCATTCTCTTATACTTTTTTTCATCTAGATAAATTTTTGTTGACCAACCCATAAAGCCTGGACCATAAGATAAATTAAAGTTATACACAAAATAAATAGCTAAAGTTAATGGATCTAGTACTAAGTCATTTCTCCAAACTTCGTTAAGAATTAATCTGATTTTTTCAAATGTTTTTTTATTGGGCTTTAACTCTTTTAGTTTTCGATACAAAAGCCTTGGACTTTCTATTTGAAATTTCCAGTAATTGCACAGGATATCAAAAATATCATAACCAATTACTTTTAGATCAAGATGTTGAGTCATAGCTATTTCAATTGATCCTCCTCCAAAAAAAGGAGATACCACTTTATTAACATCGTTTGGCAAAAGCTCAACAACATAACCAACAGCTAAGCTTTTCCCACCTGCGTACCTAATTGGCGACAAGGCTACTCTTTTATATTTATTTTTAGAATTAGGGTTTTTACTAACAATGGATCTTAAAAAGATTTGTTTCTTCTTAGTTTGATTATTTGATTTGGTCTTCATAGTAAACCTAATTAATTTCAATAGCTTGAAACTACATTTTCTAAGATAACATACTTATTGCCGAAATTGTATTTATTTTTGCTATAAAGGTAAATTTTGTTAAAATAGGTTTATGGGAAGAAGTAAAACAAGGCTTCAGCGAAAGCGAGAGAAAGAAAGCTTAAAACAAGCAGTTAAATATTTAGTTTTAATATTTGGGTTGTTATTTATTTTGATTAGATTTGGACTACCAGCTTTAATCAGAATGGCAGCCTTTATCGGAGATATTAAATCTAGTAACCAACCGGTAGAAAGACAAGACCAGTTAGCCCCTCAACCCCCAACATTAAACCCTGTTGCAGAAGCTACTAATAGCGCTCAAATTAACTTGTCTGGATTTTCCGAAGCTGGTACATCTGTAAAGCTATTTGTAAGAGGAATTAGTGTTAATGAAACAATTGCTAGTGATGATGGAGAATTTGAGTTTCAAGACGTTCACCTTAGAGAAGGTGAAAACGAAATTTATTGCACAGCACTAGATGACCAAGGTAATACTAGCGATACTTCAAAAGCTTGGACTATAAATGTAGATGCAGAAAAACCGAGTTTAAGTTTAGAATCACCAACAGACGGAGATAAGTTTTTCGATAATGATAATCCAATTCCTATAAAAGGAAAGAGTGAAGCAGGAGTTGAAGTGAGGCTTAACAACCGCTTTATTAGAACTGACAATAACGGTGAGTTTGAAACTAGCCTTAGTTTGAGTGAAGGCGATAATGAAATTGAAGTAAAAGCAGTTGATGAAGCAGGTAATGAATCAGTTACGCGAGTTAAGGTTAATTATTCTCCGTAGACATTAAACTAAACAGCCAAAGCATCACCCAAGAGTAAAACAGAGAGTTTTGGAAAAGCGAATGAATCAGTAAAGCAATTAATGAAGCTTTGATTATTATAGATTGCTGATAAAAACTTTTAAGAAGATTTAAGTAAGTCAGTAAGCCAACTACGCCAGTGGTGGCTAATACAAACAAAAGGCTAGAATCCAGACCAGCGCCAGAATGTGAGATGGGTTGGTTTTGGTAAAAACGTAAAGAATTAAAACCAATCCCAAAAATGGGCTGTTTTTTTATAATGGCGAGTGAGTGAGTATAGTTATCTAAGCGTTGTTTGATAGAAAAAACTCGCTCTAGCTTGACCCCGGCTCCACCAGATTGTCTAGGTAAAAAAGGTAAAAATAAAACAAAGATTAAACCTAAAAACAATAATTTAAGTTTCTTTTTATAAATAGATAAGAAAACTATAACTGAAAGTAAGCTTAAATAACTACTTCTGGAGTAAGTTAAGAATAAAGGAATCAAGTAAAAAGGATATAGCCAAATACTAGAGTTAGTTAGAAAATTTAAAATAATGGCCAAGACTAAGATAATACCAACGAAGCTTGGATCGCCAAAAGTAGCGATCACTCGGTAATAATGATCGTCCCAGTTACTAAAGATTAGAAATCGAGTATCTGGTAAAAAGATGTATTGAGCTACACCAAAAATCGCTAAAATAAGAGCTGAAAACAAAAGTAGTTTTTTGATTGGTAATTTAATATCTTTTAAAATGAAAATTAGACTTGAATAGACTGCAAAACGGATTAAATACAAACTTGAGATAAAAACTTCAAATAAAGGAAACTTGAGTGTAGCAAAAAACAAAGAAATCAAGCCTGCTAGTAGAAAATAGCTTAAGGGTTTAATTAGTTTAGACTTTAATTTTGGTTTCAAGATTAGCCATATAATAAAAATACAACTGATAATTAAATCATGCATATATAGATTAACGGTAGGCGGTAAACCAGGAATTTTGGTTAGTTGACCAAAAGGAAAGATAATAAATAGGCAAATGATTAAAGTTTTAATGATTTTTTTCATAAAGTTTGACTCTAACCATAAAAGAATGAAGGCTCATGCAAAAAGCCATGGTTAAGCCAGGAATTCCATCTAAAAATCCTAAGTAAAAAAAGTAGTTTAATGCGAACTTGGCTGAAGGATAAACCATTAATTTTAGATATGAAAAATTTTCTTCTTCTTTCGCTTTTAGAGTAGAGTAGCTGTTTAGCCGATCAAGAAACTGATTAACTGAGATGTTTCGATTATGAATTATTGGATTTGATAGAGTTTTAACTGGAAGGCTTGAAACAAACTCTTCGTGAACTAGTCCTCGCCAATTTCCAGTATTTTTTTGAACTAACCGAACTGATCTAAATTTTCTAGTTTCGCCAAATCTTAGTTTTTTTCCTAAAAACCAATCAACTCGCTTAAATTGATAGTTATACTTGTTATTTTGAATGACTTTTTTAATTTCTTTTTTTAATTTAAGGGTAAGATTTTCGTCTTGATCTAAAAAGAGTATCCACTTGGTTTTAGCAGAACTTAAAGCCTGATTGCGAACTGTAGAAAAATCTTTGATATCTTTTTGATTTAAAGAAATGATGGTTAGATTTTTCATACAAATACCTCAACTAGTAAGGCTTTAATTAAGCCGAAATGTTTTTTAAAGTAGTAAAACCGACTATTTTTAAAGATTTTTTTTATTTTAGCTGATTTGGGAGTTGATTTGCCCCAATAGTGAATTATTTTAGCTTGAGGCAAGATGAAAAACTTATGGTTTTTTTTGGTTAATCGATAAAAAAGATCAGATTCTTCAAAATATAGAAAGAAGTTTTTATCAAAACCTTTAATCTGATTAAACACATCTTTTCTGATTAAAAAGGCAGATCCAGGTAAAACTTGAGCCTGGATGGGCTTGGTTTTGTTTAAGACGTTTATCCAGTATTTTTTAGACACTGGATTATTAGGAAAATATTTATTGATAAATGATAAGGCAAAAATACCTCTTAGTGGAGTTAAGTTATTAGTACCCTGGATTGCATATGGTTGTTTCTTTTTATTCAAAAGGATTGGTGCAACGGCTGAAACTTGTGGGTAAGTGTCTAAAAACTTAACTAGACTTTTAATACTATTTTTAAAAACTAGAGTGTCTGGGTTTAAGAAAAATAGATAGTTCGCTTTTGCTTTTAAACTACCTTTATTGCAACCAGCTCCAAATCCAATGTTTTTCTTGTCATTATCAACAACTATAACTTGATGTTTAACCTTGACGTTTTTTTTGATGGAATTTAAGCAGTTAGTTAAAACTTCTTTGTTTTGATATTTAACAATAATAATCGAAACTTTTGGTTTCATAAGATGTCTATTAGTTTTGTGAATCTATGTTTAAAAGTGTGTGAGTTTAAGGTTTTTATATAACCAGCTTTAGCAATGGTTTTTCTTTGATTAGGACGAGACAGAAAATAACCAAGCTTGGTTTTTAAGTCTTTAGAAGACTTAAACTGAATCACTTCTTTACCTGGTAAATAGTAATTAGGGTTGATTTTATCAACAAATTCTAAGGTTTTACATGCAGGAATTTCAAAAGTTCTTAAGTTACCTCCGTCAGCCATATGATCAGGTACAAGATTTAAAGCAGCTTTTGATTGCTGGTAAATATTAATTACTTTTTGCCCCCAAGCCTCCCCCTGGTAAAAAGGCTTTAAAGTGGAGTTAAGTGAAGTCTTTGGAGGAATCCAACCCCAGATTTTTATTTTTATGTTCTGATTAACAATTTTTGATAATTGAACTTGGCGAGATCTAAATAAAGTGCCAACAAAACTAAAATCTATAGTTCTTTGTTGATTACTTGGTTTAAAGACTCTTGGATCAACTGCTGAAAATGGTAAGTTTATCACTCTGGCTTGAGTTAACTCTTGCCATTGTTTTTGATGAATTGGGTCATTAACTAAGATTGCTTTTGCTTTTTTCCCGATGCTTCTTTCGTTACTTGATAATTTTTTTGGAGGTACTCCGCAGAAAAACAAACTATTTTTAAGAGTAGTTAATTTATCCATGCCAGCAGAAAAAAAGATAGAGTTTGGCTTTTGTTTATTTAAGATAACTTTAAGCTTAATTTGGTTAACAATCTTTAGTTGATTGCTTTTTAAAGGAAAAATATTAATTTGATGACCAAGGCTTTTTAAGGCTTTTACCCAATAACTCTGAGTTTGATATTTAGAAAGCAAGTTATTTTTCTTCAGTAAAGGGTGAACTGGAGTGATTAAAAGAATCTTCATTTAGCTTTAAAAGCCTTGACTAGCTTATATCCAAACCAAGGTAGAACAGAAGCTTGGGCAATAACAACGGTCCAAGCAGTGCCAATAATTCCAAGATTTTTTGTCATTGGATAAACTAGTAAAGCTAAGATAATTAATTTTATCAACGCCTGTGAAGTTGAAACACTAGGTTTACCAATGGAGTCAAAAAAAGCAGATCCAACTGAGATAACTGGTCGAGTAATGCCAAAAATTATTAAAACATTTAAGGCAGGAGTCATTGGTAGCCATTTATCACCAAATACGTACTTAATAGCTGTTGGGGCGACTAGGAATAAACCTAGGCCGAACAAAAAACTAAAACTAAAAGTGATCAGTAGAGATTTAATTACACCTCTTTTTAATCGATCTTTAGAGCCTTGAATTTGACTGTAGATAGGAAAAACTACTTGATAAACAAGGCTGGCTCCTTGAGTGGTAGGTAAATTAGAAATTTTATAAGCATTTTGATAAAAGCCTAAAGATTGTGCTCCTAAAATTTTACTGACTACAAAATCATCTCCTTGGTCATTTAAGTAAGAAGTAAACGTTCCTAACGTAACCCAACGTCCATATTGATACAAAGATTTTATCTTTTTAAAACTTATCTTTGATATAGATAGTTTTACTAATAAATAAGACAAAGTAGTGGCTGCAATAGCACCACTGACTACCCCTAGAGGTAAAGCGATCATGGATTTTAGTTTAATAGCAAAATAAATAGTAGCTAGAGACTCAAAGATCGAGGCTAGTAACTGAAAAGTAAATTCTTTTTTAAAATTCAAAGTTTTTTTAAATAAAATGACGGCTGGATTAATTAATCCCCTAGCTAATGGGGCTATGGCGATGATACGAATGGCTTTAGTTAAGTTTTGATGATAAAAATTACTAATAATTGGAGCAAGTAAATACAAAACTAAAAATATTAGCAAGCCTCTAATGAAGAAAATAAATTGGGTTGAAGAAAAATATTTTTTTGGGTCTTTTTTTGTCTGAATCATGGCTTGATTCAGACCAGGTTCAGTAGCCACCTCAAGTAGCCCGTATGGAATAGTTATCATG
>CAZVYS010000026.1:0-4470 GCA_964630755.1 uncultured Pseudomonadales bacterium | reverse complement strand
AAGCCCAAAATCTGCCGGGGAAAGAATGCGAGCCACAATGATTAACTTAATAAAAGAGAAGGCTTTAATGCCAATCCTTAAACTTCCAAGCCAAAAAGCGCCTTTAAGACTTTTTTTAGTTAAGTTCATAAAGGTATTTTAGCACTTTGAATGCTAGCAACCACGATTGCAAGATCAGTAGTTAGTTGAATTATGGGTAAGTAAATAAAAGCTAACGGATGCTTAACAAAATGAAAATGTTTAATAATCGGCCAGAACAAATATAGAATAAATGTTGAAGGAAAGATAATAAAGAAGAGATATCTAATAAAAACAGACAAGATTTTTACTAAGTGAGGTTTATATTTTGCCTTGATATCTCCTGAAGCGTAGTTTTTAATTTGACTAAAATAGTCTTTTAGATTTGTAACCATTTGCCAGTAAATAATGGCATCAGTTTTAACTACTAAGTTTGATTTGTTTTTTAGGTTCTTGGCAAAAACTAAATCTTCGCAATAGTTTAGATTTTCAGAATATTTACCAAATTTAGTAAAAGCCTTTTTTCTAAAAGCTAAAGAACGAGAGGAAGGTAAATAAGTGTTTATGTCCAAATCTTCTGGCATGATAGCAACAAAAGGAGCAATACTTTTTTGAAAAACAGAATCAACTCTAATATGATAGTATCCTGCCACTGCGTCAACTTTTAAGTTTTTAAAAGGCTTTGTAATGTTTTTTAACCAGTTTTCATTCAAAGTGCAACCCGCGTCAGTGACCGCAATTAGTTGATGTTTAGCTATTTTAACTGCCTCGTTTCTTCCCTTGGATCGGTTAAATCCTTTTCTAGTCACTAGCCTAATCTGCTTGTTTTTTTTAATGATATTAGTAGTTCTGTCGGTCGAGCCAGCATCAACAATAATTACTTCATCAGGCTTTTTAGTTTGGACTTTTATTGAATCTAAAAGTGCTTGAATTGATTCTTCTTCGTTTAAAACTGTGCAGATAAGGCTAGTTTTCATTCTTTTTATTAACTCCAATCGTGTCTTCAATCACAAAATCTACACCGTTACTTTTAAAAATTACTTGAGCAGTGTTGTCGATTGAACCCCAAGGGAGTTGTTTTTCAGTGGCAAAGCCTAGTTGGATTAAAAACCAACGGATGACACCGCCATGAGAAGTAATTAAGATAGTTTCTTTGGGATGAGCAATGGCTATTTCTCTGGTATAGGTAATGAATCTTGAGATCATAGATTCAATTGACTCAATGCCATGAGGAAACTGGAATTTAATTTTTTTCTGATCAGATAGTTGACTAAATTCTTCTAGCAAATCTTTGATTTCGTTACGAAACTTTTTGCCCTGATAGCCTTCAAATTTTCCAAAATGTCTTTCTCTTAAAGCTTTGTGAGTTTTAATAGCTAAGTTATGCTCAAGGTTGATAATCTGAGCAGTTTGCTTGGCTCTTAGTAAGTCTGATGAATAGATGGCATCAAATTTGATTTTTTTTAGTTTTAGAGCAGCCAGCTTGGCTTGATCTTTGCCAGTGGTATTTAAACTAATGCCTTTCATTTGACCTTGAATAATGTCATTAACATTATTATCAGTTTCACCGTGACGAACTAAATAAATGGTGCAAGTCTTTTTTGGATCTAGTTTTACTTCCATAGTTTTAAATATATATTAATAACTTTGTCCCAGGTTTGTATTTTAGCAAATTTTTGTGCTTTTCTTGCCTTTAAGGCCTTCAAGGACTCTCCTTGAAGATTACTTGTTACTTGATTAAGTAACTCATCTGCTGATCCGGAGGTATTGATGTATTTTGCGCCAGTAAATTTAGTAAGATAATCTTTTTTTAATTGATTTTGGTAGAGTGCAAAAACTGGTCTTCCAATAGATAAGGCCTCAAGAATTGTTAGATAAGAAGAGGCAAAAACAAAACTATTAGTTTTTAAATATGGTTTAATGTCTTTTACAAAACCAGTGACTTGACCGATCTTTTTTGCTTGTTTTTTTAAACTTCCATCACCAACAAAAGTAACTTTTAGTTTGTGTTTTCTTTTGATTTTATTTAAAGCTTTAAAGTATTCTGGTAATCCTAGATCTTTCTCAAGCCTTCCAATAAAAGTAATTTGGTTAATCTTTTTTGACATCATTTTCGTGGGACGATCGTCCCACGGAAATGACACCCCGCCATAAGAAATAAAATTAGCTTTTGTTCCATAATGAATCGGGAGATAGTCGCCAATGCAGATATTGCCACTAGCTAATACTTCATTTATCTTTCTAATAAATTTATACTTAAAAGGAATAGGGTACTTCCCTTCCCAACCGTGAAAGGTAACAAAAACTTTTTTAAAGAAATAAAGCAACTTAAAAGGTAAGTACCAAAAAAGGACATCGTGACAATGAATAATGTCGGCTTTTTTAATTAAATGTTTTTTTTGTAGTAAGTTCTTCCAGATTGAAAATTTGTTTTCAGAATAGGGGAGTCGTAAAATTTTTACTCCCCCTTTAGTTTCAATATCTGTTAACTTTGATTCATGTTTTAAGGTAAAAACGCTAACCTGATGACCTTTTTTTACTAAAAGCTCTGCCACTTCCCTAGCGTGCTTCTCCACACCGCCGATGTGAGGAAAGTAGTATTTTGCAAAAAAAATTATGTTCATTTTGGTGTTGCTTGTATTACTATAATATTTGGATTCCATTTATTAGAAAAAAATTTACTTAAGATCTTTTTAAATAAATATAAAGATTCAAAAGCGTAAAGTAATTGATATTTTACTACTTCGAAACCAGCAATTTTTAATTCTGAGATAATTAATTCTTTTGTATATGATCGGAGATGTAAATTTGGATTATATTTTTCTGTATATTTCTCATTAATTGGCACTGAAATTACTAACGTCCCTTTTCTTTTAAGCCTTTTTTTTATTTCTTTGTAAATGTAAATAATTTGATCTGCTGCTATATGTTCTAGTATTTCTAAAGCTATTATTGCATCAAATTTTTTATTAAAAGGTATGTTTTGTATTGAGCCCTGTTTAAAAATGCCTTTTATTGTTTTGTTAATTCGAGATACAGCCTCTAAGGATATATCTAGTCCATGAATATTTATGTCTTTTCTCTTTCTATGTAAGTAGATTTCAAAATATCCATATCCTAATCCAATATCTAATATATTCCTATCGCTATTTTTTACATAACTAGCGGCAATTTTAATTCTATCTTTCGTCATACTATCTAATTGCCTAAATGGTAAACCCGTTGTTATTTTTTGATCCCAAAAATCAGATGTATTAGGATTTATTACCCTTTTCTGGTTATATGTTTTTTTTAATTGCTCCAGATCGCCTTTTTTTGCAATTTCTTGCCGTTTTTTATCAAGATAAAAAATATTTGACTTATCTATCATTTTTTGAAAAGATGTTATTAACGTGTTAAAGAAGGCTCTTCTAACTTTCTTATATTTTCTAATTATACTTCTTATTCCTGTATTTTCTCCTAAAACCACAAATGCTGCAATTTTATTCCAAGATAATTTTGATGATGGAAATGCAGACGGATGGATTATTTCACGAAATTTATGTTCAAGCGGAAATCATTGGGAAGTAAAAAATGGAAAATACGGAATAAAAATAGACAGCACTAGACCTTGCTTAACTGAAACTATACCTAGTGATTTTAATTGGGATAATTCATGGAACGATTATATCGTTGAATTAGATATGGAGTTTGTCAGTGGTGTAGATAGAAATTTTGCAGTAAGATATAGTGGAAATGGCGCAAATTGGTATGGAGTTAGATTACTACGAAGAGAGTTAGTATTAGAAAGAGTTATTCAAGGTGGTCCTGTTTCTAATCATATTCCTGCTGATTTTCCTAGTGGACAATATCATGTGAAAGTATATATTCAAGGCGAAAATATCAAAGTTGAAGTTGATGGCAATGAAATTATTGATTATCCAGACGCCGGAGGAAGATTTCCTATTGGCCGAGTAGCACTACAGGCAGGAGTTGGATCTGTCAGGCAAACAGAAGTGTGGTTTGATAATGTCGTGGTTTCAAGTATTGAAGAAGAAAATGTACCAGTAGTGATGGTGCCAGGGTTTGGGGGGAGCTGGAATACAAATGCAATTATTACTGCAGGTGATAGTGGTAGCTGGGGGAAAACTCCGTTTATCAAAGTTTATAACAATATAAAAAATACCTTTTTAAACAATGGCTATACTGAGAATAACGACTACTTTGAATTTTACTATGACTGGAGAGATCCTGTTGACGAACTGGCTGACGATTTCAAAGATTATTTAGAAAATACTGTTCTAGCTGGTAAAACTGCAGGAACCAAAATAAATATCATAGGACACAGCATGGGGGGAGTTGTTAGCCGAGCTTATGCTCAAAAATATGGTGAAGATAAAATTAACAAAATAGTTACTGCTGGCTCACCTCACAAAGGTACAGTTCCTGCCTGGCAAGGCTGGGCAGGGGCTG
>CAZVYS010000025.1:0-11359 GCA_964630755.1 uncultured Pseudomonadales bacterium | reverse complement strand
ATACTCTGCCTGATCTCTGCTCAAAACCGACACCGGCGGCAAAACCCCAAACGAATCACAGGTCAGAAACACAATTGTCTTAGGATGTCCCCCAACCGATTTTGGCTTCACAATATTATCAATATGATATATCGGATAAGACACTCTAGTGTTTTGAGTTTTTGAACTGTCAGAAAAATCCACCTTGCCTTTTCTACCTACCACCACATTTTCCAAAAGTGCATTCTTTTTTATCGCTTTATAAATCCCTGGCTCACCCTTACTACTTAAGTCAATCACCTTAGCATAACAACCACCCTCAAAATTAAATATGCCCTTAGCATCCCAACCATGCTCGTCATCTCCAATCAACTGCCGATTCGGATCAGTCGACAAAGTTGTTTTCCCCGTTCCAGATAAACCAAAAAACAAAGCCACATCTTTTTTCTTCCCCATATTAGCACTACAATGAAAACAGCCAATTCCTTTTAACGGTAAATCATAATGCATCACCGTAAACATCCCTTTCTTAATCTCCCCTCCATACCAAGTACCACCAATAATAATCTGCTTTTTCTCTACATTAATCACCACAAACACCTCTGAATTAAGCCCATGCTTTTCATAATCAGCCGCCTTAATCTTACCAGCGTTTAATAAAGTCCAGTCTGGATCAAAGTCATTAAGTTCCGAACTCCGTTTAAGTTCGGAACTTTCATCATTCAATCGTATAAACATATTTTTAAAAAAATGGGCCTGCCAAGCTACTTCACTCACCAATCTCACCCTCACTCGTGTCTCTTTGTTTGCCCCACAAAATCCATCTGTCACATACAAATCTTTGTCTGAAAGCTGCTTTGTAGCTAAACTATATAAATAGTCCCAGGTCTCAATAGAAACTGGTTTGTTATCTGACCCCGGATGTTTTTCTCCTGCCCACCAAATGTGCTCTTGAGACGGACCGCCACCAACCACATACTTATCTTTAGGTGATCTACCCGTAAACTTACCTGTATCAACAGTCACCGCCCCAAACTCTGTTAACCTACCTTTTTCATAACCAGTCAACTTCTTATCTAACTCATGCTTATAAAGTTCATCATAAGATAAATTATGATAAATCTGCTTTACTCCTTTTATTCCTAAACCGTCAAGCATATTCCTCTTTCACAAACTCTTTAATTCGTTTTAATCCTTCTTCAATCTTTGGCATACTACAGGCAAAACTAAGCCTCACGTAACCTTCCCCGCTAAACGGCGCTCCTGGAATCAAAGCCACCTTTTTTTTATTTAGTAAATTAGTCGCAAATCGCATACTATCTTTATCAATCCCTTTAATTCTGGCCCAAACATAAAACGACCCCTTGGGATGAACTGGTTCAATCCCCGAAATTGCCTCCAAGCCTTTAACCATCACCTTTCTTCTTTTCTTAAACTCCTTCAACATCACTTTTGGAAACTCAGAAGCCTTTTCTATAGCCGCCACTGCCCCTTTTTGAGCAAACGAACATGGATTAGACGTTAAATGACTCTGCAAAGCCCCTATCGCTTTGATTAACTTCTCGTTCCCTGCCGCATAACCAATTCGCCAACCAGTCATCGCATAAGTCTTTGAACAAGCATTAATCGTCACTGTTCGCTTATATGTCTTCTTGCTCAAAGAAGCAAAACTAACTGGTTTTTCTTTTGTGTAATAAAACTGATCATAACACTCATCGCTTACTATCCATGCGTTACTCTTAAGTAAAATCTCTGCCAACTCCTCTAGCTCTTCTCTTTCATACATCATCCCAGTTGGGTTAGACGGTGAGTTTAAAATAAATACTTTAGTTCTCGCATTAACTACTCTTTTTACTCTAGCCATATCAAACCTGAATCGCCTAGTTAACGGCAACTTCACCACCTTAGCCCCACTGGCCTTTATCATCTCTGGATAACTAACCCAAAATGGCGCTGGCAAAACCACCTCATCACTTTTTTGACATAAACAATAAATAGCCTCAAACAAGGCCTGCTTAGCTCCATTACTTATCACCACCTGATCAGTTGTATACTCTAAAACATTCTCTTTTTTAAGATTCTTAACCACTGCCTGCTTTAACTCAATAATTCCAGGAACTGGCGTATACTTAGTAAATCCTTCATCCAAGGCTTTCTTAGCTGCATCTTTAGCTACTTGTGGAGTGTCAAAATCTGGCTGTCCGGCTGCAAAACCAACTACATCTTCTCCATCAGCCGCCATCTGCTTTGCCTTAGCGGTAATGGCTAAAGTGGCTGAAGGGGTCAAACTGGCTGCTGCTCGAGACAACATAAAGCTTATTCTACCATAATAGTAAAGTTACAATCGAACTATCTCAACTTTTTTTAAATACCTTTTAGGCATTAAACTTACATCACTTGTCGTAATAATAGTTTGCTGTTTATTAAGTAACTTAAACACCTCTCTTCGTTTGCTTTTATCAAGTTCTGAAAACACATCATCAAGCAACAACACAGGTCTCTCCTCGTTATTAATAGCTGTAGAGGATGAATATCCTTTACTCTCTAATTTTTTTACTGGTTTACCCAGCGAATGCTGGGCATACTCCAGCTCAGCCAGTTTAATCTGAAAAACCGCCATTCTTTGCTCTCCTCTTGACCCATAAACCGATAAGTCTTTCTTTAACTTCCCTTCCCGCTGCTTGATAAACAAAAAATCATCTCGATGAGGTCCTACTAAAGTTGTGGCCGCTGCCACTTCAGCAGCTGCATACTGATCTAGCCTAGCTTCAGAGATTACACTTCTATCATACTCCAAACTTAAATCTAAACCTTTTTCTTCAAGTTTTTGATTAACATAGTTCAAAAACTCTTCTCGTTTCTGACTAACTATCTCACCATTTTTCAACAAAAGCTTGTTCCAAAACAAAAGCTGCTGCCTATCAGCCTCTCCTTCTCGAATCCTAAACAATAACTTATTTCTCTGCCTCACCCCTTTTTGATAACTCAAATTACTTCTTCTATACTCTCTGTCTGCTTGCTCCAGCACTCTATCAAAATAGTCTCTTCTAATAGATGGGCTACCTAAGACTAGCTCAATGTCCTCTGGCCTAAAAAGGACTACTCTTAGCTTGCCAATAAAATCCATCTTCCTCTTTACTACTCCATTAACTAAATATCTTTTTTTTGGCACTTTATCTCCTTGCACTTCTCCAACAGTCAAAACTACCTCTAAACCATCTGAAGAAACATCCCCCGACACTCTAGCCAATTCCTGGCCATAAAAAATCATCTCTGTACTTTTTTTAGCTCTAAAACTTACTCCTGTGGCCAATAAATGAATCGCCTCTAAAGCATTAGTCTTTCCAGATCCATTTTTACCGACCACTAAACTAGTATTGTCACTTAGCTCAAAAACCTGTTTATTGTAATTTCGAAATCCTTTCAAGCTTAAGCTCTTTATCTTCATGCTTCCTGACACTTTGGGCAAAAATAAGTTCCTCTTCCACCAAGTTTTATCTTTTTAATTCGAGCACTACACCTAACACAAGGCTTGCCTGTTTTCTTATATACCAAAAAATGCTCTTGATACGTTCCTCCCAAACCATCTAAATGAACATAATTAGTCTCGCTAGCTCCTTTGTACTTAATTCCTCGTCCCACCACTCGTTTTAAACAAATATATAATTCATTCACTCTTTCCTCATCTTCTGCTAATTTATTACCCTTCATCTCAGGATGAATCTTCGAACAAAACAATCCGTCATTTACATAAATATTTCCTAGTCCAGCTACTTTTTTCTGATCAAGTAAAATTAACTTAACAGTTCGTTTTGAAGCTTTTAAAATCTTAGTTAAATGCCCTTTATTAAACTCTTTGCTTACCACATCAGGGCCATACTTCCCTAGCTCTCTAGTTAACTGCTCTTTGTCTACCACCTTAATCCAACCAAATACTCGCATGTCATTAAAAAACAAGCTTCCTTTTTCAAGCTTAATCATGACCCTAGTATGCTTACTTGGCAACTTCTTTACCCAATCAGGAGTTGGATGACCTCCCACCACTCTTCTTCCTCTTTTACTATCAGGCATATACACTAACTGCCCAGTCATCTTTAAATGAACCAGTAAATATCTTCTCGGACTACCTTCAAGCTCAACTACCAATAACTTGGCTTTTCGGTCAACGTTCTTAATCTTTCTACCTACTACTTCTTTTTTTACCCCCCTAAAACTCTTGCTTCGTAGTACTTTTATTTTTTCAATCTTTTGACGTCTGACAACTTTAACTAACTGTCTTTTAACTGTTTCTACTTCTGGCAATTCAGGCATAATCTCTTATTCTATCACAACTCTACCGAACCTTACCCAAATAGCTACTCAATTTCACCTAATACTCTTAATTCCTCTTTATTTAAATTAAAGCCATAAATCTCTAAACCAAGTCCCCACCTTCCATTATCCTGCCCATGCAAAGACAGCATTCCAACGTGCTTCTCACCAATATTTCTCAAAGAAGCGGTGATAATTTCTCCACTCATATCACTCGGTCTATAAATAATAAAATTGTCTGTCTCTGCAAAAACTAAAAACACCTCTCCTCTTGGAGTATCAAGACTTATCACCGGAACACCATCTCTAATATCACTCTCAAGCCCAGTAGGACAATCGTTCATTCCGCAATATTTACCATACTCTCTTCCCGTCATAATTGAGATATTCATTGCAGCATCCGTTGGTTTTTCTAATACCAAACTAAACTGCTTTCTTCCTCGCGCCTTCTCCCCAGGTTGTATATAAAACATTGAATAATTCACATCCTCTCTGCGTGCTTGATCAGACTCATACTTAGTCGCTGGGCAACGATCAATCACTTTTTGTATTTCCGGATCTATTATTCTTACTTCTTCATTTAATACTCTTTCCACTTGGCTTATCGTAAATTTTAAATCAGCCGCCCTATTAGTTTCTCGATATCCTAAACCACCAAGTCCAACAACTTCTCTTTGAATCATTTTTTCCTTTCCAGCAGATTTAACTAACGATTATACCAAATTACCGAACTTTATCCAAAACATACTCTTTGATCTCTTTTTTAAACCGATCTTTACTAAATTTTTTTGCCTGCTTAACACAATCCTCCCTCTTAAACTTCTTTTTTTCAAACTTCTTTATTGCTTTTACTAATCCTTTAGCTGAATAGTCGTCAAAAAACACTCCAGTTTTATTATCAAGCACCGTCTCCATATACCCCCCGCCTCGAAAAGCAATCACTGGTGTTCCACAACTCATGGCTTCAACTGGTGTAATCCCAAAGTCTTCATTTTCTGCTAACGCCAAAAATCCTTTAGCTTCTGAATATAACTTTACTAGCTCTTCATCACTTACCTGCCCCACAAACTCAACTACCTGCCTCGCCCTGTAACGGGACTGCCCACCCGAACTACGAAGCTGTTGGTGGGCCATCCTCTTTAATTGATTAAACTGCTTGTTGAAACCAGCTCCTTTTCCTGCAATTATTAACCTAAAGCCTTGTTTACTAGCTGCTTTAATAGCTAACTCAATCCCTTTTCCGCCCACAATTCTTGAAATAACTAAATAATAGTCTTTTTTCTTATTATGCGGGCCTGCCTCACCTGTTTTCGGCAAGAAAACAGGCGGGTAAATAACTTTTGCCTCTCGCCTATAAAACTTCTCAATCCTTTTCTTTACTTCCTTGCTATTAGCAATAAAATAATCCACTTTTTGAGCTTGTCTAAAGTCATACTGACGCATAAAATGTCCCACAATCATCCCGTAAACTCTTACTGGCCAATACTTTTGCCACTCAATGCTAGTTTTATACCCATAAAGCCACCTTGGCGGCGTATGGCAATAGCAGAATTCAATAGCCCCAAACCCCTTAGTCACATACCAACTGGCTGAAGAAATCACCACATCATACTGACTTAAATCAAACGAGCTCCAAATCTTGGGCGCTAAAAATCTTAAAGGTGAATGTAACTTGCCCGCAAAAAAAGGTATCTTCTGCGCAAACGAAACAATCACTTTTTTATCCTTAAATCGCTTATGCCCTTCAGAGCCTCTTTTATAAAACGCAGTATAAATCGGTGCCTTAGGAAAAATCTCACTCAAGGCTAAAAGAACTCTTTCCGCCCCCCCAAACTCATTTAAATAGTCATGAACCAAAGCAACTTTCATACAAAATATTCCAGGTTACGAACCTGGAATTTACTATAAGTTAAAATAAACTTACCTGCTCTCCTTTCTCATCTTCCACTTTCTTTTCCACAAACATCTCTTCTACCTCTTCCTCCCAGGTGTCGCTGGGAAGCCGCTTAACAATCGATTTAAATCCTAAATTATCAAAAAACTCAACTGCCTTGTCTTTGTCATAATCATGTAACTCACAAGCTTTTAGTTTAAGCGTAATTGGTACATCAAGAATAATAGTGGCCAACATCTTACTTTTCTTGGCATCCTCATAACCAAGGACAACTTTTTCAAGCATCGCCTTCCCAAGTCCCTCAATTTTCTTTTCCTCAACCGCTTTATATACTCCTTCAACGCTTTTATATTTATCAATCAAGTTGCAAGCCGTCTTCGGACCAATCCCTTTAATACCAGGAATATTATCTGACGAATCACCGCACAAAGCTTTATAATCTATCATCTGCTTTGGATTAAAGCCATACTTTTCTCTCACTTCTTTCCTGCCATAAAGCTTAGCCGGCACTTTTCCTCTCCCTGGCACAAACACTCTCACATTTCCATTAACTAGCTGCATGGCATCTTGATCACCAGTCACAATCACTGCTTGAATTTTTTTGGAGTGGGCTTGTTTAGCCAAAGTACCAATCACATCATCCGCTTCAAATCCTTCTACTTCAAAAATCGGCATGTTTAACACTTTTACTACCTCCTTAACTCGATCAAACTGTTTAGTTAACTCTTCCTCTACCTCTGGTCTTTGAGCTTTGTAGTCTGTAAATTCCTGATGCCTAAAAGTCGGTTTATCAAGATCAAAAGCCACCGCAATATGAGTTGGCTTAAGTTCTTTAATTACCGATAAAAGAATCGAGGCAAACCCATAAACCGCATTCACCATTTCCCCGCCTTTTGTCGTTATAGATGTTGGAAAAGCATAATAAGCCCTAAACACAACCGCATGTCCATCAATCAAAACTAATCTTTTTTTCATGAAGTTATTGTACCACTCTAACCCATCAACTTCTCAAAATCCTCAGATTCCAAAGTTTCCTTCTCCAATAAAGTTTTTGCCACCAAATCCAACTTAGCTTTATTCTTCTTTAAAATCTCCATTGCCTTTAACGAACACTCATCCACAATTCTCTTTATCTCAATATCAGCCTTACTTTGAAGATCTTCAGAGATCTTAACCGGCTCATACCAATTAGTCCCTAGTGCCCCTACATCCACTCCTCCGCCCATATTAATCGGCCCCAACTTACTCATCCCCATCTTCACCACCATGTTCCGAGCCACCTCAGTCGCTCTAGTAATATCACTGGCCGCTCCACCAGTTAACTCATTAAAGATTAATTTTTCTGCTGCCCTGCCTCCAAGTAACGAAGTAATCTGATTTAAAAAATAAGTTCGTGTATGTGTGTACCGATCTGTTTTTGGCGGAATCAAAGTATGCCCCAAAGACGCTCCCCTAGCCACAATCGAAATCCTATGAACCGGGTCCATCTTAGGTAACTTGTTAGTCACCACTGCGTGCCCTGCCTCATGATAAGCCGTCATCTTAAGATCATTCTGGGTCTGTTTCATTTTTTTCTCTGGACCCATCTTTACTTTCAAAGCCGCCTCTTCAAGCTCTTCCATATCAACATTCTCTTTATTATTCCTTGCCGCGAGAATCGCTGCCTCATTAAGCATATTCTCAATATCCGCCCCAGAAAATCCGACCGTTCTTTTAGCAAGCTTAGCCCACTTAACTGGTTTAGTTAAAGGCTTTCCCTTAGCATGAATCTTAATAATTGCCTCCCTGTCTTCAATATCCGGCATATCCATCACTATTCTTCTATCAAATCTGCCTGGTCTAATCAAAGCTGGATCTAATAAATCTCCTCTGTTAGTAGCGGCAATCACAATCACTTGTTCATTAGGAGTAAAACCATCCATCTCCACCAAAATCTGGTTTAAAGTCTGCTCTCTCTCATCATGTCCACCAGTCAAGGCTCTTGATCTTTGTCTACCAATCGCATCAATCTCGTCTATAAATATAATTGCCGGTGCTTTTTTCTTGGCCGTCGCAAAAAGATCACGCACTCTTGAAGCTCCCACTCCCACCAACATCTCCATAAACTCTGATCCAGCCATACTAAAGAAAGTCACTTTTGCTTCTCCAGCTACCGCTCGGGCTAATAAAGTTTTCCCCACTCCAGATGGACCCACCAAAATCACTCCTTTTGGAGTTCTAGCTCCCACTTTTTTATACTTCTTTGGGTGCTTTAAAAAATCTACTACCTCTTCAAGCTCTCTTTTGGCTTCCTTTACTCCAGCCACATCTTTAAATGATACGTCTTGCTTCCCTTTCATAAATAACTTAGCTTTATTCTTACCAAAGCTAAAAATACCATCCTGCTGACCTCTTACTTGCCTAAAAAGAAACAAGAAAATCGCTCCAGTTAAAACCACTGGTAAAAGTATTTCTAGCACTCCCTGCCAAGCCCTGGCAGCTGAAGTGTCTTTAGTCTCAAAATTAACCGAAGCAACATCAACTCCCGCCCGATCCAAAATCTCCACAAAACTCTCACTGGCTTCTTTTCTTGATTCAATTATCCCCTCTTGATCTTTATACTTAATCAAAATCCTCTCTTCTTCAACCTCAATCTTTTCTATCTTCTCTTCTTTAATGTCAGCCAGTAGCTGCGACATCCCCACTTTGCCAACAGGCAAAGGTCCAGAAAACATTGAGATAAAAAACGGGGCTATAAAAAAGATTATCAAGAGCCAAATCACAAATCTCTTTGGATTAAACTTCACCTGCTTAATCTTTACTTTGCCACCAGTCTGCTTCTCAATCGCTTTCCGCAATTTATCCATCTCAGTCTTTTTCTGCTTACTAGAAATTTTCTTTGGTGTTTTTTTCGTTTTTACCATCTCCCGATTTTACCACAATTACCTAACTAACTCCCCTGATTATATCAACCCCATTTTCTTTTTTACTTCTTTTACTGTTTTAGAGGCAATTTTTCTTGCTTTTTCCGCCCCTTCTTTAATAATTTTTTCAACATACTCAGGCTTACTTTCAAGTTCTTTTCTTTTCTTTTGAATCGGCTCAAGTACTTTAAAAATTGCTTCTGCTAACTCACTTTTTAAATCTCCATATCTAATCCCCTTACCCAAATAGTCTTTTTCATATTTTTCCCTCTTTTGTTTACCTTCAAACAACTCCACAAACTCTAGTAAATTAACTACTCCCCCTTCAACCGGCACACTCTTGCCTTTTCCAGAATCAGTTGGCGCTGAAGCTAATTTCTTCTTGATTGTTTTAAGGTCATCAGTCAAATTAATATACGATCCTTCAACCGACTTACTCATCTTCCCTTCGCCCAAAAGTGACGGCACATACTCACCTGTAGTTGCAAATCGTTTCGGTTCAGGAAAATCCATTCCATACAAACTATTCATCTTTCTAGCCACCTCCCTGGTTACTTCCAAATGAGGTTCTTGATCAATTCCCACTGGCACCAACTCTCCTCTATATGCCAAAATATCAGCCGCCATTAACAAGGGATAATTCAAAAGAGCCATAGTCACATTATCAGGATGCTGCTGAATCTTCTCTTTAAAAGTAGGCAAGTGTTGCATCCTAGCCATAGTTATCACTGTCGCAAAATAAAAAGCTAACTCTGCGTGCAAATCTCCCACTTTTGATTGCACCAACAAAACACTTTTTTCTGGATCAAGTCCACTAGCTAAATAATCAAGTATCACCTCTTTGGTTTTTTCTGCCAACTTATCTTTGTCATATGGCGTGGTCATTGCATGAACATCAACCACACTAAACAACATCTCATAATTCGGATCTTCCTGAAGCTTAAGCATTCCCTTTACTGCCCCTAAATAATTCCCCACATGCAATCCTCCAGTCGCTCTTATTCCAGAAAAAATTCTTTTGGTTACTCCTTCAAACTTTTTCTTTTGCTTTTTCACTTTAAACCGGCCCACTTCACCCATCAACACCTTGCCCACTTTCCCACCAGAAACTTTCTTAATCAGCTGACCAATCGCCTCTGCCGCTTTGATTGCTTCATCCTCTTTTACTCCTTTAACTTTATCTGCCAAAATCAACACCTTTTTTGTCTTTTCAGTTATTTTTGGGTAAATCGAATCTCTATAAGGAAATAGGTTCAAGATTTTCTCTTCATCAGCAATCACCGCTATTCCTTCTGGCAACAATTCCACTCCTCCGCCCAACGGCCGATACTCCTCCCCTTCATAACTAAACCGCAAATACATATCCCCCTTAATGCTATCTGCATCAAAAACACCGCCAGGAATTAACGTCTCAACCGACACTTTGTTATTAACATCAACTACTGAGTTAATTTGAGGAACATATTTCTCTTTAACTAACCTTCTATATAAGTTTTCCACTGCCGGATAACCAGCCTTGTCTCCCAGCCGAAGCTCTTTATAAAACTCCTGAAAAGCCTTAATCAATCGATTGTCTTTAAATTTATCTTTATGTTTATAATCTTCGGCCGTTAAAACCGTATCTTTATTTACTTTCACACCAACGACTTCCATCACTGCACAGTTAACTTCAGGAAACTTTTGATTAAATTCTTTTGAAATATATAACTTCATACTTCTCCTTTTTCTCTATCTGATACTAATCTACCTGATAAAGCAATTTTAAACAATTCAAAAACCTCAAGTCTTTTTACCTCGATTTTACTCTCTAGTTTATTTTTATGTTTATTTAACATAGGCAGGGATGGTAGGTGTCGAACCTACTACCTTCTGTTTTGGAGACAGACGCTCTGCCAATTGAGCTACATCCCTACGCGGACAAAAAAAGCCCGTCGCTTCCACCAACAATATGTTGGTAAAAAGGACGGACTTTCCGTGGTGCCACCTTGATTTATTTACTCAAATAAAAAATCCCCATACGGGGACCTCGTCAATGAATAAACCTTCATTTACGAGCTCCGTTATATTACGACACTCGCTGCTAATCTTTACAGTTCGCCTCTGGACTCGACACCCTTTCGGTAGCCTTGTCAGCTAAGAGAATCCCAACCGATTCCCTTGCGCTTTTGATTAAATTGTTAACTTCAAGTATTCTATCACCAAACCCCCATTTGTCAAATCTATGCCCAAACACTTCATTAAGGTTAAAGAAAACTTCACTTGTGATCATTGT
>CAZVYS010000024.1:0-13025 GCA_964630755.1 uncultured Pseudomonadales bacterium | reverse complement strand
TCCAACTAACGGCTCATTAGCTAAATTACCCCAGAATTGATTCCATAAAGACTCGTCTATTGGCCCTTCTTCAACTACTTGCTCTTCCTCTTGCTCTTGTTGCCTTAGTTGTTCAACATATAGCTGAGCATCAGTTAACCTTTGGCCACTATCACTCACAAAAGGATTAGTCTGGTTAATAATCGCCTGTGATTCTTGTTGTCTTTGTTCTTCTGCTTCTATGGCTGCTCGTTGTTGTTGAATAGTATCTATATTATCTGCTATCCCTTGCCATCTTTGAGTAGCTGCGTCTTGTTGAGATAACTCTTCTTGCTCTGCTTGTTCTTGTTCTTTCTTTGCTTAAGCTATATCTTCTTCTAGTAGATAGCCAGAGTTAGCTAGCTCATCTTGCTTAATCTCCTCTTCTGTTTTACTTGCTTCCTCTTGCTCGGCCTTCTTTTTATCAAAATCTGCTTGCAACCTAGCGGTTATCTCTGCTGCTGTTTCTTTCTTTGGCAACTCGCCCACTACTGCTGCCATGTTATCAATAAACGATTGGTCTGCAGCGGTGTCTTCTTCTTCAGCTTGATCAATCTGCGCTACTGTTTGCTGATCAGCTAGATCTCTTAACCTATCTGACTCTTGTTGAACTACAGCATTTAGATTGCTAGGATTATTTGTCTGTGGATTTGATACTGGTTGAGCTACTGGTGGAGGTTCATAATGCTCTTCTTCCTCTGGCTCTGGGTCTGGTTCTGAAACCGGTTGATCAGATTGACTAAATTGTTCTGCAAGCCCACTCCATCTTTGAGAGCTAGCTGATTGTTTATTGCGTTGAGCTGCTTGGTGTTTTAACATTTCTCCCAGATCATTTGGATTAGCTAGACTTCTTAGATCAAACGACTCATTGCTAGTCACTAACTTTACTGTTGGGACCATAATGCCCACTAAGGCAACCATTACCAATATCGGCAAAACCGCAAATCCACTAGAAAATTTTCTGCAACAGGCAGTTTTCATCTTAATCCATCCTAGCATTTTCGCCCATGTTTCACCAGTGTTTCACTTGTGAAATGCAATAGAGATATTTTTCCTACTACGCTCGTGCAAATTATCTTCTCGAGATCGCCCGCTTATACAAATCCAAGTTATCCAAAGCAATTCCTGTTCCTTTAGCCACGCACAACAAAGCCTCATCAGCCACATGACATGGTACTCCAGTCTCTTTAGTTAAAAACTTATCAAAGTTACGTAGCTTTGATGTTCCCCCACTCATCACAATTCCTTTATCAATAATGTCACTAGCCAGTTCCGGTGGAATCTCCTCCAAAACCGACTTTACCATGCTGACTATCTGCATCAACTTTGGTCTTAAAGCCTCTTCTACCTCTGTTGCGGTCACCTTAACCGTCTTGGGTAGCCCCTGAACACTATCTCGACCTTTGACCTCTATAGTTGGTTCCGAACTTCGTCGTAGTTCGGAACCTGCGTTTTTTCCGGATCCCTCTTGAGCTGGCTCCACTGACTTTTTTGACTCTTCCGCCATCGCCCTCCCAATCTTAATCTTAATCTGCTCCGCCGTCTGATCTCCTATCACTAAGCCATGAGTCTTTCGAATATAAGTAGCAATCGCATCATCAAGCGCATTACCAGAGGTACGAACACTTTTAGATACAACTACTCCTCCCAAACTAATTACTGCTGCCTCAGCCGACCCTCCCCCCATATCTACAATCATGTTTCCAGAAGCCTCCCCAACAGAAATACCTGCCCCAAGAGCAGCCGCAAAAGGTTCGTGAATCACAAACACTTCTTTAGCTCCTGCTGCCATAGTTGCATCCTCAACTGCCCGTTTTTCTACTTGAGTACAGCCTGCTGGTACACAAATCATCACCTCTGGCTTAAAAAAGAACGACTTTCCAGCCACTTTTTGAATAAAATACCGCAACATTGCTTCGGTCACCACATAATCAGCTATTACCCCATCTCGCATTGGCCTACTTGCCACTATACTTTCCGGAGTTCTACCTAACATTTCCTTAGCTTCTTCGCCTACTGCCACTACTTTGCTGTCATCTACTGTTACTGCTACCACAGTTGGTTCGTTCAACACAATTCCTTTACCTTGTTCATAAACCACACTATTAGCCGTACCTAAATCTATGCCAATTTTTTTAATCATGCTCATGAATTTAACTTTACCACTAGCAATTTAAATTAACAACCACCAACTCCAGTTTTAGATCTTACTATATCACTATGCATCACAAAAACCAGCCCACATACTACTTCTAGTAGGTCTAACTATATACTTATATATCACTAAATTAGCTTGATACATCAAGGTTTTCCCTATTGACAGCTTTTTATATATAGTAGATACTGAATCTAGAATTACTTGTGAAAAGTGTCTAAGTTTTAACAAACTTAAACCCTAAACCTAGACATCTTGAGGAAAAACCAAAGTGCCCAATCTGCCAAAACAAACCTTCTCTATCCAAAAAGCCGCTGAACAAGTCGGTCTTCATCCTAAAACTTTGCGTCGCTGGGAACAAGATGGCCGTTTTGTAGCTCATCGCACCCTAGGTGGCCAAAGAAGATACACAGTTGACGACATTATTAAACTTAAAGCCCTAAAAGAATCATCATCCCAAACCGGTCCTGCTTTAGATAAACTCATCACACCCGAAAATGCAGCTGAAAAACTCAAAGTTACTCCTACCACTATCCAAAGATGGACTAAACAAGGTAAACTAACCCCCATCAAGACTCCAGCCGGTGATCACCACTACTCCCTAGATCAGATTAACCACTTAGTAAATACTACTACCCCTAGACCTTCTCTAGCCCCTACCAATAGCCGAGTGGCGGATGCCACTCGTCAAGAATCTTTAGCCGGCTTTACCCGGCGAATGCCGGGCCAACCTAAACATTCCACTCCGGAGTGGAACCAAAACAATTTAGCCTATAAATGGCTCCAAAACTCCAAGGCCCAAAAAGCCCTAGTCTACGCCTTAGCCACCAGCCTTATCCTAAGTACTGGCGTGGCCGCCTACTCCTTATTCAACAGACCAGACCAGATCGCTTCCCCCTCTGTTCAAGAACTGGACATCTCCCCAGAAGTAGAAATCGCTCTCCCCAACACAGCCAGTTTTCTAAACGGAGAAATTACTATTGGAACTGACACTGGAACTAAATCTTTTCTAGATCAAAATGGTAACTTATATATCAAAAACAATGCCTTGATCCAAGGCTCTATCAACGCTGGTTCTTTACAACTCTTCCCCTCCCAAGAACCAGAAAGCCAGATTGGCCGCCAATATGTTGACGCTGACACCGGCAACCTGATGTATTTTGATGGCTCAGACTGGCTCACACTTAATCAAATCGGATCAACCGCTACTGGATCTGGTTCAACTACTCTCACCTTTCAAGATCTCTATGACACTGGTAACTCCTCCATCACTGCCTCAAATCAAGACATTAACATCACTCTTGGCTCAGACGACTCAGTCTCTTCGGACACCGACTTTGTAATCCGCCTTAAAGACCCAGAAAACAACTTCTCCATCCTGGGTGCCGCCAGCCAGGAAATGATCACTGTCAAAGACCAAGCCACCTACCCAATTACCATTGGTCAAGTCACCAAGATCGTTGGCAATCTTCACGCTCCGGCTATATACGACACTGCTAATAGCGACTACTACTTGGATCTTGACTCATCTACCGACTCACTAAAAATGGCCGGCGACTTAACTTTGGACGAAAAAATCACCTTTTCAAAAAACTCTGAAACCATTGACAACGACACAGACGGCTACTTTACTATCTCTGGCGGCTTGTATGTTAATGGCGAGAGTAACTACGGCATAGACACTGACGGCGATCTAATTATGGACGTTGGTCAATTTAAAGGTGCCTTAACAGCCGACTCTACCTTTGAAGCCAAAGGCCAAGTTACCTTGGGCGACGATGAAGACACCATTGCCATTTCCGGCACCACGGTAGCCATCACTAGTAACACTTCGGGTAATGATATTACTCTAAAATCTGCCGACCAAATTATCCTTCAACCATCCGCTGACACCGATGATTATCTCTACTTAACCACCACCAGCAATGTCCCAGAAATATACTTTGAGGGCTTTACTTCAAATGACCCAGGTTTTCGGATTAACTCAAGTTCAAATCAACTTGAATATCGAGATCAAAACGAATCTACCTGGACTGCTCTTGACTCTTCTACCTCCACCCCATTTACCGATGGTGGTACTTACCTTTACCCAACTGGCTATGAATCAATCCGCATCTATGATGCCACAGCCACCGACTACCTAGACCTAGCTCACGACGGCACTGACCTAAACGCCACCTTTGCCACCACCACTCTTTTTAACCTAGATGCAAGCGCTTTTGTCTTAGAAGTTTCTTCTGACAATATCGGTCTTGGCACCACTGATCCTGATGCACCCCTCCACACTATTGGTGATGCCTACTTTGCCGCTGACTCTGGCTATACTTTTGACAATCCTTCTGCCGATACTGATGTCTACATTAAAGGCAACCTAGAAGTTGACGGCACTTTTTATGGATCTATCTCTGGCACCATTGATGGCTCTGGCACAGCGTCTTTAATTCCTAAATGGTCAGACTCAGATACCCTTACCGACTCCATTATCTTTGACGACGCTACTAATATTGGCATTGGCACTACTGACCCAAACTACAAACTAGACGTAGCTGGCTCTCTTCGCTCCACTTCTACCATTACCTTTTCTGGCCTAGGCGCCACTGCTGATAACACAGTTCTGGTCATAGACGGCAACAACAACTTAAACACTGACGAGATCGACCCAGATGTCTGGACTGCTGGAACTTTAATTGATGGCAATGGCACTGCTAGCTACTTACCCTACTACTCTGATGCTGACACTCTGGCTATTACCAACACCTTTTACGACGGCACCAACATCGGCATCGGCACTACTGACCCCACTCGACTCTTAGATGTCCTTGGCGACATGAGACTAGACGGCCAACTTTATGATGAAAACAATGCTGTTGGCACCCCCGGCCAAGTCCTGTCCACTACTGCTACTGGCGTTGACTGGATCGATGCTTCTGGCACTATTGACGGCTCAGGTACTGCTAGCTATGTCACCAAATGGACCGACTCAGATACTCTAACCTCATCGGTTATCTACGACGATGCTACTAATATTGGCTTAGGCACTACTACCCCAGGTTACAAGTTAGACATCACAGGTTCGCTCCGATCCACTAGCACCATCACCTTCACTGGTCTGGGCACCACCACTGACAACTCTGTCTTAGTGATCGATAGTAACAACAACCTAAACACAGATGAAATTGACCCCGATGTCTGGACACCAGGAACTCTACTTGATGGTAATGGCACTGCTAACTACTTACCTTACTACTCTGATGCTGACACTCTAGCTATCTCTAACGTCTACTATGACGCTACCAACATTGGTATTGGCACCACTGCTCCAGGTTATATGCTAGACATCGTCGGCTCACTCCGCTCTACTTCCACCATTACTTTTTCTGGCCTAGGCACTACTACTGACAACTCCGTCTTAGTCATAGACTCAAACAACAACCTTAACACCGACGAGATCGACTCCCGCGTCTGGGGCGCAACCCTAGTCGACTACTCTTCTACTACGGCTAACTACATTCCCAAACTAAGTGACGCTGACACTATCACTGATTCTCTACTTTACGACACTGCTACTAATATTGGTGTTGGCACTACAGACCCTCAAGCCTTACTGGATGTCGATGGCAAACTCCAAGCTACCACTTTTCAGATGACTAATGGCGCTTCTTCTGGATATATCTTTCAATCAGATGGTTCTGGTAATGCTTCCTGGGTCTCTGATTCTTCTTCTGGACCTTGGACTCTATCTGGTTCTAATCTCTACCCTGACGATGCTTCTTACAATGTTGGTATTGGCACTACTCTCCCTAGCGGTGGCTACAAACTGGACATTGTTGGTGCTCTGCGTAATACCTCAACCGTCACTTTCACCGGCCTGGGCACCACCACAGACAACTCCGTCCTAGTCATCGACACTAATGGCAATCTTAACACCGACGAGATCGATCCAGATGTCTGGACTGCTGGTACTTTACTTGATGGCAATGGTACAGCAAACTACCTTCCCTACTACTCAGATACTGATACTCTAGCTATCTCAAATGCCTACTATGACGGCACTAACATTGGTATTGGTACCACTGATCCAGACACTCTTTATCATGTGGTTGGAGGTGACACTTACTTTGCTCCGGACACTGGCTATACCTTTGACAACGCCTCTGGCGATGAAGACGTCTACATCAAAGGTAATCTTGAAGTCGATGGTTCTATTTTTGGCTCAGTCTCTGGTTTTATAGATGGCTCTGGTACTGCTAACTTTATCCCCCGCTTCAGCGATTCAGACACCTTAACCGACTCTATTATCTTTGACGACGCTACCAATATCGGCGTTGGCACCACAAATCCTAACTACAAACTAGAAGTAACTGGTACTGGTTACTTTTCCGGAGCCGTTATTGCCAACAACAACTTAACTGTTAACGCTACTCTAGATGCTAACGGAGCAGTCACTCTAGGTGATGATGGAGATACCATTACTCTAG
Source organism: uncultured Pseudomonadales bacterium (assembly GCA_964630755.1). GTDB lineage: Bacteria > Patescibacteriota > Microgenomatia > UBA1400 > CG1-02-47-37 > CAZVYS01. The sequence continues at coordinate 6,374 of CAZVYS010000024.1, read as the reverse complement.
ACTCAAGCGACTGGGACATCAACGCTACTGGAGATGCTTCTGGCTTAGGTGGTGTGTCTGCTGACGGCACTATTACCTTTACCGGTCTAGGTACTACTACCGACAACTCAGTCTTAGTCATTGACTCTAATGGAAGCTTAAACACTGATGAGATTGACCCAGACGTCTGGACACCAGGCACCCTGATAGATGGCTCTGGTGCTGCTTCACAAATCGCCTACTGGTCAGATGGAGACACCCTCACTGGCTCTAACACCTTCTGGTTTGATGGTACTAATGTCGGTGTCGGAACAACCGACCCTAACTACAAACTAGATATTGCCGGTGCTCTTAATGCTACTGGCGCTATCACCGGCCCAGCTGATGAGACTATCAACGGCATCGACATCTCTTCCGGTGCTGTCTCTGATGTCACCACCCTAACCGCATCAAGCACCATCAATTTCTCTGGCCTTGGTGCTACTGCTGACAACTCCGTTCTGGTTATCGATAGTAACAACAACCTTAATACCGACGAGATCGATTCCCGAGTCTGGGGATCTACTTTAGTTGACTACTCCTCTACCACTGCCTCCTACCTTCCTAAACTCTCTGACGCTGACACCATTACCGACTCAGTTATCTACGAAGCTTCATCTAACATTGGTATTGGTACCACTGACCCCAGTAAAAAACTAGAAGTCGCTGGTACTATCCAGTCCACTGGCCTTAAGATGACTGCTGGCGCTTCAGCTGGGTATTATCTTACTTCAGACGCCGATGGTGATGCTTCTTGGGCAGATGTATCTGCTTCTGCTGGGCCTTGGACTCTTAATGGTTCTAATCTCTACCCTGACGATGCTTCATACAATGTTGGTATTGGCACTACTTTGCCTAGCGGGGGCTACAAACTAGACATTGTTGGCTCTCTTCGTGCTTCCTCAACTATCACCTTTACCGGTCTAGGTACTACTACCGACAACTCAGTCTTAGTCATTGACACTAATGGCAATCTTAACACCGACGAGATCGACCCAGATGTCTGGACTGCTGGTACCCTGCTTGATGGCAATGGTACTGCTAACTACTTACCCTATTACTCTGACGCTGACACTCTAGCCATTACTAACGCCTACTATGACGGCACTAACATCGGTATTGGTACCACAAATCCTAACTACAAACTAGAAGTAACTGGTACTGGTTACTTTTCCGGAGCCGTTATTGCCAACAACAACTTAACTGTTAACGCTACTCTAGATGCTAACGGAGCAGTCACTCTAGGTGATGATGGAGATACCATTACTCTAGACTCAAGCGACTGGGACATCAACGCTACTGGAGATGCTTCTGGCTTAGGTGGTGTGTCTGCTGACGGCACTATTACTTTTACCGGTCTAGGTACTACTACCGACAACTCAGTCTTAGTCATCGACACTAATGGCAGTTTAAACACCGACGAGATCGACCCAGATGTCTGGACACCAGGCACCCTTATTGACGGCTCTGGCACTGATAACTATCTAACCAAATGGACTGACTCAGATACTGTCACTGACTCGGTTGCTTATGATGACGGTACTAACATTGGTATTGGAACGACCGATCCTAGCTACAAGCTAGAAGTGACTGGCACTGGTTATGTCTCAAGCACTTTTGAAGCTGTAGGCAGTATTACTGGCCCTACCAACGAAACCATCAATGGCATTGACATCAACTCTGGTGCAGTCTCCGACATTACTACCCTAGCCGCTTCGTCCACCGTCACCTTCTCCGGTCTTTCAGCTGATACAGATAACTCTGTTGTTATCCTCAACTCCTCAAATGAACTAACTACCGACGAGATCGATTCCCGAGTCTGGGGTTCTACTTTAGTCGACTACTCTTCAACTACAAGTAACTACATTCCTAAAATGTCAGATGCAGACACTATCACCGACTCACTCATGTATGACGACGCTACTAACATTGGTATCGGCACTACCGACCCCGATGCCCTTCTCCACCTCACTAAGTCTTCTGGCGACCCAGCTGTTATCTTTGACATTGGCAATACTAACAAATGGGTCATTGGCACTGACGACTCAGCTGCTGACATCCTAGTTATCGAAACCGGAGGCACAGTTGGCGCAGACACCACTCCGCCTTTTAGTATCGAAGCTGGAGGAAATGTGGGCATCGGTAACACTGATGCTCAGTACGCCTTAGAAGTGACCGGCACTGCTGGTTTCTCTTCCACCATCACTGCCGCTTCGATTGGCGCTGACACTGACGACAGCGTAATCGTACTCAACTCAAGCGGTTTACTTAAAACCGACGAAATAGACACCCGCGTTTGGGGCTCTACTCTCGTCGACTACTCAAGCACCACTGCCAACTACATTCCCAAACTTAGCGACACAGATACTATTACTGACTCGGTCATCTACGAAGTCAGCTCAAACATTGGCATTGGCACAACCGACCCATCTAACAAACTAGAAGTAGCCGGAGCTGTTCAGTCTACTGGTTTTAAAATGACCACTGGCGCTTCAGCTGGATATTTCTTAACTTCAGACGCAGATGGCGATGCTTCTTGGGCTGATGTATCTGCTTCAGCCGGCCCTTGGACTTTAAATGGCTCTGAGCTTTACCCAGACGATGCTTCTTACAATGTTGGCATTGGCACCACCGATCCTGGAGCCTTTAAACTCGATGTCCAAGGTACCAGTAACTTTTCCGGTGCTATTACTGGTGCTACTAACGAGACCATCAACGGTATAGATATCAACGCCGGCGCAGTCTCTGATATTACTACCCTTTCCGCCTCATCCACCGTCACCTTTTCCGGTCTAGCTGCCGACACTGACAACAGCATCGTCATCTTAAACTCCTCAAACCAACTAACCACTGACGAGATCGATTCTCGGGTTTGGGGTAGTTCTCTAGTTGATGGTTCTGGTGCCGCAAGCCAAGTCTCCTACTGGTCTGACGCAGATACTATCACTGGCTCAAACACTTTCTGGTTTGATGGCACTAATGTGGGGGTTGGAACCACTGACCCTACTCAGCTCCTAGATGTTCAAGGTACTTTCCTGCTTGGCTCTGGTACAGGAACAGGTCAGATTAACACCGGTGACTGGGACATTGGCACCACTGGTGATGTTACTGGTTTAGGCGCTATTACTGCAGATGGTACTATCACTTTTTCAGGAATTGGAGCTGGTACAGATAATAGTGTCTTAATCCTTAACGGCTCAAACCAACTAGTCACCGACGAGATTGACTCTAGAGTCTGGGGCTCTACCTTAGTCGACTATTCAAGCACCACTGCCAACTACATTCCTAAAATGTCTGACGCAGACACTATTACCGACTCCTTGCTTTACGATGACGGAACTAACATTGGTCTAGGTACCACCGACCCAGACGGCCTGCTTCACCTAGCCAAAGCTTCTGGCGATCCTGACCTGGTTTTTGACATTGGCAACACCAACAAGTTTGTCTTAGGTGTTGATGACTCCATGGCCGACATCTTTAAGATCGAAGTCGGGGACACTCTGGACGACACCACCCCACCATTCTCTATTGAAGCTGGCGGAAATGTGGGCATCGGCACAACCGACGCTCAATTTGAACTAGATATTGCCGGCTCTGCTTCTATCTCTGCCACTCTCTCACTTGCTCCTTACCAGCAAATCGATGCCGGCACTTGTAATGCTTCGACTGAAGGACGCATGTACTTTGATGACGCCGAGAAAAAATACTACTATTGCAATGCCACTTCTTGGACTGCCATTGGCACTGGTGATGGCTCGATCGGCGGCTCAGGCACTGCTTCTTACATCCCTAAGTTTGCTACTTCTTCAACGCTAGGCGACTCAATCATGTACGACGACGCTACTAACATTGGCATTGGCACGACTGATCCTAACTACAAACTAGATGTTAGTGGCACTGGTTATATCTCCGGCGCTGTCACTCTAGGCTCTACCTTAACTGCCGCTTCCCTTGGCACCGGCACTGACAACTCCGTCCTCGTTCTTAATTCCAGTAACGTAGTCGTCACCGACGAAATCGACCCTGACGTCTGGACACCTGGTACTCTTGTAGACGGTTCAGGCACTGCCAACCAAGTCTCCTACTGGTCAGACTCAGACACCATTACTGGTTCTAACACCTTCTGGTTTGATGGTACTAATGTTGGTATTGGGACAACGGCGCCAACAGACGTATTAACTATCAATCAAGGTGCTACAGGTGAAGGTTTCGTTCTATCAAGAGAGCTTGCAGACTACTCTCAACCAGCAACTGGAGAATTACCTGCAAAAGCGCTCTTGTTTATCAGAGACATTGGTGGCGCTTCAGGTGGAGCTGCAATAACAGCTGCTTCTGACAGTGACGCCCAAGCCTTATCATTAAGAGGAATAATTGGCTCCACCGATCCTACAGATACTACTCCAGCAATAGCATTCATTGGTGAAAAGTCAAACGGCGGGACAGGAAGAACAAGCCTCGGTGTAAGTGAAACAGCTTTCCAATTCAAGACTTTTACCACTAATTTGGTGACAATATTAGGTAGCGGCAACCTCGGCATCGCTACTACTGATCCCAATTACAAACTAGAAGTCACAGGTACTGGCTACTTCTCCGGAGCTGTCACTGCCAACAACAACCTAACAGTCAACGCTACTCTAGATGCTAATGGTACTGTCACTCTTGGAGACAACGGTGACACTATTACTCTAGACTCCTCAGACTGGGATATAGGGGCTACCGGTGACATGACTGGTATAGGGGCTATTACTGCTGATGGTACTATTACCTTCTCCGGAGTAGGTGCTGGCACAGATAACTCAGTCATTGTTCTTAATGGTAGTAGCCAGCTAGTCACCGACGAGATTGATTCAAGAGTCTGGGGTAGTACTTTAGTTGATGGCTCCTCCCTCACCGCCGGCTACTTAACCAAAGCTTCAGACGGTGACACTATTGCCAACTCCGTCGCCTATGACGACGGCACCAACATCGGCCTCGGCACCACCGCCCCCACTCGCCTACTGGATGTCTTTGGAGACATGAGACTAGATGGACAACTTTACGATGAAAACAACTCTGTTGGTTCTGCTGGTCAAGTCTTATCTACCACCGCTACCGGCACCGACTGGGTAGATAGTGACGGTGTCGGTACTGACGACCAAACCCTAGCCGAAGTCTATGCCGAAGCTGGCAATGCTGTCCAGATGATTGCTGCAGATGGAGATGTTAGATTCTACAACGACGCTTCCGACGAACTACTATTTTTGGATGAATCAACAGGCAACGTCGGCATCGGGACGACGGGGCCGGGAAGCAAGTTAGATGTAGCGGGAACAGTAGAGATGACGGGATTTAAGCTAACTACCTCTCCAACAAACAATTATGTCTTAACCTCTGACGCTTCAGGGGTGGGGAGTTGGCAGGTAGCTGCTGGAGGTGGCGGAGACTTTGCAGACGGTGGAGAGGCTGGTGGAGCAGATAGAACTCTTGGTAATACCGATAATTATGATTTGGGATTTTTAACGAATAATCTTAACAGGCTACATATTCAAAATAATGGCAACGTCGGCATCGGGACGACGAGTCCGGGGGCAAAATTACAAATAGACACAGGAGCCACAGGAACAATAGGCCAGATTATCAAAGCATATTCGGGCCAAACCGCCAACCTTACAGAATGGCATGATAATAGCAGTAACGTATTAGCATTAATGGAAGAAACAGGAAGACTTGCGCTTGGCACTGGGGCTTCTTTACAAACTGCTGTCGGGTTGGATGTATCTCACAACATAATCAAGATAGGTTCAGATTCCATTGCTGCAACAAGGACAGACGCCACAACCAAAGTAGGCAAAATAGTTACACCTCATTACACGAATGCCGAACAGAATGTAATGGCAATGGAGTTTTCCAATCAAGTATCAGCAAGTAGCCTAACTATTGGCGGTGGCAGTGGTGACCAAAATGCGGTTACTCAAATTAGTTTTTATACCGCTACGAACAATACAACTACCACAGGCACAGAACGAGTCAGGATAGACAGCAGCGGCAACGTCGGCATCGGGGAGGCTACTCCAAGAGGTGAATTGCACGTTGCTGGAGATGGGACAGATGCTAAATTGTATATTACACATTCCGATACAAATGAAGTAGGGGGCGCACTAATAGCAACGGAAAATGGTTTTACAATTGAATCTGAATATTACGGTTGGGCTGGTTCCTATAAACCTCTTTATTTAAAAGCAGGCGGAAGCACTGTGTTAACGGCACATAATAGCGGCAACGTCGGCATCGGGACTACGAGTCCTGATGCGGAGATGGATGTGGCCGGTGCTAATCGTAACTCAGATAGAAATACATCGTAAGAATGGTTGTATGGC
>CAZVYS010000023.1:0-13149 GCA_964630755.1 uncultured Pseudomonadales bacterium | reverse complement strand
TACTCTCCCTGGGGTTATGGCTATTCTTTCAAGGGACCAAATGATGAAATGAGCTTACAACTTGGACCAATTCATTGGCTTATTTCTCTTCTTTCGATTGGCTGGTTAATTTACACACACATTAAAAATAAAAAAATTAACTGGCATTGGTTATTCTATGCTTGCATTTTCTGCTTGTCTGTTTTTGCTATGCTACCAATCTCTAATTTTCTTTGGAAGACTTTACCCCTCGTTCGCTACGTTCAGTTTCCTTGGAGATTACTTACCTTTGCCACTCTAGCTTCAGCCGGTCTTTCAGCCTATCTATTTAAAAGACTTCCAAAATTAACCATTATTTTAGTAGTTTTAGCTATTATTTACTCTGGTTCTATTTCTAAGCCTGGTGGTTGGTTTGATCACGATAATTATTTTTACTATGAATACCCTTTTAACACTTCTATTATGAGTGCAAATACACCCGTTTGGTTTAATGAAAATAAAAATATTTCTTTAAAACCAGGGCATTTCTTTGATCTAAAAGGAATCAGTCAGTTTCAAGAGGTCCTTTGGAAAACCCAAAAACATGTTTACGAGATTAATGCTCCTCAAGACACTGAAATATTAGAAAGAACTACATATTTTCCGGGTTGGCAAGTTACTATTAATGGTCAAAAAACAAATATAGATTTCCAAAAAGAAGAATATCCTGGTATCATAACTTTTAAAGTTCCCGCAGGTAAGCATTTAATCGAAACCAAGTTTACTGAAAACACTCCTGCTCGTCAGTTTGGCAACATTGTTTCAATCATCGGATTTGCAACCTTATTAATTATTCTAAAAACCAGTTGGAGCTTAGAAAAAAATGATTAATATTAAAAAATTATCTCTATTTCAGAAAGTTTTATTAATTGGTTTAAGCCTTAGGGTTTTTTTCCAAGCCTTAGCTTTCTTAGCTATAAAATTCATTCCTTTTAAGGCCAGCTTTCCTTACTGGGAATCAATTTTAGCTGATAAAGCCCCGGCCTGGCTCTGGTTTTGGGGTAATTTTGACGGAGTTCATTACCTGAATATTGTTGATGCTGGATATAAATATGGCTTAACTCAGGCATTTTTCCCTTTATACCCAATTATTATAAAGCTAGTTAACTTGATAATTTCTAATTCATTAATATCAGCTCTAATAATTTCTCATATTAGTTTTATTGGCTTTATCTATTATTTTATAAAACTTGGGCTATTAGATTTTTCAAAAAAAACTATTTTCTGGGCCAGCTTGTTATTATTATTATTTCCAACCTCATTTTTCTTTTTCGGAGTATACACGGAATCCTTGTTTTTATTATTAGTCGCAGCCTCGTTTTTCTTAATGCAAAAGAAAAAGTTTTTTAAAGCCTCGGTTTTAGCTGGCCTGGCTTCAGCTACCCGCTTTGTTGGTATTTTTCTAATTCCAGCTATATTATGGGATTACTACCAAAATCAAAAAAAGCTTAAATTAACCAAACTAGCCTTACTAGGCTTAATCGGTTCATCAGGCCTACTATCATATTTATTTTTTCTTCAAAAGCATTTTAATGATTTCTTAATCTTTATTCATTCTCAACCAAGTTTTGGGGCTGGCAGGCAAGTTGATAAAGTAATTATGCTTTATCAAGTAGTATTTAGATACATTAAAATGCTGATTACTGTAAATATTTCTAATCAAATCTACCCAGTTTTGGCTTTTGAATTTATTGTTTCTTTATCCTTTTTTGGCTTAATCATATACGCTTTTATTAAAAAACTTAAACTTAGCTACTTAATTTTCTTTATTCCTGCTCTGTTATTACCAACTTTTACTGGTTCTTTTTCTTCTATGCCCAGGTATGTTTTAGTCTCTTTTCCTTTGTTTTTTCTATTAGGGGACTTAAAAAAATCAAAAAAAATCAGTTTATTAATTATCTTTACCTTGTTGTTATCTTGGGCTTTTATAAGATTCACGAGAGGATACTGGTTGGCTTGATATGAAAATCTTAGTTACTGGTGGAGCTGGTTTTATTGGCAGGCACTTAGTTGATCGTTTGGTTAATCTTAATCATCAAGTTTTTATAGTTGATAACCTATCTGTTAGTAGCAACAAATCATTAAATAAAAAAGTCCAATTTATTAAACATGATATTTGTGATCCGAGTATTTCAAAACTGTTTAGAAAAATATCACCACAAGTTGTTTTTCATCTCGCTGCTGACAATCGGGTTACTAGCTCACCTAAGCAAACTATTAATAGCAATGTGATTGGCACTTTTAACATTTTACTAGCTAGTCAAAAAGCAAAAATCAAACATTTTATTTTTACTTCATCGGCTGCAGTTTATGGTGAGTCTAAAAACTTACCTATTAAAGAAATCGCTCCAACAAAACCAATCTCTAGCTATGGTGTATCTAAGCTTACTGGAGAGATGTATTGTCAATTATTTAAGTCAGATTTTAAGTCGACTATTTTTCGATTTGCTAATGTCTATGGTCCAGGGCAGAATAGCACTTCTGAGGGGGGAGTGGTTGCTATTTTCATCAATAAATTTCTTCAAGATAAAAAACCAATTATTTATGGCACTGGTCAACAAACCCGAGACTTTGTGTTTGTTGGAGATGTAGTAGATGCTTTAGTTTTAGCTCTTAACCAGCGTCAATCAATTATCTTAAATATTGGTTCTTCAAAAGAAATTAAAATTATTGATTTACTAAAGCTAACCGCTCAATTGATCAATACCAAGCCGCAATATATAAAAAAATCCAAGCGCTCGGTTGAAATTGAGAAAAGCTTGTTCGATTCATCTCGGGCATCTGCTATTTTAAAATGGAATCCTAAAACTAGTCTTGCTGAAGGCTTAGAACTTACAATTAACTATTTTAAAAAACTATGAAATTACTAATCTTAATCATGCCTGCTTATAATGAAGCACCAGTTATTGAAAAAGTAATTAAAAACGTTAAAAAAACCATTAAATCTTTTCCAGTTAAAACAAAAATAGTAGTAGTTAATGATGGCTCTTCTGATAATACTGCCAGTTTAGCTAAAAAACAAAAAGTAACTGTTTTAACCCACAAAATCAATCGAGGACTAGGTGCTTCACTTGGCACAGGCTTAGCTTATGCCAAAAGCATAAAATCCGACTATGCTATTACTTTTGATAGTGACGGCCAACACGATCCTCGAAACATATTATCTGTCTTAACTCCTTTACTAACAAACCAAGCTGATGTGGTAATTGGGAGTCGAACTTTAGGCAATAAGCAAGATATGCCTTTATTAAGAAGAATCAATAACCAAGCATTTAACTGGTTAACTTTTCTACTTTTTGGCACGTCCACTACAGATTCTCTCTCTGGTTTTAGAGGTTTTTCTCAAAAAGCCATTCAAAAGCTAAAATTAAAAACAGAACGAATGGAAGTCAGCAATGAGTTTTTTAACGAAATTAAAAGGAATAATCTAAAGTTTGCCGAAGTGCCTATTAAGGTGATCTATACCGACTACTCAATCCAAAAAGGAGTTAAACCTGGTAATATATTTGCTATAATCTTTAGACTTATATTAAGATTATTTAGATAACATGAATCTTCTGCCAATCCAAATTATTTTTAGCCTATTTTTACTCTTTGCTTTAACTCGAGTTTTACTTCGATTAAAAGATGGCGCTTTAACTATTTCTAGCTTTTTCTTTTGGCTTCTGGTTTTCATCTTAGCTATGATCGGAGTTATTAAACCAGAGCTTACGAGCCTTGCTGCTAACTGGCTTGGCATTAATCGAGGTAGTGACGTAGTTGTTTATGCCTCTATCTTGTTAATATTTTACTTAATTTTTAGAACAAATATCTTACTTGAAAATCTTCGCCACGATTTAACCCAACTGGTACGCACGCTAGCTCTCAAAGATCAAAAAAAAGAAAAATAATGAAGCTTCTTTTTTTAACTGAATTTTTCCCTAAAGATAACCAACTCATTTTTACTGGAGGAGTTGAGGCTCGAGTTTATTATCTTGTTAATCAGGCAAAAAAAGATTTTAAGGTTGAGATTATCACTTCACACTCCAAGCAAATTCCTGCCACTCCTTTATCTATTTTCAATCGCATCTATTATATCTTCAAGTCTTTTTTTAAAGCTCTAAAAGTTGACTTTGATTTAATAGAAGCTTCTAATTTTGTAACTTATTTACCAGCTTTTTTAGCTGGCCGAGTTAAAAAAAAGCCTACTATCGCTTGGATTCCTGACATCTTAGGCAGACACTGGTTTGATTTTGGTTTTTTTGTCGGTGTCCTTGGATTTCTTTTAGAAAAAATTTCCTTAAGCCTTCCTTGGACTCACATTATTGCCCTCTCAGACTCAACCAAAACTAAATTAATTAATCAGGGTATAAATTCAAAAAAAATTACTGTTATTAGGGCTGGCATCAATCCTAAGGAATTTAAACTTAATAAAACAATAAAAAAATTTCCAATCTTTACCATAGTTTGCATTGCTCGCCTGGTAAATACCAAAAGAATTTTTGATTTAATAAAAGCTTTTAGAAGCTTAAAAAAGACTCAGCTTATAATCATTGGTCAGGGACCTAAGAAAAAATCATTAGTCAATCTAGCTAAAAAATTAAATTTAATAGACAAAGTAAAGTTTTTATCAAATCTTAAAAGAGAAAAATTAATTAAAACTCTCTACCAATCACATCTTTTTTGTTTACCTTCAGTAGTTGAAGGCTTTGGCATAGTTACTATCGAAGCTATGGCTGCTGGCTTACCAGTTATTTTAGCTGACCTGCCTATTAATCAAGAAATTACCAAGCAAGGTCAAGGCGCCTTGTTTTTTAAACCTCAAAATCCAACTGATCTCGCTAAAAAACTTAATACTATAAAGAGTAATCATTCTCTTTATCAACAAAAAAAACTACAAGCAAAAAAACTATCAAATGCCTACACTTGGAGAAAAATTTATCAACAGACCAAAAAAGTCTATGAAAATTATTCTACTGATTGACGCTTGGCAGCCAGTTATTGGTGGTGGCCAAAAACTATTTAAAGAGATTACCTCTCGGCTGGTAAAAGATCATGATTGCCAAGTTGAGATTATCACGCGAGCGTTAAAAGATAAAAATGGCCAAAAATATAATCAATCAGAATCAAAACTTAACGGCAAGTTAACTATCACTCGTCTGGGCCCAATCACTCAATGGGAAAATTTATTAGCTCGAATCTGGTTTACTCTTCAGTCAAGCTTTGTCGCTGTCAATCGAGACTCTGATCTTTATCTAGCCTCAACTTTTTTACCAGCTTTTTCATTAAAACTGATTAAACTATTTAAAAAAACTCCCCAAGCTTTAGTAGTCATTGGCTTTGGGGCAAAATCTAAATTCTATCAATTTATAGAAAAACTAATTACTCATAAGCTCACTTTTGATTTATTTATCACTGATGATTATCATTACTATCAAAAAGTAAAAAACTCAAAAAAAATTAAGTTTATTCCTAATGGTGTAAATATTCCTAAAAAAACTAATATGCGCAAGCATAAAATCTTCACTTTTTTATTTATTGGTCGAAATGAGCCCAGAAAGGGAATGTCGATTCTTAAAACTGCCTATATGAAATTTAAACAAAACTATCCCAACACTCAGCTAAATCTTTTTGGCCCAAAACATAACCCAGTCTCAAACAAAAGAATTAACCAAGAACTTAATCAATCCCATTGCTTAATCTTACCGTCTTTAAAAGAAGGTCACCCCTTAGTTTTATTCGAAGCTTTTGCTCATAAACTGCCTGTTATTGCCACTAAAGTCGGCAGTGTAGCCAAATTTGTAACCAAAAAGACTGGCTACTTAGTTAATCCTAATGATGTAAAAGATTTAAAAAAAGCTATGAAACTAGCTTATAAGAATAAAACCCTCAATCTTTTGGGTCAAAACGGTTATCAATTAGTAAAAAAACATCACTCTTGGGATAAAGCAGCCAGGAAATACTTTCAAGCCTTTAACTCTCTTCTCCAGTAGCTAAGAACTTCAGTTAAGCTATCTTCTAAAGAAAATTCAGGTTTCCAACCCAATTTTGTAAGTTTCGTATTTTTTCCAATCAATACATTAAGATCATTTTTTCGCCAACTCGACTTTTCTTTTACGCTAATTTTCTTTTGACAATTTTTTTGTAACCATTTGACAATTTCTCTAATACTTACTCCTTTTTGATTACAAACGTTATAAATCTCACCAGCTTTACCTTTTTCAAGAATTGTTAAATAAGCTTTAACCCCATCTCTTATATCAGTAAAATCTCGAAGAGTTTTTAAATCTCCAATCTGCAAGATTGGCTTTCTAGTCTCTTTTTCTATCTCAACTACTTTTCTAACTAGATCATTAACTACAAAGCCTTGTTTTTGATGAATGCCGATTAATAAAATACTTCGACTAATCATTAAAGGAATTTGATAACTTTTGGCTAATCTTAGACTAACTAGCTCTTGAGTTAGCTTGCTTAATCCATAAGCAGTTCTTGGTTCCACTGGATCAGTTTCAAAAAATGGCCTTCCTTGGTTAGTTTTGTACACTGCAGCCGTACCAGCAATTAATACTTTTGGCTTTTTTTTAAGTAAATTTAAGCTTTTTAGCAAGTTAACTGTGCCAAATAAATCAACTTCAAGATTTCTAGATAAAGTTTCATCAATTAGTCGATCGCTTCTAATAATCGGACTGGCTAAATGGAAAACATAATCTGGCTTTTCTTTTAAAATTATTTTATTCAACCTAGCTTCATCAGATAAATCACTTTGATAATATCTATTTTTATTTATATCTAGTCCAGTTACATTAATTTTTTCTTCTTTCAAATAATCAACTAAGTGTTTCCCAGTAAAGCCTGATATACCAGTAATAAAAGCCTTCATAGGCTATAGTATACTATGCTTATATGAAGCTTGCTGTTTTAATGTCTGTTTACAACAATCAAGACACATTAATAAAGGCTCTAGACAGTGTTTTAGGTCAAACATATAAAAAATTTGAATTTATCATCATAAACGACGCTTCAACTGACAAATCAACCTCAATTTTGGCTCAATATCAAAAAAAAGACTCCCGAATTAAATTAATTAATAATGAACGCCATTTAGGCTTAACTAAGTCTTTAAACAAAGGCTTAAAGACCACCAAAGCTAAATATATTGCTCGGATGGATGCTGATGATATTTCTCTTCCAAAGCGATTCGAAAAACAACTAGCCTTTTTTAAGTCTCATCCTAAAGTTTCCTATTTAGGTTCTGCTGCTTATCTTATTAACCCCAAGAGTAAAAAGCTAGGTTTAAAACGTCATCCCATTGATCATCAGCACATTAAAAAAATTGCTTTAAAGTATTGTCCTTTTATTCACCCTACAATAATGTTTAATCGTTTAGATGTAAAAAGAATCAATAATTACAATGATAACTTTATTTTTGCCCAAGATTACGAACTAGCCCTAAGAGTCATTAGTCAATATCAAACCACCAATCTACCTGAGCCATTACTAAAATATCGAGTCGATTCGCCTTCAGCTATTTCTATAAAAAAGCTAAAAGAACAAGAACAATATGCAATTAAAGCCAGATTACTGGCTTTAACTCAATATGGGTATTCATCATTTGAGTCTTGGAAACTAATCAAACCTTTATTGTCTTATCTTGTACCTGTTAAAATAAAAACAGTCATTTATAATAAATTCTATTGGAAATAATGAAAAAAATAATCATCGGTGTCGCTGGAGTATTATTAATCATGTTAGGCAGCATTGGCTTAGCTAACCTAAATCCACCCAAACCTGAACATCTGCAGCCGAGTCCTTCTCCTTCACCTGTTGGGCCTAACTACATTGGCTGGAAAGAATTCAAAAATGAAACCTACCATTATCAAATTAAACATCCTCATGATTGGTATTTTCATGAAGCTGGCCTTAATCCACCACCACCAGCTACCATTCGCATTTCTAATCAGCCTGAAGAAAAAGTCAATCAACCCCATGTCTGGGTAGATATATTTGTTGATCAAAAAAATAATCAAGGTTTAGACGCTTATCCAGAGATAGTTAGTTTAGTTAATCAAGGACATATAGCTCGACCTTTAAAAGTCTCTCAATCTGAAGCTGTTTTAATTGATCATTTAGGGCAAGACGGTGATTTAGCTAGTATGTTCGTTTTGTATAAAGATTATATTTTCCGTTTAAGCTGGCATGGCACTCGACCAGATGTTCGAATGCATTTTAAAGACAAAGCCCTGGCTATCATAGCCTCACTTCAATTTACAGATTAGCAATATATTCTTTTAACCCTGTTTCTAAATCTATTTTTGGATACCAGTTGCACTTTTTCTTAATTTTTGAAATATCAAACCGATTAAAATCTATATCATGTGGCCTTGATTCATTTTGATAACTAACTAGGTTTTTTTTACCCATTGTTTTATAAATAGTATTGACCAGTTGCTTTAGTTGAGTAGGTTCAGGATAAGCAACATTATAAATTTCCCCTGGTTTACTATTGGTGTTTCCTAGTTTTATGTAAGCTGATACTAAGTCTGATATATTAAGATAGCTTCTCTCAATATTTGATTTAGTTAAGGTTAACTTTTTATTTTTCATTAAATGATTAAATATCACTGGCACAATATAGATATTGTCTTGGCCTTTTCCATAAACATTAGAGGTTCTAGCCACTACGGATTTTACTTTAAACACTCGTGCATAAAATCTACATAATTTTTCACCTAACCATTTAGTCATAGTATAATGAGTAGTTGGTTTTTGCTTATCTGACTCTTTTTTGTATTCTTTATACGGGCTATCATAAACATAAGTGCTAGGGAATATAAGTTTAGCTTTAACTTTTTTGCAATACTCAAGCACATTTACAGTTCCACCTACGTTAACATTATAAGCAAGATTCACGTTTTGATTAGAAGTTTTATAGCCAGACACAGCTGCCAAATGAAAGACTGTATCAACTTTTGGCAACTTGTTAAAATCAGTCAGTTTAGTCACATCTTGATTATTTTTTAGACTAAACTCAACTACGTTGATTTGTTTTTTTTCTAACGCTTTTTTTAGATGTTGGCCGATAAAACCAGAACTACCAGTAATTAAAACTTTTTTCATACTCTCAAATTTTAGCATACTATATAATATAGTCATGCCTTCAATCTGTTCACCTCAACTCGGCTTATCGCCTGAATCCAACTCTGGTGGGGAAGTCTATGATCGTGAAGTTATTTCTCGTTTATGCCAACAAGGAGTTAAAGTTTATTCTTTTCTTCCTAAAGGTAGATCTTACTCAAGACATGACAATCTATTCATCAATCATGCCCCCATTCGCTCAATCACTCCTCCTCACTTTTTTAGTGTCTTGGTGTTGCCATATCTAATCAAAACTTATCTAACCACAAAATTTGATATTCTTAGAGTCCATAATCCTTATTTTATTGGCCCAGCTGCTTTAACTTTTAAAGCTCTTTTCCCTCAGGTTCCTGTAGTTTTATCTCACTTACATGCAGAGTCAGGCCTAAACGGATTTATCGATGCTGTAACTTTAAAAAAATATGATCATATAATCACTATCTCAAAAAGCACTAAAAAGGAACTCAATCAAGATTATCAATACCCAATGTCAAAAATAACTGTTGCTTATCCAGGAGTTGATAAAAGTTTTAAGCCTCGGCCAAAGGCCGATCAGCCTCTGGTTGAAAAAACAAAAACCACTCTATTATTCCTCGGTGGTCTCAAAAAGCGCAAAAATCCCCAATTTTTATTAAAGCTTCTAGCTAAATTAAACAAGAAAAATCTCAAACTAATTATGGCTGGTACTGGACCTCTATTATCTGAGCTAAAAAGCCTAACTAGCTCTCTAAATCTAGAAAGCCAAGTCACTTTTACTGGTTTTATCAAAGAACAAGATAAGCTCAATATCTATCAATCAGCTGATATTTTATTATTACCATCTTTAAAAGAAGGTTTTGGCATGACTATTACCGAAGCAGCAGCTTGCGGTGTGCCAGCCATAGGAGCTGATCATTTTTCAATCTCCGAAATTATTAAAAATAATCAAACAGGCTTCCTTGCCTGTCCAAACGATGTAAATGACTGGGCAAAAAAAACAATTCAATTAATTAAATCAGAACAATTACGTCAAAAACTTGGCCAAAATGCTAGAGAGTTTGTTACTAAAACATTTAACTGGGATAAAAACATCAATTTGCACATAAAAATATTTAAAAAACTGACAAAAAAGCAACAATGAAAATTCTTTTTTTAAACGAGTACGCCCCGCCTCATTCTGTTTCTGGCGCAGAGCACAGCATGATGGCCTTATTAACAGCTTTAAGCAAACGAAAAAACATTAATGTTTTTCTTCTATCTCCAAGTCTTGGAACTTCAAGGCCTGGCCTTGAAGTTAGTCAATTAAAGTTCCCATTTCCAAAGAAAATCAAGCCAGGTCAAACGCTATCACCAATTTGGTTTAATAATCCAATTTTTTGGCTCTGGACAGCTTTTTTTATTATCAAGGCTATAAGAGTCAGAAAAATTGATCTAATCCACGTACATGGCAAATACATTCAGCCAGCTGCCATTATTGCCTCATTTATTACCAAAATTCCTGTTATTACCACAGTCAGGGATTTTAAGTTTTTATGCCCTTTAGCTTTATGTTTCACTAATCAGCAAAAAAAATGCTCATTAAACTACTACATTCAAAATGAAATTCCTCAATATCAAAAAAATTATCATCAAATTAATCAATTTAAATTAATCATTGTTAAATTTTGGCAATATATCTTAAAGTGGTTCTTAAATCAATCTAATTCAGTTATTGCCGTTAGCCCACAACTAAAAGATATCTATCAACAAGCCGGTATCAAAAAGACAATTTCTATTTACAATCTTCCTCCTAAACCAGTTAAGCCTCTAAAAAGAAATAAAAAAACCATCATTTCTACTGGCAAGTTGTCATATGGCAAAGGCACAGACTCAATTATTAAAGCTGCTAATAAATTACCTCAATATCAATTTATTCTGGCTGGCAAAAAAAACATTAGCTTCAAAGACTCCTTTCCATCTAATGTCAACTATCTAGGTAAAATTTCTCACCAAAAAGCTCTTAACTTATTAAAAAAAGCAGATGTTTTTCTAATTAATTCTCGTTGGCCTGAGCCCTTAAGTCGGGCTGGCTTAGAAGCTCTTTCTGCCTCATTGGCAGTTATTGCTTCAAACAGGGGCGGAAACCAAGAGCTAATAAAAAACAATGGCTTCTTAGTTAACCCAGATAATTCAACTCAGATTGCAAAAAAAATTAAAATGTTGCTAACCTCTGATAAGTTGGTTAATTATCAGCATAATAGCTTAAAATTAATAAAAACTAGGTTTAACAGACAAAAAATAATCAATCAACATTTAAAGTTATATCAATCAATAGCATGAACTTGGGCATTTTACTTTCACCAGGGGATAGTCTAGAAAAACAAAAACAATCTGGTCAGTTAAACCGTTTGGTTGAATATTATTTAAAGCCTTACTCAAAGAATTTTAAGAAAATATATCTATTTAGTTGCGATCATCGACAGTTTAAGCTTAAGTTGCCAAAAAATACGACCATTATTCCTAAGCCAAAACTCATCCCTTATCATGTTTACCAGTTTTTAATTCCTTTTATTTATCCTAGCGTAGTTAACCAGATTAATGTTTTTAGGGTTTTTCAAACCGTCGGTGGCCTACCATTATTATTTATCAATAAACCTTTTGTTGTTACTTATGGGTATCATTACCATCAATTTGCACAAATAGAGAAAAAACCATTTAAATCTTTCTTAATTAAGCAAAGTATTAAACCTATTTTGAATAAAGCTAATAGCATTATCATTACCTCTACAGAAAATAAAGCCTACTTAATTAAAAAAGGCTATAACTCAAAACTTAATTTAATATCCAATGGCGTTGATACTAAGTTATTTAAGCCAGGTAAAAAACGAGACCAGATGTCAGTCTTGTCAGTTGGCAGGTTAACTTATCAAAAAAACTACAACCTTCTAATCAAGATTATTAGCCATTCTAAGTTTCGATCAAAACTAAAATTAACAATTATTGGACAAGGCCCATTAAAGCCAAAGCTGATTAAATTGGCCAAAGAGCTTCAAGTTAACTTAAAAGTATTAAACCCAGTTAATCATTTATTGCTTGTGAAATATTATCAAAAAGCCTCTATTTTTGCTTTAACCTCAAAAATTGAAGGTCAGCCAAAAGTATTATTTGAAGCTATGGCTTGTGGTTGTGCTACTCTAACCACACCTTTCCCTGGCAATATTATTATTAACAAAAAAACTGGATTAATTGCTAATACCACCAAGTCTTTAGTAAATGGTTTAGATGTACTATTATCAAATCCCAAGCTATCAATTAAGATAGGTCAAGAAGCACGCCGAGATATTCAGAAAAAATTTCAGATTCAAGATCAGGTTAAAAAAGAAATTAGATTATTAAAAAAACATGGATCAGCTGTTTAAGAAAAAATTAGCCAGAGCATTAGTATTAATCAGTCTACTTTGCTCAATTCCTTTTAGTCTTTTATTTTTTTACTATCAAGGTGATCGAGCTAGTTTACTAAACACCACTATTAATAATTTTTCAAAAAAGAATCCTCAGTTGTCAATTAATCTTAAAAAAGCCACTAAAGCTTTAGACGTTCTTTACTTATTTCATCAATTTATTCCTTCAAGTATTCCTGATTATTCTTTAACTATCAAGGGTCAGGATTTATCGTTTTTAAACAATAATTTACCAACTAATGATCGGTTAACTCAGGAATTTAAAAAGTATGTTCCAGCTAAATTTGGATTTAATGGATTAACTTGGAATGCTAAAGTACGATTCAGAGGAGACAATCCTAATCATTGGAGATTTTCTAAAAAATCTTGGCGAGTTAAGTTTAATAAACATTTTGAAAATGTTATGGACAGTAGAACATATATTATGAAGCTTAAGCCTGATGAACCGGAGGTTGTTTATAACACTTTTGAATCAAAAAATGGTGATATAATAGTTGATGAAATTATTCACTTAGAATGCGTTACTGTTGCAAAGGAGTCTATTTTTCCCGAATCAAAATTACGAAATTTCAAAGGAAAGAAATACTATTATATTTTC
>CAZVYS010000022.1:0-13315 GCA_964630755.1 uncultured Pseudomonadales bacterium | reverse complement strand
AAGGGGAGTCTATTAAATCATGAATCAGCAAATCTTATTCACTATTTTTGAAAAGGCTAACCAGTTAGAGGCTAGAGGCGAAAAGCTAATAAAGCTTCATATTGGTCAACCAGATCAATTCCCACCATCCCTAGTGATCAAAAGCACCAAACAAGCTCTTGATCAAGGGAAGTTTCGTTATGGTCAAGCCACCGGTGAACCTAGGTTAATGAACTTCATTGCCAAAAAACACCATTGTCTGCAGGAGAATATTTTAATCGGACCTGGTTCTAAATGGTTGATTTGGGCTACTTTGAATCAACTTATAACCCCTCAAAAATCTCAAGTGATTATCTTTCAACCAAATTTTAGCGCCTACGAACTAATGATCAATGATTTTGGCGGTCAAACTATCTCTATTTCTACCAGCTTAAACCAAAACTGGCAGCCTAATGTGCCTAAATTGGAGCAAAAATTAAACACCAAAACCGCTGCCATTATTCTCACCAGCCCCAATAATCCCACCAGCACTATCATTAAGCCGAAAATTTTAGCTGATATTCATCAGCTAGCTAAAAAACATCAAACGCCAGTTTTGCATGACTGGGCCTACCTTGATTTAAGTTTCCAATCTCAAACTTTGCCTAAGCTTAAATCAAATCATGTTCATGTTTTTAGCTTCTCTAAAAGTTTTGCTATGACTGGTTTTCGTTTAGGGTTTATTCTCGCTCAAAAAACTTTTATTACTGGCTTGAAAAAACAAGTTCAGCGATCTTTAACTTGCGTGCCTCCATTTATCCAATTTGCTGGCTTAACCGCTTTAACTAACTGTCAAAATTTCCCAAAAAAACTAAGGCAAATCTACCAAAAACGGGCTCAACTTGCCCAAAATATCTTAAAACAAGCTGACTGTAATTTTATCCCCTCACAAGCTGGGTTTTACTTATTTATAGATATTAAAAAAGACGCTATAAAATTTTCCCAAAAACTACTTAAAAAAGGAGTCGTCGTAGTTCCAGGCACCGCCTTTGGTTCTTTCCCTAATTTTATCCGCCTTTCTTTAACAGAATCTGATGATAAGCTAAAACAAGGTTTAACAATTATCAAGAAGTCTTTATGAAATCCAAAATCATTATTAAACCCAATGCTCTAAATCAACTATCTCAGCTAGTTGATTTAACTAAGTTTTCAAAACTTGCTGTTTTAACTGACAAGACTGTAGCTGATTTATGGCTTAAACCTTTATTAAAAAATCTCACAGTCAAACCAGCCGTCATTATTATTCCTACTGGCGAAAAACACAAAAATCTAGCCACCCTTAAAAAGGTTTACCAGCAGCTTTTAAACCATCAGTTGGACAGGCATTCTTTATTAATCAACTTAGGTGGAGGAGTAATTTCAGATCTTGGTGGTTTAGCCGCGTCTACTTTTATGCGGGGAGTTGATTTTATTCATCTGCCCACTACGCTTCTTGCGCAAGTTGACGCCAGTATTGGCGGGAAAACCGCGGTTAACTTTAATGGTTTTAAAAATCTAGTTGGCACTTTTTCAGAAGCCAAAGCAGTTGTTATTGATACTCAAACTTTATCCAGTTTACCAACCAATCAGCTCACTGACGGCATGGCTGAAGTTGTCAAACACGGTCTTATAAAAAGCAAAAAACACTTTCAACTGGCAGTTGGTAAAAAACCATCTCAGTTGTCTCAAAAAGATTTAATTCAATTAATTAAACAATCCAGCCAAATTAAACTTAATATAGTTTCTCAGGATCCAAAAGAAGCTAACTCTAGGAAAATCCTTAACTTTGGCCATACCGTCGGCCATGCTCTTGAATCACTGTCTTTAAAAACAAAATCCCCTTTATCCCACGGCCAAGCTGTTAGTTTAGGTATGATAACTGAAGCCAAACTTTCTCAACTAAAAGGCTTCATAACTACTAGTGAACTAAATCTAATCAAGCAAGGTTTAAAACATGTTGGCCTACCTACCAGATCCGAAACTATTTCAATTTCTTCTGTTCTAAAACTAATAAAATCTGACAAAAAAAATATTAGCTCCACTATAAACTTCACTCTACTTAAATCAATCGGCCAGGCAGTTATTAACCAAACTGCCACCCATCAACAAATTGTTAAAGCACTCTTATGGCTCAAAAAATCATCTTAACCCCACCAATTAAGAAAATTTCTAGCACTGTTATTTTACCTGGCTCAAAAAGCTTAACTAATCGTAGTTTAATCTTAGCTAGTCTAGCCAAAGGCAAGTCTGTACTAAAAGACGCTTCTCTCAGTGATGACAGTTTAGTCTTAATCAACGCCTTAAAAATTCTTGGTACTAAAATCACTACTCAACCTGGTCAAATTACTGTTTTTGGCACGGGAGGTAAATTTTTACCAGTTAAAACCACCCTTAACCTTAAAGCCGCTGGCACCAGTCTTCGTTTTTTAACTGCTCTTTGCGCTGCTATTCCCAACACTCAAGTTATTCTCAAAGGCACCAAGCGCTTACACCAAAGACCAATTAAAGAATTAGTTCAGGTGTTAAATCAACTTGGAGCTAACATTGCTTACCTTAATCAACCTGGTTTTGCCCCCTTACTTATCAAAGGCAAAATCTTAAATAAAACCAACCAAATTTCTATCAAAGGCTCAGTTAGCAGTCAATTCATCACCAGTTTGATGCTCATATCCTCCTTACTAGAAAAGAGTTTAAAAATTAAAGTTATTGGTCAACCAGTTTCAACCAGTTATATTAACATGACTATTGACGCGCTTAATTCTTTTGGCATTCAAGTTAAAAACCAAAACTTTAAACAATACCAAATTAAATCTAATCAGCTGCTGAAAAAACGTAACCTAAAAATTGAAGGCGATGCTTCTGGTGCTTCTTACTTCTTTGGCCTGGCTGCTGTCAACCAAGGCACAATTAAGGTTAATAACCTTAACCCCGATTCTGTTCAGGGTGATACTCAGTTTCCTAACCTCCTGACCAAGATGGGTTGTCAGGTTACTAAAAATTCTACTCAGTCTTGGGTTAGCCTAACTGGCCCTCAAAAATTAAAACCTATCGTGGTTAACATGGAGTTAATGCCGGATACAGCTCAAACCTTGGCGGTAGTAAGCGCTTTTGCCAAAGGTCAAACTAAAATTACCGGTCTTTCTACTTTAAAACATAAAGAAACCGATCGCCTACTGGCTTTAAACCAAGAATTAAAAAAAATAGGAATTGTTTCCAAAATTACTCCTGACTCTATTATCATTACCGGCGGTCAACCTCAATCAACTCAAATCAACACCTACCAAGATCACCGCATGGCCATGGCTTTTGCAGTCGCCTCTGGAAAATTCCCCATCACTATTAAAAACCCTCAAGTAGTTACTAAATCTTTTCCTGATTTTTGGGATCAAATTCAAAAACTAGGCATTAAACTAGTCTATTTATGAAACTTATCTTAATCGGCTTCATGGGTTCAGGTAAAACCTCGGTCGCTAAATTACTAGCTAAAAAATTAAAACTCAAAATAATCGAGCTTGATAATCTAGTGCTGAAAGCTTCAAACCGCCTCAGCATTAACCAGATTTTTAAAAAAGACGGAGAAATTAAATTTCGCCAGCTAGAAATTAATCAGGCTAAAAAACTTAAGAATCAAAAAAATGTGGTTATCTCTACCGGCGGCGGGGTAGTTATCAATAAGGTTATTCTTGACTACTTAAAACAAAACAATGGTTTAGTTGTTTTCTTAAAAACCGATTTTTCAATCATTAAAAAACGCTTGAAAAATGATTCTATCAGGCCTTTATTTACCAACTTGAAAAAAGCCAAACAATTATTTTTATTTCGCCAACCTTTATACCAGCATTATGCTGACTTAACAGTTACTACTGATAATCGGTCTATCAACCAGGTTGTCATCACCATTATTAAAAACTTAAAAAACATATGATTAATACTCAAACCAAACTTTGTTTAATTATTGGCAATCCAATTAAACACTCCTTATCACCAATCATGCACAATACTGCTTATAAAAAACTGGGCATTGATAACCAGTTTGTCTTTTTGGCTCAAAAAGTCAAACCAGCTAACCTTAGATCCGCAGTTCAAGCTGTCAAAATTTTAGACATTCGTGGTTTAACCTGCACTATCCCTCATAAAGCTGCTGTTATTCCTTTACTGGATCAACTTGATCCTTTGGCTCAGAAAATCGGGGCCGTTAACACAGTCGTTAATCGTCAAGGAAAACTGGTTGGCTATAATACTGACTGTTTTGGAGCTATTACTGCCTTAGAGAAAGTCGTTAATCTTGAGCATAAAAAAGTAGCTGTTTTAGGTGCTGGTGGTGCAGCTCGGGCAGTCGTTTTTGGCCTTGTTTCTAAAAATGCCAAAGTTACGGTTTTTAACCGCAACCTCAATAAAGTTAAAACTTTAGCAAAACAAGCTAACTGCCAATCACAACCCTTAACTAACTTAAAACTAATTAAAAACATGGATATTGTTATCAATACTACTTCTGTCGGCATGAACTCCAATCAGTCCCTGGTGTCTAAAAATCTAATTCAATCTCACCACTTAGTTTTTGACATCGTCTACTCACCTCACCAAACTCAACTACTAAAAAACGCTTTAGAAAAAAAAGCCAAAATCATCCATGGCTTAGACATGCTTTTATACCAGGGTACGGCTCAATTTGAGCTTTACACCAATAGAAAAGCTCCAATTAAAACCATGCACCAAACTCTTATCAAATACCTGAAAATGAAGGTTACGTAACTTCATCACAGTTCGTAACCTTAACCTATGATAAATCCAAAAATTTGCCTAGTTGTTATTGGAAAAACAATCAATGAGTTTTTAATAAATCTTAAATCAGCTCAACCTCAAGCAGAGCTAATCGAGTTGCGTGTTGATTTTATTAAAAACTTATCCTCAAAACATCTTGATTTGATCAAAACTCAAACTCATAAAACCGCTATTTTCACTTGTCGACCTAATAACCACTTAACCTCCCGCTTAAACTTAATTAAACAAGCTGACAACTTAGGCTTTGATTTTATTGACCTAGAACTAGAGACTTTACTTAAAAACCCGATTAATTTAAATCAAGCCAAACTAATTATTTCTCATCATGACTGTTCCAAAACCCCATCATTAACCAAGCTAAAAAACAAACTGACTCAAATGGATGATTTTAAACCAACCATTAAAAAAATCGCCACCTTTGTTAAATCAGAGCAAGATGTACAAATCTTGATGAAAGTATTAATTACTAAAAAACCATCAGAAAATTTGATTATTATCGGTATGGGTCAAAAGGGGAAAATTACTCGTTTAATTTCTCCTCTATTTGGGAGCTATCTTACCTATGCTTCATTTAATAATAAAGTTTCTGCACCAGGACAAATTGACATTAAAAAGCTAAAATTAATCTATCAACAACTTAACAAACTTTAATATGCCAGGAAACTCATTTGGACAACTATTTAAAATCACCACTTTTGGTGAATCTCACGGTGGTATCGTAGGCGTGGTTATTGACGGCTGTCCGCCCGGGTTAAAACTGACTGAAAAAGACATCCAGCCTGATCTTGACCAAAGAAAGCCAGGCCAAAGCCACATCACTACTCAAAGAAAAGAAACTGACATCATCAAAATCATGTCCGGCGTTTTTCAAGGAAAAACTACCGGCACTCCGATTGTGTTAATGGCCCAAAATAAAGACGCTCGGCCCGAAGATTATCTTAAACTTAAAAATCTCTACCGTCCTTCTCACGCTGATTTTACTTATGAGAAAAAATATGGAATTAGAGATTGGCGTGGTTCTGGTCGGGCTTCTGCCAGAGAAACTTTGGCTCGAGTCGCCGCTGGTGCTGTAGCTAAAAAATTCTTAAAAGAAAAATTTAACATTGGATTTTTAGGTTTTGTTGAACAAGTTGGCTCAATCAAAGCCGATGTTGACTGCTTGCAGGTTAAACCCAAAGATATTGCAGCTAATCTTGTTCGTTGTCCCAATCAAAAAACCACTAAAAAAATGCTTCAATTAATTGAAGACACTAAAAATCAAGGTGATTCTATCGGCGGTGTTATTAGGGGAGTGATTAAAAATGTGCCGGTTGGTTTAGGTGAACCAGTTTTTGATAAGCTCTCTGCAGACTTAGGCAAAGCTATGTTGTCTATTCCTGCTGTCAAAGGTTTTGAAATTGGCTCAGGTTTTAGTGGTGCAACCATGAAAGGCAGTCAACATAATGACCAATTTTTTAATGATAAAAAAGGCCAAGTCCAAACCAGAACTAACCACTCCGGCGGCATTCAAGGTGGTATTAGTAACGGCCAACCGATTATATTTAGAGTCGCTTTTAAACCAGTCTCTACTATCAGAAAAGCTCAAAAAACCATCAACCGCCAAAAGCAATCAGTCACGCTCAAAGCTAGTGGTCGTCACGATCCTTGTGTTTTACCCAGAGCCGTCCCGATTATTGATGCCATGGCTGCTTTAGTTGTCATGGATCATTTTCTCCGCCACAAAGCCCAAAACTTATAAAACCCAAAAAATTTGACAAGTGTGATATAGTATTTACTAGTTTGAAATTAAATTAAAAGCTTTGAAGGGATTCGGTTGGGTTTCCCTTAGCTGATAAGGCAAAGTGCAAACGTCGTCTTATCCGCCAGCCAAGCGTTATCAAATGGCAAGCGTGTGTTGCTTCTACAAGAGGATAAAGCACGTCATAAATGAGGTTAACTCATTAAATTGACGATCCCTGGCAACGGGGATTTTTTAATGAATTAATAAATCAAGGTGGCACCACCTTTTTAATAAGGTCCTTGTTGAATCACTAAATTTAATAGTGGTTTAGCAAGGGCTTTTTTTGTTTAAAAAGGCCATTAAAAAACTTATGAAAATACCCAAAATTAACTTACCAAAAAAGCCAACTTACTTAAAACTGGCCGAGGATATTGATTTTTACAATTTATTTCAAAAAATCGAATCCCAACTTGAAACATGCTTTCTTTTAGAGTCTCTAGGAGAACATAGCCAGTTTTCAAGATACTCAATTATTGGCTTTAATCCTATGCAAATTATTAGGGCCAAACAAAACCAGTTAATAGTTAATGATAAGTCCTACCAAACTAAAAATCCCTACTACAAACTACGTCAACTTTTACCTCAAGATACTATCACTCGTCACTATGCTGGCGGGTTAGTTGGCTATCTAAGCTACGAGGCAGCGAATTTCTTTGAACAAAACATCAACATTAAAGTCCATCCTTTATTTGATCAGTTTCAGTTTGGGTTTTACCAAGATGGATTGGTTTTAGACAGGATGACCAACGAAGTCTCTTATTTTTACTACCTCAACAACAGGATTAACCTAGTCAAAAAAATCATCAAATCAAAGCTTAATTTAAACGATGTAAAAGTTAAGTTTATTAAAGACAGCTTAACTAAAAAACAATATGTCAAAGTTGTTGAAAAAGTCAAACAAGAGATTCGAGCCGGCAACACCTTCCAATGTCAAGTTGGTTTTAAAAGTGAGTATCAAGTCAAAGGTAGCAGCCTAAAAATCTACACTAATTTAAGAAAAATTAACCCCTCTCCTCACATGTTTTACCTTAAGTTTAATCATCAAAAAATCATTGGTGCCAGTCCCGAACTGCTTTTAAGAATGAGAAATGGAGAAATGGAAACTTTTCCTTTAGCTGGAACAATCAAAAGAGGAAAAAATAAGCTTCAAGATCAGAAGCTTGCTAGAAAACTTCTTAATGACCCAAAAGAAATTGCCGAACACAACATGCTAGTTGATCTCCACCGTAACGACCTTGGCAGAGTAGCTCAGTTTGGCACAGTTAAAATTCGTAGCTTAATGGATGTTAAAAAGTTCAGTCATGTCCAACATATCTCCAGTGAAATTACCGGAGTCATTCGCCGTGATCAAGATATGTTTTCAACCCTAGCCAGCAACTTTCCTACCGGCACTCTTTCCGGCGCTCCTAAAATTGAGTCAATTAAAATCATTAACTCTCTTGAGCCAGAAGCCCGCGGTCCTTACGGCGGGGCGGTAGGCCACTTTGGTTTTAACGGCGACTGCACTTTTGCTATTCCTATCAGAACCTTGTTTATATCAGGTGACTATGCCTATACCCAAACTTCAGGCGGTATTGTTTACGACTCAAAGCCAAATATTGAATACTACGAAATCCAAAAAAAGCTCCAAGCTATGAAAGAGGCATTAGAAATATGAAAGTTTTAATTATTGATAACTACGATTCTTTTACTTTTAATCTCTATCAATATATAGGGGAGATTTTACAGTCCCAGTCAAAAGATTTTAAGCTGGATGTTAAGAGAAACAATCAAATAAAAATCTCCGAGATTAAAAAAACTAACTATCATAGAATCATTAACTCGCCTGGACCAGGCACTCCGGCTGACCCGGCCTATTTTGGCATCTCTAGCAAAGTTTTAACTCAAACCGGTAAAAAAACACCGATTCTAGGAGTTTGTCTTGGCATGCAAGGCATGGCTTATTACTTTGGCGGCAAGATTTTAAAAGACAAGCCACCCATGCATGGTAAAACTAGCCTCATCCAACATAATGGTCAAGGAATTTTCAAGGACTTACCTCAAAAACTTGAAGTTATGCGCTACCATTCGTTAGTCGCTGATCCACAAACACCCCCTAGTTGTCTAAAAATCACCGCCACCACAATTTCTAAAAACAACTCCAAGATAATGGGTCTGCGTCACCGATCATATCCTATTGAAGGTATTCAATTTCATCCGGAGTCCTTTGCTACAGAAGGAGGCAAAACCATTTTAACCAACTTTATTAATAAGCCTTATTCACCCTGATTATGTTACTCAAACCAATTCTTACCAAAATTGTAAAAAAGCAAGATTTAAACTTAGCTGAATCTAAGTTTATTGCTCAAAAAATAATTAAAGGTCAGTTGACGCCGGCTCAAACCGGTGCCGTCTTAACCGCCTTACGGATGAAAGGGGAAAGCATTGACGAAATCTTAGGATTCGTTGCTGTTACGCGTCAATCAATGACCAGAATACCTGCTCGCGGAAAAATAATTGACACTTGTGGAACAGGCGGAGATAACAGTCAAACTTTTAATATCTCAACCGCAGTCGCTCTGGTTGTTGCTGGCGCTGGAGTAAAAGTTGCCAAGCATGGCAACCGAAATATTAGCAGTCTTTGTGGCAGCGCTGACGCACTGGAGGCTTTAGGAGTTAATGTCAACTTAACCCCTAAACAGGCCAACACTGTTTTATCTGAAACTGGCATTACTTTTTTGTTTGCCCCTATTTACCATCCATTAATGAAAAATGTTGCTCCAATTAGAAAAGAGTTAAGCCTGAGAACCATTTTTAATTTTCTAGGACCGCTGGTCAGCCCTGCCTCAGTTAAATATCAACTACTTGGCGTTCCCGACCTAAAGACAGCCAAATTATTGGCTCAAACAGCCGTTAAATTAAATTACCAACACCTTTTGATCGTTCATTCACAAGACGGCTTAGATGAAATTAGTATTTCAGCCCCTACTCACCTTTTTGATATCCGTCAAAAAAAGTTAACCACTAAAGTTATTAAACCAAAAGATTTTGATTTTAAACCTGCCTCAAAAAATAGCCTTAAAGGCGGCAACGCTCAAAAAAACACTCTTATCATCAAACAGATTTTAAATGGAAAAAAAGGACCCAAAACAAACATTGTTATCCTTAACAGCGCCGCCGCTCTTTACGTGGCCGGAAAAGCAACAAGTATCTTTAAAGGAATTAAATTAGCTAAAAACTCAATCAATCAAGGTCACGCCAAAAGCATTTTAGACAAATTTATCAAACAATCTCAAAAATATGTCAAACATTCTTAAAACCATCACTAACCATAAAAAACAAGAGCTGATTAAAAGAAAAAAAACTACTCCCTTAACTAAATTAGTTGTCAAACTTAAATCCAGCCGACCTCAAAAAAGCAATTTCCTAAAAAGCCTACAAAAACCTACTGACAATATTAGTTTAATCGCTGAAATTAAACTTCACTCTCCTTCAGCCGGTCATCTTGGTGACAAACAAGACATTGTAAAGCGGGCTTTAGCTTATCAAAAAGCTGGTGCTGACGCTCTTTCAGTCATCACTGATCATAAATTTTTCCACGGCCAAATTTCTTTTATCAAAAAGATTAAACGCTCCTCCTCCCTGCCGATTTTACAAAAAGACTTTGTCATTGATCTTTATCAGCTTTACGAAGCTAAGCTGGCCGGAGCTGATGCCTTACTGCTTATTACAAAGATTGTTAAACCAGATAAACTCAGAAAATTTGTTGATCTAGCTTATCAATTAGGTCTGGAACCAGTTGTTGAAGTAACCAACAAAAAAGAACTGCAAACTGCCTTAAAAACTCCAGCCGTCTGCATTGGTGTTAACGCCCGCAACTTAAAAGACTTTAGTGTAGATATTAACCAAGCTTGCCAGCTAGCCAAACTCATACCCCAGGACAAAATCTTTATTGGTTTTTCTGGAATCAAAACCAAACAAGATGTGCAACTTTATCAAAAAGCCGGAGCCAAGGCAGTTTTGATAGGCACCAGCTTAATGAAAGCTCAAAATATAAACAAGTTTATTAAAGACCTAAAAAACTTATGAAAGTCAAAGTAAAAATCTGCGGTATTCGAACTTTAAAATCAGCAAAAACAGCCTTAGAAGCTGGCGCAGATTTTTTGGGTTTTAACTTTGTCCCCAGCTTAAACCGCTTTATCAGCTATCAAGGTGCCAAAAAAATCATCTCCAGTTTACCCAAAAACATTAAAACTGTTGGTATATTTCAAAACCAGCCAATAAAATTAATCAATCATTTAATTTCTTGCCTTAACCTGAAATTTGTACAGCTACATGGAGATGAGGATCCTCAATTTTATCAGCTTATTAATCAAGTTAAAATAATTAAAGCTATTTGTTTACCCTCAAATTTTAATCATAAAAAAGTTTTATCCAAACTTAAAAAACTTGACTCAAATTATTTTCTTCTTGATCGAAAAAATAGAAAATCTGGTAAGCCGCTTAATTTATTGGCTGTTAAAAAAATTTCTAAAAGCTTTCCAATATTTTTAGCTGGTGGCCTTACACCAGAAAACGTAACTCAAGCAGTCAAAACTGTTAAACCTTTTGCAGTTGACGTAGCCAGCGGCATTGAAACTGGAGATAAACAAGATATGATCAAGATAAAAGCTTTTATTAAAAACGCCAAACAGAAAACTAAAATATGAAACTCAAAGGACATTTTGGTAAATTCGGCGGACGCTATGTGCCGGAAATGTTAATGCCTGCGCTTGAAGAACTGGAACAAGCCTATCTGACTGCCAAAAAAGACTCAAACTTCAATAAACAACTAAGCCGGCTTTATAAAACCTACGCTGGTCGTCCAACTCCGCTATATTTTGCCAAAAACTTAAGTTTAAAACTAGGCGGCGGGAAAATTTATTTTAAAAACGAGGGCTTAAACCACACAGGAGCTCATAAAATGAACCACTGTTTAGGTCAAGCGCTTTTGGCTAAAAAAATGGGCAAAAAACGCCTCATTGCTGAAACCGGCGCTGGACAGCATGGTTTAGCCACAGCTACTGTAGCCGCCAAATTTGGTTTCAAGTGCACTGTTTATATGGGTGAAGTAGACATCCAAAGACAAAGACCAAACGTGTTTTGGATGGAACAGTTAGGTGCTAAAGTTGTTCCGGTTTCTTTTGGCACAAAAACCCTTAAAGACGCCGTTAATGCCACTATCAAAGACTGGATCACCAATGTTAACAATACCTATTATTTACTCGGCTCTGCCGTCGGCCCTCATCCTTATCCAACTATTGTTCGGGATTTTCAGTCAATTGTTGGTAAAGAAGTAAAAAAACAAATCTTAAAACAGGCAGGCAGGCTACCTGATTATCTAGTTGCCTGTGTTGGTGGCGGCAGCAACGCCATGGGTTTATTTCACCCATTTTTAAATCAAAAACAAATTAAAATGATTGGCGTTGAAGCTGGTGGCAAAGGAGTAAAGAAACTTGGGGCCCACGCCGCCCGCTTTCAAGGTGGCAGGATGGGTGTGGTTGAGGGTTTTAAATCCTTTTTTCTTCAAGATAAAGACGGTAATATTATGCCGACTTCCAGTATTTCTGCCGGACTTGACTATGCTGGCATTGGTCCGGAAATAGCTTACTTAAAAAAGAAAAAAAGAGTTAAATTTACCTACATAGTTGATAAGGAAGCTTTAGATGCTTTCAAAATATTAGCTAAAACAGAAGGAATTATTCCTGCTTTAGAATCAGCTCACGCTGTAGCTGAAGCCATCAAGCTAGCTCCCAAGCTTAAGAAAGATCAAGTTGTTGTGGTCAATCTTTCAGGTAGAGGTGACAAAGACATCTTTATTATTGCCAAAGCCTTTGCTGATAAATCCTGGAAAGAATTCTTAAAAACCCAACTATGACCAAAATCACCCAAAAACTAAACCAGCTTAAGCAAGCAAAGAAAATTGGCTTAATGACTCACGTAGTTATTGGCTATCCTTCATTAAAAGCTACCGTCTCTTTAGTCAAAACTATGGAAAAAGCCGGAGTTGACTTTATCGAGTTGCAAATTCCTTTTTCTGATCCTTTAGCTGACGGCCCGACCATCATGAAAGCCAGTGATCAATCTCTTAAGTCTGGCACTACAGTTAGCCATTGTTTTAAGATTATGAAAAAGTTATCTAAGGAGACAAAAATCCCTTTATTGTTTATGGCTTACTACAATACTCTTTTTTCTTACGGAGTAGAAAAATTTATCAGAAGAGCCAAAAAGGTTGGCTGTTCTGGATTTATCATTCCAGATATTCCACTCGATGAAGAAAAAGAAGAAAAATTTATTTATTATTGTAATAAATATGGAATCCACCATATCAGGGTTCTCTCCCCAACAAGCACAGAAACAAGAATTAAAAAGAACGCCAAGATAGCTAATGGTTTTATTTATTGTGTTTCTCGAATTGGCACTACTGGTGCTCAATCTAACTTAAATCCTCGATTGCAAGTATATCTTAAGAAAGTAAGAAAATATATTAAGGTACCCTTAGCAGTTGGCTTTGGTATTTCTCAAAAAAGACACCTCAAGGCCCTTCAGGGTTCTGCCGAAATTGCTGTAATTGGCAGCGCCATTATTAATTTAATAAATAAAAATTTAGACAAAAACTATCTTCAGTCTATTTCAAAATTTATAAAAAATCTTAGAACTTAATTCACTTCAACCAACCTAGACCGACCAATGACAGTTGGGGGTTGTCATTGGTCAAGGAAAAGGGTGGCCCGCCCT
>CAZVYS010000021.1:7025-15252 GCA_964630755.1 uncultured Pseudomonadales bacterium | reverse complement strand
GGTATTAATTTGAAGACCCCTTATGAGGTAGTCGCAAATGTCCTGTCAGATTAAGGAGGTCTTGACAAATATATTTATCTAGCTAAAATTAAAACTTATGGAAAAGGCTTTACTTCTTACCAAATCATTATTTCTCCTTTTTAACCAAAGGAACTTAGTGGGAGGTAAAGTCTAAACAATTATTATTCTTTTTAATCACCTCCCACAAGGGAGGTTTTTTTGTGCTTATGACTGAAAATCGAATTCAACCAACACTTCCAAAAATGCTGTCAGCTTATACAGAACAAATAGGTTTAGGCTCTCCAATATCAAGAGAAAACCAAACAACTATAAAAGATCATTTTACTGAAATTGGCCTAGAGTGGGCTGTACCAGGCATATATCCATTAATAGATCGACAGCATGATAAAGTTGCCTCAAAACTAGCTACAGGACTAGCTAGGCACACCCTAAAAATACATGAAGAGTTAGGGGTCAATAGCGCAGCTTATGAAGGTGTTATAAGAAAAACCTACTTAGAATTAAACAAAAGACTAAAAACCGATTTATTTTTAAACTCGCCTGAATTTACAGAAGCAATTTACTCAAGAATCATGCCTACCTTGCTAGCTATAAACGGAGTCGGAGATAAAAGAAAAAGCAATGGAATTAACAATAGTTATCATGAATATGTAGATCTAGCTGAAACAATTGCCTCAGCTGAAACCACTGGTCATTTAATAATTTTTGGGCCAATTTGTGCTAACTATGCTATTCCAGAAGCTAGCCACGATGCAGAAACTTACGCAACTCCATTAATTAATCCTGAAAGTTTTGATCAAGACCAAATTAATGCTGCTTTTTGGTCTTATCAGAATATTTCTTCAATTCTTCAAGAATTTGGAATTCAAACAACTATAATTAATCCACAAATAACTGCCCATCCTTATAATATTTCAGCGTTAGTGCCTGCTTCTTTTTGGCAATATGTTGAAAATGGAACTCTACCGGAAATGTTTAGAACCTTAGATGATCACGCAGATATTCTTCCGGGTTTAATCAGTACTGCAATAGGTGTTGATCAACAAACCATATCGCACTCTGGTCATTCACTAGCAGAATCAGATCCAATTACAAACAATCCTTCTACAATAGAATCTGCATTGACTTATGCTGACCAATTTCTTGATTTCTATAACTTATTAACCTCCTCAGATCAACAGCTTGATCACTGGATGTCTATTGACGTAAGACAACTTGAAAAAATAATCTATTCTGTGCTTGAAAATCATGAAATAACTCAAGCTATTTTTGAAGAACTAAACTGGTCGCCTGAGCAAACTAAATCATTTATCAGCATGGTTGAGGCTTTAGCGATCCCTAAGGGGTGCCTCGAAGAGACCAAACATTTTTATTCTCGCTACGCTAGCTATCAACCACCAGATATTGACCTCATTGGACTAACTGACGAATTACAGGTAATTGGTTACTCAGCTGACCTCTCAGAAGAACTAGCTACATGGTCAGTAAAAATGGCTAACATTCAAATTGGCGCCAGAGCTATCTTAAACGAAACACTTTACTTTTCTTTAGGTGAAAAACTAGCCCAACTTAATACAAAAGACTCAACTGCTATTATGCTTCCTTTAGGCATAGACGATCCTGTCTGGGAAAGAGAAGCTATTAATCGAGGCTATCAGACTTATCGTCAATCTTTAACAGACGGAATCACTATACCTGGTAGTCTACATGCACCAATAATCTACCCAAAAGAAGAATTAAGACAACCCTTCTGCAAGGTTT
Organism: uncultured Pseudomonadales bacterium; assembly: GCA_964630755.1. Taxonomy (GTDB): domain Bacteria; phylum Patescibacteriota; class Microgenomatia; order UBA1400; family CG1-02-47-37; genus CAZVYS01. The sequence continues at coordinate 13,470 of CAZVYS010000021.1, read as the reverse complement.
AACAATATGGATAAAGCTCAACAAACACTACTAGCAAATAAATCTAATAAATTCTTTGTATTTTTTACCAACATAATAAAGGAGGTTTTTTATTAATTAATTAAATTATTAATTATTCACAACCTCCTCAAAGGGAGGTTTTTTTATGAAAGGAAACCAATATGCCTGAAACTCAACCAACTGAAATATTAAAACAAAATACTAAATTACTAATAAATCGCTGGCAACAAGAATCTTTGCCTAAAGAAAAATATGAATACGCTGATAAAGCAATCGATCTCATTACTAATCCAAGTCTTTCGTCTATTCCAATTATTTCTTTAATCTGTGCAAACTACGAGACACATCGAATACAAGGACAACGAAGACCCACACTTCACAACGAAATGATATGGACCCAAATGGGCTTAAGAAAAGGCTATGTTTTATGTCACGAAGAAATACCTTATAGACTCAGAGAGCTACATCAAGCCTCTCAAAAACCAATTGATCACCTAGTAATTCTTGTTGATTTAGGTATGGCAGATCCTTTATTTACTGATCTAAATCCCAGGGTAGACGAACTACCTCCAGATATTTCTCTAGAAGACGACATTGATCAAACTTTAACTCGTAACACGAGTACAATCCATCAACTAGTCACTCACGGAATTAATGCACAAGACGATAGCACATCGATGATTACTTCCAAAACAATCAGACTAACTCAACTTGTTAATGCAGATTTTATCCAAGCTTGGGAAGAGTGGAATCAGTTGTTAAAAAATTGCCTAAAACTACAAAACAATACTTGGGCTGGCCACATACGAAGAAATTTAAAAAAAGATGCTGTCTACTATCAATACGCTTGGGGGATAGACTCAGAAGAAACTCTTCAAAAAAGGGTAATTGATCAAGCTTATGGTTTAACAGCAGTTATCGGTGACTGGCTACCATTTCTTCACAACCAGGCATTTAATCTTCATCTTGAATCAAAACAGGATTTAGTCATGCTAGACACTATTCCTGGACCAAAAAATCCAGCCCACACTGAATTTATTGCCTACAACGCTGATTATCCAAATGGAGATGAACGACATAAAACTCCAATCTTAAGGCCATTTCACAATCTAGTTCTTTTATCTGATCCAGCTATCAAAGTCCCATACTTAGAAAAAAACATGGATACAATGATCGAAGAAGCAAATGAATTACCAATGTGATCGTATTTATAAAATTAAACATATTTGCTAAAATATTCCTAAACGGGCGATTAGCTCAGCTAGCTATAGCGCTTCGTTGACTTTATTGAACTTCTATATTATTCTGTTAATATAATTACACTGAAGTTCAATATGAATAAGAACAAGCTGAAAGAAACTTCAATACAGTTAAGAAAACAGGGGAAAAGCTATCGAGATATTCAAAAACAACTAAATGTTGCTAAGTCTACGTTAAATTATTGGTTAAAAAACGTATCATTATCCAATAAGCATAAAGCTAGGCTTCATAAAAATTGGAAGAACGCTCTAATTAAAGCCAGAAGAAAAGCTTCTATCGCTCATCGAGAAAATCGATTATCAAGAATAAATAAAATTAATGAAGATGTAAAGGAGTTTATTAACTCTATCAACCTTACAAATCAACAATTAGAAATATTTTTAGCAGGACTTTACCTTGGTGACGGATTTAAAACAGGACATAGAATAGCATTGGGAAGCTCAAATCCCAAGATATTACTTACTTTTACCACCTTATTAAGAAAACTATATAATGTTGATAATTCAAAGCTAAGAGCATCAATTTATGCCAGAGCTGACCAAAATGAAGCACGCTTGAAGGATTATTGGTCTAAACTACTTAGCATTCCTTTTAGTCAATTTAACAAAACTCAATTTGATCAAAGAACTCGTAAAACCAAAACACACCAAAAATACAAAGGCGTTTGTTCTGTAGTTTACTGCAGCACAGATTTACAAAGGAGAATTTTGGCAATTTCAAATGAAATGTTAAAATATATCAACAAGCTACAGTTAAGGAACCGTGGCGCAGCTGGTTAGCGCGTTCGCTTGACATGCGAGAGGTCACAAGTTCGAATCTTGTCGGTTCCACCAACAACTGCTATACTTATTTATCATTCATTAATTAATAGCGCTCGAGATTGGCGTCACTAACCAATCAGGCTATTACTTGATCCAAGAAGGATAAGAAACAAGCCACCTAAAACTAGATGGAACCGCGAGGGCTCTAGTTAACATAGGTGGTTTTATATTTATAAATATGGAAAATCAAAAAACTATTTATCAAGCTAGTCTTGGCGAAATCTTTGTTAAAAACTTTTTTGCGGGAGTGGCTAGGGGACTAGGTAGTTTAATTATCTGGTTTCTGATCATGTTTGTTGGTTACAAACTACTCTGGCCTCAACTATCATCTCAAATGGACCGACTAACCAACTTAGTCGAAAATTTACAATCTAATCCAATTGTTAAACAAAATCAACAAATCCCTCAAGATATTAATAAATTATTTAATCAATATGTCTCAAGATAAACTATTTTCCTTACGCCACACCGCCGAACATGTTCTTCATCTAGCCATGACAGATCTATATCCCGGTCTAAAACGAGCCATGGGACCAGCTACTGACGATGGTTTTTATCATGACTTTGACTATAAAGGTAAGATCTCAGAAGCAGACTTTCCAAAAATAGAAAAACGCATGCAACAAATTATTGACGCGGATCTTCCTCTAATCCGTCAAAAAATTTCCATAAAAAAAGCTCGAAAAATGTTTAAAAACAATCAATACAAACTTGACTGGGTTGATCAGATTGAACAAAAAAAAGAACAAGCTATCCTTTACTGGACCGGAAAACCAGGTAAAAAAGAGTCAGACGTAGATCTCTGTGCTGGACCACATGTAAAATCAACTGGGGAAATCAAAGCTTTTAAACTCTTATCTGTAGCCGGAGCTTACTGGCATGGGGACGAAAAAAACAAAATGCTGACTCGTATTTATGGCACTGCATTTGAATCAAAAAAAGAGCTACGAACTTACTTAAACAATCTAGAAGAAGCCAAAAAACGTGATCACAGAAAACTTGGCAAAGAACTTAATTTATTTACTTTTTCTGACTTAATTGGTAAAGGTTTACCCACCCTTACCCCAAATGGTTCAGTTATCCGACGTGAACTAGAACGTTTTATTGTTGACGAAGAACTCAAACGAGACTATCAACATGTATACACACCAGTTTTAGCTAAAACCGACTTATTCAAAAAATCTGGACATTATCCATATTATAAAGACACTATGTATCCAGTAATGAAAGTTGACGATGAAGAATTAATTTTAAGACCAATGACTTGCCCTCATCATTTCACCTTATATAACTCAAAACCCCAGAGCTACAAAGACTTACCTGTCCGTTACGCTGAAATATCTCCTCAGTTTAGATACGAGAAAAGTGGTGAATTATCTGGTTTAATGAGAGTTAGAACTTTTTGCTTAGCCGACGCACATATCATGACTCCAACCAACCAAGCCAAAAATGAAATCATCGCTGTTTTAGATCTAATCGACTACGTCAACCAAACATTAGGAATGAAAAAAGGTCAAGATTATCGTTACCGTTTATCTTTGGGTAATCGAAGAAATACCAAAAAATATTATCAAGACGATCAAGCTTGGGATGAAGCTGAACAAATTCTCCGCCAAGTTTTAATCTCTACCAAAGCTCCATATTTTGAAGCCCCTGACGAAGCTGCCTTTTATGGACCAAAAATTGATGTTCAAATTAAGAATGTTTTAGGTAAAGAAGAAACTGCTTTTACAGTTCAATATGACTTTGTTATGCCCAAACGCTTTAACATGACTTATATCAATGAAAAGAGTCAAAAAGAAAAACCAGTGGTTATCCACCGCTCTTCTTTGGGAGCCTTTGAACGTACTATGGCCTTTTTAATTGAACATTATGCTGGCGCCTTTCCAACCTGGCTCTCCCCAACACAAGTAGTTATTATTCCAATCACAGATAAGCAAAATGCTTACGCCAAAAAAGTGGCTATCGCCCTAAAAGATAAAAAAATTCGTGTAGAGCTAGATTCTCGATCAGAATCAATGCAGTCAAGAATTAGAGACGCAGAAATGCAAAAAATCCCATATGTGATTGTTGTCGGTGAAAAAGAAGCTAAATCCCAAAAACTAGCTATTAGAGCTAGAAAAAAAGGCAATCTAGGCCTGATGACTATAGAAAAATTCACCAACAAAATCCAGTCTGAAATTGAGAAAAAGACCATAAACTGATAAAATCCCCAGATGAGTAAGAAATTCCATCAAATTAATCAGTATATTCAAGCCTCTGAAGTTCGAGTCATTGGACCTGATGAAAAACAAATCGGGGTCATGTCACGTGACGAAGCAATTTTTAAAGCCAGGCAAATGAAAATGGATGTTGTCATGGTAGCTGAAAAAGCCAAGCCTCCAGTTGTTCGAATCATTGATTTTTCAAAATTCAAATATCAACAAAAACAAAAAGTAAAAGCTAGTCGCAAAAAAGATAAAGCTAAGGATCAAAAAGAAATTCGCATCACTCCTTTTATAGCTCAAGGCGACCTTGAAACTCGAATTAATAGGACCAAAAAATTTCTTGAGTCTGGACATAAAGTCAAACTTACAGTAAAATTCACCGGTCGCCAAATTACTAGAAAAGAATTTGGTTACGAACTATTAAAAAAAGCTGCCAAAAAACTAACAGAGTTTGGTACACAACAAACTGAACCAAAACTTCAAGGAAAGTTACTCTGGATTATCTTGGCACCTTTAAAAGGAAAGCCAGCTGAAAAACCTAAAAATGAAAAAAAATAAACTAAAAGTTCGAAAATCTGTTTCTAAACGCTTCAAAGTTACTAAAACTGGTAAAGTAATGAGAAGGGGAGCTCAAAACAGACACTTAAAAGCAAATCGTACTAAACGTAATGCTCGACGAGGCAAAGTTCCAAAAGAAATTACTACTAAAATGGCTAAAAAAATTAAAAAAATGCTTGCCAAATAACAATCACACTCCGGGAGTGTGATAAAACTATGAGAGTAAAAACCGGTTATACCAGACGAAAAAGACATAAAAAAATCATCAAGCTAGCCAAAGGCTACCGCATGACCAAGTCTAGGCTATACAAAGTAGCCAAAGAGGCTGTTTTGCATGCTGGTGAATATGCCTATCACGGAAGAAAGCTTAGAAAACGAGATTTTCGCAAACTCTGGATCCAAAGAATCAATGCTTCATTAACTGACACTGGTCTTAAATACAGTCACTTTATTAATAAACTAAATCAAAATAAAATCGAACTAAACCGCAAAATTCTCGCTGATCTAGCAATTAGCCATCCGAAAGTTTTCTTTAAAATCGTTGACAAGGTAAAGTAATTCTACTTTTCTTTGTCAACCACAATCCCGATTAAATCGGGATTTTTTTATGCTAAACTTACTTTATGCAAAACAACTTGCTTAATCTAAAAAACCAGGCCTTAGCTTTAATAAAAGATACTGATAACAAAAAGGATCTTGAAAATATTAGAGTTAAATATTTAGGTCGAAAGGGTCAGATCAATCAAATCTTAAAAGAACTGCCCAGCCTTGATCCAGACAAAAAAGCCAGATTAGGCAGAACCGCTAATGACTTAAAAAAAGCCATTGAGCAAACTATAAAATCTAAACTTAATAGCCTATCTTCAAAACCCAGCACATCTTGGCTAGATCTAACCGCTCCAGGTAAATCAGTTAGTCTTGGCCATTTACACCCCATCACTCTAGCCATCAAAGAAATCACAGAAATTTTTACAAGAATTGGTTTTACTCGAGTCAGGTATCCAGAAGTAGACTGGGATTGGTATGTTTTTGAAGCTTTAAACATGCCCAAAGACCACCCAGCTCGCGATGAATGGGAAACTATCTTTATAGACGAAAAACCAAATTCAAAACTGGGGTCTTTGGTCTTAACCACCCATACTTCAAATGGGCAAGTCAGAGAAATGGAAAGAGTCAAAAAACCACCGATCCGCATGCTCAACTTAGGAAAATGCTACCGAAGACAACAAGATGCCACTCACACAATTATGTTTCATCAATTCGAAGGTTTAGTGGTTGATGAGTATATCTCAATTCCTCATTTAAAAGGCACCTTGGATTACTTTGGCCAACAATTCTTTGGCCCAAAAATCAAATCTCGAATCAGGCCGTTTAACTTTAAGTTTACTGAACCATCTTTTGAGGTAGACTTTACATGTACTGCTTGTAAAGGAAAAGGTTGTCGATTCTGTAAATCAGGCTGGGTTGAAGTTGGCGGCGCTGGCATGGTTCATCCTAATGTTTTAAAAGCTGGCAAAATCGACCCAACTAAATATTCTGGATTTGCCTTTGGTTGGGGAGTTGAACGCGTTCTAAGACTCAAGCCAGGACTAGACATTG
>CAZVYS010000021.1:0-7015 GCA_964630755.1 uncultured Pseudomonadales bacterium | reverse complement strand
TTACTTTACTCATCAAACATCGACTTTTTAAACCAGTTTTAATATGAATATCAAAATCACCCACTCTCACTTATTAGAATTCTTAGATACCACTGCTACTCCTAAAAAACTGGCTGAATATTTATCTTTATGTGGACCTTCAATCGAATCAGTTGAAAAAGTCGGCGATGACTATGTTTATGACATTGAGATCACCTCAAACCGAGTCGACATGATGTCAGTCATGGGCATTGCTCGCGATGCCGCTGCCATCCTACCTCAATTTGGTATTCAGGCAAAATTTCTCCCTCCAAAACTAGCAAAAATCACACTACCCACAGACTCTCTACCGATTACCATAAAAGACCAACATCATACCTGTAAACGTATCTTGGGTATTGTTCTAGATAATGTTAGTCTCGGACCATCAAAAAAATACATTCAAGATCGACTTAAAGCCGCTGACATCCGTTCTTTAAATAATACTGTTGATATCACTAACTATGTCATGACTGAAATTGGTCACCCCACTCACGTCTTTGACTATGATCGAATTAAAACTCAAAAACTAATTCTAAGACACTCTCGCGCTGGCGAAAAAATTACTTCTCTTGAAGATAAAACTTACACTCTGCCAGGCGGGGATAATGTGATCGATGACGGCACTGGTCGAATTATTGATCTACCAGGAATTATCGGCACCAGTAATAGCATTGTTATTGACTCAACCAAGCGTGTTTTGTTCTTTTTAGAAACCAACGACCCTGTTCAAATCAGAAAGACTTCAATGACCTTAGGCATTAGAACTGTCGCTGCTACTCTAAATGAAAAATGGGTTGATCCAGAACTAGGAATGATTGCTCTAAAACGAGGGATTAAACTACTTCAAGACTTAACTGGAGCCACCATTGCCTCAAACATCACCGACATCTATCCAGAAAAATCCAAGCCTAAATCTTTGGTTACCAAACACCGGTTAATCAAAGATCGCCTAGGAATCGACATCACTCCAGCTAAAGTTTCAAAAATCCTTACCTCTCTTGGCTTTGATAATCAATACCAAGAAAGCTCAGATAACTATACTATCTCTATTCCTTCATTTAGACAAAAAGATATTAATATTGAAGAAGATATTGTCGAAGAAGTAGCTCGAATCTATGGCTATCATCGATTGCCAAGCACCATCATGTCCACCCCTATCCCCACCAACTATCCAGATGACAATTTCAATCTTGAGCACCAAATAAAGACTCATCTGGCCGGCTTTGGCTTAAACGAAATCTATACTAACTCGCTAATTTCAGAAAGTTTGGCCTCTGAGTCAGAATTTCCAGTCAAATCCCACTTAAAAATCAAAAACGCTTTATCTGAAGACTGGCAATACTTAAGGCGTTCTTTAATCCCGTCTCATTTAAAGGCTCTTAATCAACCAGCCAAAACTTTGAGCTTTTTTGAACTAACCAATACTTATCATCCTAAAACTCGAGCCTTGCCAGAAGAGAAACTTCAATTAATTATCAGCACCAAAAAAGACTATCTTTATCTAAAAGGGATAGTTGAAGCGTTGTTTGTTAGTCTCCATCTACCGATCAAGTTTAGGCCACAAAAAAATCAGGCTGCCATCCACTTTAAAGACAAACTTCTTGGAACTATAGGACCTTCAAGGTTGGACCTTGAAGGTAAAATTCATATAGCTATATTAGATCTAAAACCGATTCTTAAACTAACTAACAATTACCCTAAGTACCAACCTTTATCTAACCATCCACCTATTATCGAAGATCTAACTTTCACTTTACCAGAAAAAATTTATCTAGGAGAAGTTTTAAATACAATCAAATCCACTCACAAACTAATCACAAAAGTTCAGCTTACCAAAACCTATCATCAAAATCACACTTTTAATATTACCTACCAGTCTTTAAAAAAACCTTTGTCAGATAAACTAGTTGCTCCAATCAGAAGAAAAATTGTTACTAATCTTAAAACCAAACACCGCTCCAAGCTAGTGGGGAAAATATAGCACTCGTACTCGCACTAGGGGAAGGATCTGGCTCTTCATAATCCCATTCTTGATCAACCCCTATCTTAATCTCTCTATCAGCTACGTTACCATCTGAATCTTCGGTTTTTACCATTAAAGTATAACTACCCTTATCCAAATGCTGAGTATATTCATATGGCTTACTGGAAATCTCTTTTTTCTTGTCTCCATCTACATAAAACTTTACCCATTTAATATCCTTAACACTAGTTACTTTAGCTTTAAAAGTAAAATCATTATCCACTTTAGCTTTATCATCAGGGTCTTCTATCTCAATGTAAATCTCGTCATTTTCTCCACAATAATCCTTTGGATATTTATATCTCCCGTCACCTTGTTTATTAATCCAAGCATCAATACCTTCTTGCCAACGATTTTTACCACCCCCAGCCGGATCTGTAGCAGTTAAAATAATATGTTCTTTTTTATCATAATCACCCCTAGCCACCATGGCTTCAGTTGCCAATTTATCTTCTTGCCCTTTACAAACCTTAACATTAGTGTGAATCAGATCTTCACCCACTGGTTCAGTTCCTTTTATAAAATATTCCTTTCGAGAAGGCCAACCATCGTGGGACGAGAAACCCGAAATACTATCAATTTCTTTTTCGATTATTCCCTTTGGAACAGCCCAGTCTTTAACAGGTCCAGAAGCCAAAGCCTCAAGCATTATCTTTCTCCATATTGGAGTCGCCCCAGATATTCCAGAAGCTACTTTTTTCATTGGCGTATTGTCATTGTTACCTACCCAAACACCGGTTATCACCCCTGGAGTCCAACCAATAGCCCAGTTATCTCTAAGATCATCTGTTGTTCCGGTTTTAACTGCAACTGTATGACCAGGAATCCTCAGAAACGAATTAGCTCCAAAAGTAATTAACCTTGAATCATTGTCAGACAAAATATTAGAAATTAACCATGCTTCTTCTTCAGCTAAAACTCTTTGGCCTTTTACTTGTCGATGCTCTTCGAGTACTTTTCCTTTATTATCCTCAACTTTTAAAATACTGATTGGTTCAACTTTTAAGCCTGTATTTGCAAAACTTGAATAAGCTGACACCATGTCTATTAACCTAACTTCACCGCCGCCTAATGCTAAAGACAAACCAAATCGATTCACATTAGCTCTAGTTGGCTCGAGTGAACCAAAGCCCATTTTATAAGCCGTTTCTAAAACCTCTTTTACTCCAACTAACTGCATTAACTTAACAGCTGGAATATTTAATGAATTACCTAAAGCATATCTTAGCTGAACCGGACCATGATCTTTATTGTCATAATTTCGAGGTTTGTAAATCGGGTTATCTGCCCCACCGGGAAACTCGGTTTCTACATCAACAATCATTGTTGCCGGTGTGTATCCTTGTTGAAAAGCAGTTACATAGTTAACTGGCTTAATCGAAGACCCAGGTTGCCTTAAACTTAAAGTCACATTAACCTTGCCGTCATATTCTTCATCACCATAATCTTTAGAACCCACCATAGCTAAAATCTCTCCATTGATCGGATCCATAGATAAAGCAGCTCCATTACCAATATCCAATGATTCTACTTTTTCTATCTCTTTACCCACAATCTCTTGAGCTTCTTTTTGAAGCTCCCAATCCAAAGTTGTAGTTACCTTCAAGCCTCCTTGCTCAACCATTCTCTCACCATACCTTTCGACTAACTGTTGCTTAACATACATTACAAAATGAGGAGCTTTAAAACTTGAACCCTCTGAGGCAAACTCGATTTTTTCAAGATCCTCAATTGCCTGTTTTTCTTCGTCTTTTGAGATATAATCATCCTCTCTCATCCGCCTTAAAACATCTTTTGTTCTTTGTTTATATTCATCTCCAATAAAAGGAGAATATCTACTTGGAGCTTGTGGAAGACCTGCTAAAACAGCTGATTCTATTAAATTAACTTCATTCACGTTTTTAGCAAAATACGTTTCAGCCGCCGCTTGAACTCCCCAAGCTGTTCCACCATAAGGGGATTCATTCAAATACATCTTTAAAATCTCGTCTTTGGTATATTTCTTTTCTATCTGAACCGAAAGTACAAACTCTTTTATTTTTCTAGAAATCGATCTTTGATTTGTCAGTAATACATTTTTCACCAATTGCTGAGTTAAAGTCGATCCTCCTCCTAATCTTCTAAACTTAAAAATAGTGTTAAAAACCGCCCTAACCCAACCTAATGGATCAAACCCCTGATGTTTATAAAAATTCTTATCTTCAATAGCTACAGTCGCTTGCTTTAAACTATCTGGAATTTCTTCTAACTCAACTGGTGTTCTTCTTTGGTCAGCAAACACATCATACAGCAACTCTTCATCTCGATCATAAATCTTGGTTGAAAATCCTTCACGTCTAACCACCTTGTCTGGAGTAGGTAAATCCTTGGCAAACCAAGCAAACATAATCGTGCCCACCAAACTAACTCCGATCAATCCAAAAAAACCAACCACTGCAAGTAATTTTATTAAATCAGCTCTACTTCTAATCTTATATTTTTGCTTAAACTGCTTTAACTTTATGATTCGTCTACGCCAAGTTCGCTTCCAATTAGTCATACTAAAGTCTACCAAACCAATTTAAAAAATGCTAATATGACCTTAACATGCTTACAAAAACAGATTTAAACCAAATATCAAAAGTTGTTAATCAATCCATACAAAAACTAACTCCAAAGATTGTTAATAAGGCTATTCAGGAGCAAACTCCAAAGATTGTTCAAAAAGAAATAACTGGTTTTCGATCAGAAATCCGAAAAGAATTCAAAATTGTTAAAAAAGACATCTCAACTATTAAACGTGATATGTCAAAAGTTCGTCGAGACTTAAATACTGTTATCGACGTATTTGATCGAGACATAATTGAACTTCGCTCTAGAGTTGACCGCATCGACCAATTTCTCAAACTCCCTCCTGTAGTAGATTTATAAGCATATTAAGAAAATAATTCCAGGTTACGAACCTGGAATTTGACAAATATTATTACATTATGTATTATTCGCATAATGTTAAACACAAACTCTAAATTCTATTTTAGTTATTTTTACACCCTTAATCGGGTTGAGAGGTTGGTGTTAACAAGTTAACCAAGTAAACATTTTATTTACACAAGCCCTCAATCCATGAGGGTTTTTTTGTGTTTTTTAAATATGATAGTAAAAGAGAACCTAATCAACATAGCCGGCCCCTGTGCAGTTGAATCACCAACTCAGATCAACATAGCAGCTAAAGAACTAGCTGAATCTGGTCAAGTTCAAATATTGAGGGGCTGTGCTTTTAAACCACGTACTAGCCATCCGAAAAATGGACATTTTTTTGACGGCACCAAACAAGATGGAATTTCTTGGCTTATAGATGCAGGAATAACTTACAATATTCCAATAGCCACTGAAGTTATTGTTCCAGAGCACGTTATTCAAATCGCAGAAATACTAAATCAAAGACAACAAACCACACCTTTGCTTCTTTGGATTGGATCAAGGAATCAAAATCATATTGATCAAACAGAAATTTCTAAACTTATCAAAGGTCATTTACCCGAACAAACTCTGATCTTAATAAAAAATCAACCCTGGGGAAGCGAATCACACTGGAAAGGAATTGCCAGTCATGTAATTAACGGAGCTAAATTTCCTCAAGATCGAGTTTTATTTTGCCACCGAGGATTTGATCCATACGGAATTGAAAATCCAGATGGGTTTCGTAACATTCCTGACTTCAAAATGGCTATGAGAGTTAAAAAAGAAACCGGAATTCCCATGATTCTTGATCCATCTCACATCGCTGGTAGTGTAGAAAACATATTTAAAGTAGTTAAAATGGCTAAAAACTTTGACTTTGATGGCTTAATGATCGAAGTTCATCCCGATCCAAAAAACGCCACTACTGACGCCAAACAACAACTCACCATTGAAGAATTTAAAGATTTAATGGACATTGTTAATCAATCAAAAAATGAAGAAATTCCTAATCTAGATAGCTTAAGGCTAGAAATAAATTCAGTTGACACACGACTTCTTGAGCTATTACAAAAAGGGGGGGGAAATCGTATCATGGATAGCTGAATATAAAAAACGCCAAAACATTCCTATTTTTCATCCCGATAGAGAACAAGAGATCTTAAACTCAAAACAAGCTCAAGCTAAAATCCTCAATCTTGATCCAGATTTTGTTAAATCATTTTTTGAGTTAATAATAAATCAGTCTAAAATTAATCAAAGGAAGTTAATTCAATGAAATTACTAACCATCGGCATTATCGGCTGGGGTCGATTTGCAAAAATTCTAACCAAGTATTTACTAATCCACTTGCCTCAGGTAAAAATACTAGTCTCTAGTCGACAACCAAACTTAATTCTCCCTCAAAACATCAAGCAAGTAAGTCTAAAAAAAGCTTGCCAAGCACAAATAGTTACTCCTTGCGTGCCAATCTCTAAATTCGAGTTAGTCATTAAAAAAATATCACCAATGTTAAAACCTAATACTTTAGTTATTGACGTCTGCAGTGTTAAAACTCACCCAGTTAAAATAATGAAAAAGCATCTGCCAAAAAATGTTAATATCTTAGCTTCTCACCCAATGTGGGGACCAGAAAGTGCTAAACGTAGTTTAAAAGATTTAACCACTGTACTTTACCCTATCCGCCTATCAAAATCACAATTAATCATTCTTAAAAAAGGACTAGAGAAACTAGGCCAAAAAGTAATTATTATATCACCAGTAAAACACGACAAACTCTTAGCAAAGTCTCAAGCCATTGCTCATCTATTTGGCCAAATTAACACAAAACTAGATCTCAAGCCAACCAAAATTGACACTTTGGCTGTCAAGCATCTTCTTACCAGCCACTATCTAGTTAAAAAAGACACTTGGCAATTATTCAATGATATGTTTAAATTTAACCCTTATTCTCAAAAAATGCTGAAAAAATTAAAATCCACTCTACTCAGCATTGAAAAGGATCTAAAACTATGAAAATCTCCATACAAGGAC
>CAZVYS010000020.1:0-15488 GCA_964630755.1 uncultured Pseudomonadales bacterium | reverse complement strand
CCGGTTTTCAGGATGAAAACCTGATGTCCTAGGCCACTAGACGATGGGGCCAGTGACTTATGTGAGCCGTACAGGACTTGAACCTGTGACACTCTGCTTAAAAGGCAGATGCTCTACCAACTGAGCTAACGGCCCATAAATAATTATTTTAACAGACTAGAGAAGCAATTGCACCTTGAAGGTCTCTCCTTGAAGGTTGTTTATTTAACCTTTAAGGCTTCTTTGCCTTTACGATCCCGAAGATAAAAAAGTTTTGCTCGACGAACTTTACCAGATTTTTTTACTTTTATTTCGGTGATACAAGGTGAGTTTAAAGGCCAAATTTTTTCTACTCCTATTCCGTCGGCAGAAATTTTTCTAACAGTAAAGGTTTTGTTTTCTTGTCTACCCTTAATACCAATAACTAAACCTTCAAAGATTTGAGAAAGTGTTTTGTCAGCTTCTTTAAAAGTATGCTTGACTCGAATTGTGTCGCCTACTTTGAATTCTGTTTGATTATGGGTTGTTTTAATTGCCATGTCGGTGATTTTATCACAATTTTCTAAAAGGGTGAATGATGGATTTTAGCTTTTGCAAGCTTTGATAAATTTAACGAAAATTGGGTGAGGTCTTAAAGGTCTTGATTTATACTCTGGATGGCCTTGAGTGCCTAGAAAGAAAGGGTGATCTTTTTGTGGTAGTTCGATTATCTCTGCAAGATTTTCTTTTTTAGAAAAACCTGAAAAAACTAATCCGGCCTTTTCAAGGTCTTTAATGTATTTAGAGTTAACTTCATATCGATGACGATGACGCTCTGATGTATCTGTTTTTTTATAACAACTATAAGCTAAGGTTTTTGGTTTGACTTTACAATCCCATCTTCCTAATCTCATGGTGCCACCGTAGGCTTTTAATTTGATATTTTTTAACTGGCTAGGATTATTGTGGACAACTGGATGTTTAGTTTTTGGGTCTACCTCTGTAGAGTGAGCTTGTTTTAAGCCTAAAACGTTTTTTGCATACTCTACTACAGCTAGCTGCATTCCAAAACATAAACCCAGATAAGGAATGTTATTAGTGCGCGCAAACTTAATGGCTTCTAGCATTCCGTTTACCCCTCTTGGTCCCCAACCTATAGGAACGATGATGCCGTGGATATCTTTTAATTGAGTTATGTTTTTTTGATTCAGGTTTTCAGAATTTATTTGTTTGATTTTAACCTTAATCTGATTAGGCCATGAGGCATGCTCAATAGCATCATTTAAAGCTGCATATGAGTCAGATAAATGATATTCTCCAGTTTCGAAATATTTACCAACAATGGCAACATTAATAGTTTTTGATTTAGATTTCTTGATTAACTTATTTAGGTTTATCCATTTGGTTAATTCTGGTTTTCTTGAAGGTAAGTTAATTTTTTTTAATACTTTTTGAGAAAATTGCTGATCGTTAAATACTAAGGGTAATTGATAAATATTTTCTAAGTTAGGTGATGAGATTATATCTTCAGGGTTAACATTGCAAAACAAAGCAAAGCGCTCTCTCCTGCGATCATCTATCATTCGGTCGGCTCGAGCGACGATAAAATCTGGCTGAATACCCATTGAGTTTAACAACTTAACTGACATCTGAGTTGGCTTGGTTTTTGGCTCTCCTAAATGTGGAGGTGTAGGTAAGTATGAAACATGAATGTGAACAACAGTGTCTTGATGTTTTAACTTCATGATTCGAGCGGCTTCGTAGTACAAAACATTTTGATATTCACCAGCTGTTCCACCCAATTCTATTACAACGATGTCAGCTTTATTTTTTAAAGCTACATTTTTAAATCGACTGATTATTTCATCAGTTACATGAGGAATGGCTTCTACGTCTTCGCCTTGATAATCAAAATTCCTTTCTTTGTTAATTACGCTTCTGTAGATCTGACCCATAGTGATGAAGTTGTCAATTGAAAGGTTTGTATTTAAAAACTTTTCATAAGTGCCTATATCCATGTCTGTTTCTGCTCCGTCTTCGCATAAAAATGGATCCCCGTGCTCAATAGGATTAATCAAACCAGCATCAATATTTAAGTAGTTTTCACACTTAATTAAGGCGATTTTGTATTTTTGAGATTGAAGTAAAAGAGATAAAGAAGCAGCGGTTAAACCTTTTCCGAGTCCAGACAACACTCCACCAGAGATAAATACGTATTTTGTTTGCGGCATAGATAATTATAACTTATCTCTTAAACAGTGACAACCTCTCCTTTAATAGATTTTAAGATTTTTAATATTTTTGATTTGATGGCTTTAAAATCAACTTGATATGGAATCTTAATTACCTTAGTAGTATTACTGCCGTTGGTTAACTTTAAGCTAATATTATCATTTCCTTGATTACCTTGAAGAAGTTGGTTAATTTTTATTAAAGACTCTTTAGGAGAATCTTGCTTAATAACAATTTGATAAGATTTTGATGGCAAAGATGTAATTTTTGGTTTTAGTTCATTTTTTGATTTTTCTTGACTTGGTTGAACTGCTGAATCTACTATAATTCCCAATCTATCTTTGTAATTCACCTGTCCAGTTATTAGAATAGGAGTGTCAGCTACCCAAAGATTTTTGGTTTCGGCAAAAATTTTTGGAAAGATAATTAACTCGATTGAACCTGTGTCATCATCAAGAGTGGCAAAAGCCATTTCAGAATTAGATTTTTTTGTTAAGATTTTTTTTACATTTTTAAGAGATCCTCCAATAGTGACTGTTTGGTTCAAATGTAGATTAACATCAATATCAGAAACTTTATGAGAGACCATTGATTTAATTTGTTTTAACGATTCTCCAAGTGGATGATCTGTAAGATAAAAGCCTAGTAACTGCTTTTCAAAGCTAAGTAAATCTGATTTATTAAACTCTTTGGCTTCAGGTAATTTATCTTGTAGTTGATGAGTTTTTATATCTGAGGCTTTAAAAAGAGCTTGTTGAGGACTAAGGATTTGCTTTTGATGAAGGCTGGCTTTTTGTCTAATTTCTTCTAAACCAAGAAGCATTTGAGCTCTTGTTCCAAATCTGTCTAAGGCTCCAACCTGAATTAAACTTTCTAAGACCTTTTTATTAACTTTTTGATGACTTACTCGTCGACAAAAATCAGTCAGGCTATTAAATTTCTTTTTATTTCTTTGCTCTAAAATGGCAGAGATAGCAGCCTGACCAACGTGTTTTATAGCTGATAAGCCGAAACGGATGGCTTGGTTATTTAATGAAGATTTATCCTTAATAATCGTAAAATCTATGTCTGATTCATTAATATCTGGCGGTAATACCATCACACCCATTTTCTTGGCTTCTTCAACAGCAATTGGTATTTTATCTTTATTTCCAGATTCAGAAGTTAGCAAAGCCGCCATAAATTCAACTGGATAGTTAGCTTTCATGTAGGCAGTTTGATAGGCAATCATGGCATAAGCAGTGGCATGAGCTTTGTTAAAACCATATCCTGCAAATTTTTCAATATAGCCCCAAATTTTTTCAGCAATTTTTTTAGAGTAACCTTTATCTTTGGCCCTCTTAATAAATTTTTGTTTTTCTTTCGCCATGATGGATCGTTTTTTCTTACCAATGGCTCGTCTTAATATATCTGCTTCGCCCAAAGAATAGCCTGCCATAACATTAGCTATTTCTAAAGCTTGCTCCTGATAGACCGCGATTCCGTAAGTTTCTTCTAGAACTGGTTTTAGATCTTCATGCGGATATTTAATAGTTTTAGGGTTAAGTTTTCCTTTGATAAAATCATCGATCAAATCCATTGGGCCTGGACGATACAAGGCCACCATAGCAGTTATATCTGAAAAGCGTGAAGGTTTAAGTTTTTTGGCTACTTGACGCATGCCTCCAGATTCTAGTTGAAAAACTCCAATATTCTGTCCTTTTGATAAAAGTTGATAAGTTTTTTTATCTTCTAAAGAGATTTCTGACATATCTACATTTATTTTACGATGCTTTAAGGTATAGTCGATTGCATTTTGAAGGATAGATAAATTTCTTAATCCTAAAAAGTCAATTTTTAGTAATCCAATAGCTTGTGGGTCAATATTACAATCCAATGAATACATGTCATATTGAGTCATGATTCGATCGTTTCGCGACTCTAATTGAAGAGGTGTATACTCAGTTAGTTGTTTGTCTCCAATTACCACTCCAGCTGCGTGAGTGGAAGCATGACGAGCAGTGCCTTCAACTTTTTTGGCTAAACTTAATAGTTCTCTAAATTGATCTTGTCGATTATATTCTTGTAATTCAGCTACATTTACTAAAGCTTCTTCAAGTGAGTAGCCAACAGGAATTAATTTGGAAATTTTATCTGGATCTGAATATGGCATACCAAGGACTCTACCAATGTCTCTGACTGCGCCTCTTGCTTCCATAGTGCCAAAAGTAATAATTTGAGCTACTTTATCTTTGCCGTATTTTTTTGCTACATATTCGATTACTTCATCGCGACGATCATCAGCAAAATCTAAGTCAATATCTGGAGGACTAGGTCTTTGAGGATTCATAAATCGCTCAAATGGAATGTTATGCTCTAGTGGATCAATAGTAGTAATTCTTAATGCATAAGATACAAGCGAACCAGCGACACTACCTCTTCCTGGACCAACTCTAACTTTGTTCTTTTTAGCCCAGTTTACAAAGTCGGCTACAATTAAAAAGTAGGTAGCAAATCCTTTATCGCAAATTACCTTAAGTTCATAGTCCAAGCGTTTTTGGATTAATGGAGTGATTTTTTTATATCTTTTTTTCAACCTAATATTAGATAAATCTTTGAGGTATTTGGTTGATGAAGAATAACCTTTTGGTAATGGGAAATTAGGTAAAATCCATTTTCCAGTTTCTATAGTCACGTTACACTTTTCTGCTATTTTTAATGTGTTTGATAGAGCATCTTTGTGTTCTGTAAATAAACTTTTCATCTCTTGGCCAGTTTTAAGATAGTAATCTGGAGAATCGATCATGGTTAGTCGCTTTTTATCTTGAAGGGTGGTTTTAGTTTGAATAGCTAAAAGTGCATCTTGGGCTTTGGCATCTTCTTTTTCAACATAGTGAACGTCGTTGGTGGCAATTATTGGAATACCAAGCTTTCTTGAAAAATCGTGAAGAGTTTTGTTAATCTTATCAAGCTCAGGAACACCTTTGTGCTTTTGAAGCTCTATGTAAAAATCATTTTTAAATAGCTTTGAAAAATATTTACATTTTTCAAGTGCCTCTTTTGCTTGTTCTTTTAAAATCAATTGAGGAATAATACCTTGAATGCATGATGAAGTAGCAATTAAGCCATTTGAGTATTTTTCTAAAGTTTTAAAATCAATTCGTGGTTTATAATAAAATCCTTCTAGATGGGCAACAGTTGTCAACTTCATTAAATTTTTATAACCTTCTTCGTTTTTTGCTAAAAGAAGTTGATGATAGGTTTGTTTTTGAACACCAGGTGATTTATCATTCCGATCAGCTGAAGTTAGATAACTTTCAACTCCAATAATTGGTTTAACATCATAGTTTTTGGCGGCATTATAAAATTTCACTATTCCATACATAGCCCCATGGTCAGTTAAAGCAACTGCTGGCATTTTTTGCTTTTGGGCTTGTTGAAGTAAGTGTTCTATTTTAGATAAACCATCTAAAAGAGAATATTCCGAGTGTACGTGAAGATGGACAAAGTCAGTCATTACCACATCTTATTTTTATTTGATAAACTTGACAAGTACCTTCAAGGTCCAACCTTGAAGGTGTATACTAAAGTATGCCAGTAAAAAACATTGTTAAAGTTTACAAAGAAAATTCTTTTTATCACATCTATAACAGAGGTGTAGCAGGTCAACGGATTTACAGAAATGTTGCAGATTTTAAAATGTTTTTATTTTATTTAAAATTTTATTTGTCTGCTACCAACCTTCAAGGTCCAACCTTGAAGGTTTCACCCTCAAGACAATTAAGTAACTATTATCAGAAAATTAAACTAGGGGCTTATTGTTTAATGCCAAATCATTATCACCTCTTGCTTTATCAAACAGATAAGTACTTGATAAAAGAATTTATGAGATCTCTAGGAACAAAATACTCCTTATATTTTAATCAAAAATATAAAAGAAGAGGCCCACTATTTGAAGGTAATTATAAAGCTGTATTAATCGATCAAATTGATTCAAATGAACAACTAATTTATTTATCAAAATACATTCATCTAAATCCCATTGACATTCTACCTTCAAGGTCCAACCTTGAAGGTTATAAATATTCGAGTTATGGAAATTACCTTGGATTATTTTCTCAGGATTGGGTAAAACCAGGATTAATTTTAAATAAATTCAAGTCTGAAAATAAACTATTATCATATCAAAATTATGTTGAAAAAATTGACGAGGACTCTGAAGAATTTAAAGACATTATTTTAGATTAGCTAACATTCAAGGTTGGACCTTGAAGGTTAGCTAAGAAGCTCAAATAACTGTTGGTGAACTTGCTTTGGATCTGCTTTGCCTTTTGAGATTTTCATGACTTCCCCGACTAAGAAACCAATTACACTTGTTTTACCTGCTTTAAACTTTTTAACTACTTCTGGGTTTTGTTTTATAACTGATTCTAGTAAAGAATCGTCAACAGAAACCGATTGAGTAAGTTTCTTTAACTGAGCTTCAGCTGATTTAGAGATGTCAAGCTTTTGGTTAACTATAAAATTAGCAAACTTTTGATTTGTTAATCCTAGCTTCATGGCTAGCTTGATATTTTCTTTGAAAAAATTCAAGGCTTTAGGTTTTTTTACTAATAGCTTGGCCGTATTTTCTGGTAGATCAAGTTCTTTGATTTGTTGATCTGGGAGTTTAGGTAATTTTTTTCTGATGGCATTTATTTCTTTGTCAGATAGAACAATTGGAGGAATATCTGGTTCAGGAAAATAACGATAATCTTCAGCAGCTTCTTTTGATCTTTGAGAAAAAGTAGTTTTGACTTTAGAGTTAAAGCCTCGAGTTTCTTGTTGTGGAATAATCCCTTTTTTAAGCAGTTTAGATTGACGCTCTAATTCATAATTAATGGCCTGTTCGACAAATCTAAATGAGTTTAGATTTTTAACTTCAACTTTATAAGGTTTAATCCCCTCGCCTTTTAATGAAATGTTAGCTTCTAGCCTCATGGAGCCCTTGTCCATGTCACATGAGCTAACTTTTAAGGTTCGAATTATATCTCTAAGATTCTTTAAGAATTCTTTAGCTTCAGTGCCGGAATTAATATCTGGCTCTGTAACTATTTCCATTAATGGAACGCCAGAGCGATTAAAATCGACTAAAGAAACCTTTTGATTATTAATAGTTTTGTGAATTAATTTACCAGTATCCTCTTCTAGATGTACTCTGGTGATTTGAACCGTCTTGCCTGAATTTAGCTGTAATTTCCCGTTGATACAAAATGGATCGTCATATTGAGAAATTTGAAATCCTTTTGGAAGATCTGGATAAAAATAGTGTTTTCGATCAAAAGTTGACTCTTTATTTATCTGGCATTCTAAAGCTAAACCAGTCAAGATAGTCCAGTCAATAGCTTTTTTATTGGGGATTGGTAAAGCTCCAGGCAACCCCAAGCAAACTGGGCAAGTATGAGTATTGGGTTTTACTTGAAAATGTTGGGCTGGACAGCCACAAAACATTTTAGATTTAGTATCTAGTTCAACATGGATTTCCATGCCAATAATTGATTTAAGATTCATAAATTTGGTTTTTTCAGATGCCAGTTAGTGTTTTGTTGATAAACGTTGGCGGTGGTTAATACTTTTGGTTCACTAAATTGTGGACCGGTAATTTGTAGTCCAATTGGCAATCCATTAACAAAACCACAAGGTAAACTTATGCTAGCCAACCCAGTTAATGAACTGGCTTCAACTAAAATATCCTGAACGTCTCCAAACATCGGGTCATTATGGCTAGCGCCAAGCTTTAAAGCTGTGCTTGGTGAAACTGGACCAATAATTAAATCGTGCTTTTTAAAAGTACTATCAAATTCTTCGACCATTAAGGCTCTTACTTTTTGAGCTTTATTATAATATTGATCATAGTATCCGCTAGAAAGAGTATGAGCACCGAGCATAACTCTATTTTTGGCTTCGTGAGTAAAAGCGCTCCGACTTTTTCCAAATCTAACTCCGTCGTAACGAGCTAAATTAGAAGAAGCCTCTGACCTAGAAACAATAGTATATACTCCAATAGCATAATGTGGATCAAGTAAGGAAATTTCATTTATTATTGCTCCAAGTTGTTTTAGCTTATCAACAGCAGTAAGAATTACTTTTTTAACTTTTGGACTCATTTCTTTGACCAAATATTCTTTAGGCAAAGCTAGTTTAATTTGTTTTAAGGATTTTATATCCAATGAATTGTCTTTTAAAGGCAGTGATGAAGTGGTAGCATCGTATTGATCATGACTAGCAATTACTTTTAAAACCATGTCTGCATCAGTAACTGTTTTTGTTAATGGACCTGGAGAGTCAGTTGAAGAAGCAAAAGCGATCACTCCATATCTTGAAACACGACCATATGATGGTTTTAATCCAGTAACACCCGACCAAGCGGCTGGTTGACGCACAGACCCAGCTGTTTCTGAACCAATGGCAAAAATACATTGATCAGCAGCTACTGCTGCGGCTGAACCACCTGACGATCCTCCAGGTAAATAATTTAAATTCCAGGGGTTTTTAGTAGACCCATAATCTGACGTTTCTGTTGACGATCCATGAGCCCAAGCATCTAAATTTGTTTTTCCAAGTAAAATAGCTCCAGAATTTAACAAGCGTTGATAAACAGTTGAGTTATACTGAGGAATATAGTTAGCTAATAATTTTGCTGATGCAGTTGTTGGTATTCCTTTAGTTAAAAAATTGTCTTTAAGGCCGTATGGAATACCCAAGAGAGGAAATTTTTTAAAGTTACTGACTGAAGATTTTATTAGCTGATCGACTTTTTTTGCCTCATTAATTGCCTTAGGGTTTAAACTTAAAAAGGCATTTAGCTTTTTATCTGTTTTATTAATCCTATTTAAACAAGCTTGGGTTAATTCAACAGATGAAAACTTTTTTTGCTTTAATCCGTTTAAAGCCTCTTGAATATTTAGTTGATTAGGTTTCATTGATAATCCTTGGAACGACAAAATATCCTTGGTAAGTTTTATTAGCGTTAGAGAGGGCTTGGTCTTGAGTCAAGATTCTTGATTTATCTATTTTATCTTTTCGAAAGATATTTAAAAGGCCAGTAACTGAAAAGTCTTTTTTGAATTTTGTCGTGTCAAGTTTTTTTAATAGGTCAACGCTTTCTAAAGTTTTTTCAAAGCCTTTTTTAAGCGTCTTAGCCTCTTTTTGGTTGATTGGCATTTGAGCCAATTCAGATAAATAATTAACGTCTACCATAGTGACCAGTTTAACAGAAGAGAGTTTAAGATTTAAGAGTCAGTTTATCTTTAGTTAATTCTACAGTGATAGTTGAGTCTTTTTTTAGTTGATTTTCTATAATCATTAGAGATAACGGGTCAAGAATTTGGTTTTGGATAACTCTCTTTAGAGGCCTTGCTCCAAAATCTTGGTCATAGCCTTTTTTAGCTAAATAGTCTTTAGCTTTTTTGGTCACTTTTATTTTAATAGATTGCTCTATTAATCGTTGATTGACTTTATTTAGCTGAATTTCTACAATCTTTTTAAGCAGGCTAGGATCTAATGAATCAAAAACAATAATTTGATCCAGGCGATTAATAAACTCTGGCTTAAAAGTTTTTCTAACTTCATCTTCGTCTTTCAGATTTGAGGTCATGATGATAAGAGTGTTTTTAAAACTTACCATCCTGCCTTTGCCATCGGTTAATCGTCCATCGTCAAGAATTTGCAAAAAAGCATTAAAAATTTGAGGATGAGCTTTTTCAACTTCATCAAAAAGAATAACTGAGTATGGCTTTCGCCTAACTGCCTCTGTTAACTGTCCGCCTTGATCAAAGCCAACATAGCCTGGTGGGGCACCAATTAAACGAGCAATTGAGTGTTGTTCTGAATATTCAGACATATCGATACGAATCAATGCGTTTTCGTCGTTAAATAACTCTTCAGCCAAAGCTTTAGCTAACTCAGTTTTTCCAACTCCAGTTGGACCCATAAAGATAAAAGAACCAATTGGACGATTTTCCTCAGATATTCCAGCTCGAGATCTTCTGATAGCGTTACTGACTTCTTTGACTGCCTTGTTTTGGCCAATAACTCTTTGGTGAAGTTTTTCTTCTAGTTTGGATAACTTTTGTTGATCTGAAGCAAGAAGTTTAGTAACTGGAATGCCAGTCCAACGGGCAACAACTTGAGCAATGTCTTCTTCTGTGACTTGTAGCTTTAAAATCCGATCTTTTTCTGGAATCAATAACCATTGCTTTTGTAAAGCTTTGAGTTCTTTTTCTAGCTTAGGGAGTTGGCCATACTTTAATTTTGCAGCTTGTTCTAGTTTTACATCGCGTTCCAGCTCGATAAGCTCTGTTTTTAGTTTATCTACTTGAATTTGGTTATGTTGAATTTTTTGTAAAAGTTTTTTTTGAGCTTTCCAACGAACTTCAAGTCCTGTTTCTATTTCTTTTAAATCTGCAATTTTCTTTTTAATCTGATCTAGTTTTAGTTTGTTTTTCTCTCTTTTTAAAGCTCTTAATTCTATTTCTAGTTGTGTAATTTGTCTTTTTAACTGATCAAGTTCAGTGGGCATAGATTCTGATTCGATTTTTAACCCAGAGGCTGCTTCGTCAATTAAATCAATGGCTTTATCTGGTAAAAACCGATCAGTGATGTACCTGGTTGATAAACTTGCTGCTGCAATAATGGCGTCATCTATAATTTTTATACCATGATGAACTTCATACTTTTCTTTTAATCCTCTTAATATGGCGATAGTGTCTTCTAAGCTGGGCTCGTCAACAAATACTGGCTGGAATCGACGTTCTAAAGCTGCATCTTTTTCGATATACTGTCGATATTCTTTAACTGTGGTGGCTCCAATAGCCCTTAATAATCCTCTAGCTAAAGCCGGCTTGAGCATGTTTGAGGCATCAATGGCTCCTTCAGCTGCTCCAGCACCAACCAGAGTATGCAGTTCGTCAATAAACAAAATATACTTTCCATCAGATTCACTAACCTGCTTTAGGATAGCTTTTAACCTGTCCTCAAACTCACCTCTAAATTTGGCTCCAGCTAAAATAGAGGCTAGATCCAGTACGAGTAATTGTTTGTTTTTTAAAGTTTCTGGAACATCTCCATCAACAATACGTTGAGATAATCCTTCAACAATAGCAGTTTTACCCACTCCTGGATCACCTATTAAAACTGGATTGTTTTTGGTTCTCCTTGATAAAACTTGCATTACCCTTCTAATCTCTTCGTTGCGACCAATAACTGGATCTAGTTTGCCAGCTTTGGCTTGCTTGGTTAAATTTTGAGTATATTTTTCTAGAGCTTTGTATTTAGCTTCTGGGTTCTTATCCATAACTGATTGATTTCCTCTAACAGATTTTAATAAAGATTTTATTTTGTCAGCGGTGATTTGAAATTTCTTTAGGATATCATTACTTTGGCAGTCTGTCAATGTGAGTGCTAAGAGTAAAAGCTCTCTTGAGATATATTTGTCCTTAAGTTTATTGGCTTGTATCTGAGCTTGATTTAAAACTTGAATAAATTCTTGATTAGGCCTAGGTTCGATTTTGGCTTCAGCAACTGCTTTTTTATCTAGGGCTTGCTCTGCTTTTAAGATAATGTCTTGAGGTTTTACTTTTAAAGCTTTAATTATCTCAAAAACAACACTATCTAGGTCAGATAAAAGGGCTAATAATAGGTGTAAGTCTGTTAAACTAGGGTTTTGTTTGCCCTGGGCGATTCTGAAAGCTTTTTGAATTGATTGTTCGGTTGAATGAGTAAAGTTGTCTTTATCCATAAGCAGGCAGGTATATTTTAGTAAAAATGTTGCAAGAAAACAAATAGACATTTTGTACTCATTTAGTTTCACATTGTTTTCATTTGGGTAATTAATAGTTTTTTACAGAGTTAATTAAGCACTAATTTGTTATTTATAGGATATTTATCCTACAATATTTAGCTGATTGACTAGCTCTACTACCTCTGTTATTATTACAACTAGGTGGACCCGTGGTGTAGCCTGGTTTAACACGCTTCCCTGTCAAGGAAGAGACCGCCGGTTCAAATCCGGTCGGGTCCGCAAAGACCGCCTCGATTTAATCAAGGTAAAGGTCTGAATGCTGCTCAAGATAAATCTCTGCCTTAGAAAGGAGGCAGAAAAAATGGACACAGAATCAGAACACCAAGAATCAGGATTAAAGTCATTTTTGAAAAGATTAAAGATGAGCGAGTCAACTATCAGTATGGCATTAGGAGCTTTGGTGGTGGTGGTGGTGGGAGTATTAGTTTATAACTATTTCTCAAGTGTTAATAAACAACCTGCAACAGATCAAGTCGCCTACGAAGGAGTACAACTAGTTAAAGAAAACGGGAAATTAGTGCCTCAAGGTCTTCCAAAAACTCATAAAGTTACTAATGGTGAGCACTTATGGCAGATAGCTGAAAAATACTATGAATCTGGCTATAACTGGGTTAATATAGCTCAAGAAAACCAGTTAATTGCTCCTTATGTAATTGTAGAAGGACAAGAGCTAACTATTCCTAAAACAGCTCAGATTGTCGTTGAAAAACCAGAAGTAAAAGTGACTGAGACAACTAGCACTCAAGATAGCATCTTAACTGATAACTATACTGTAGCTAAAGGCGATACTCTTTGGAAAATTGCTGTTAGAGCCTATGGCGATGGTTATCAGTGGACAAAAATCTTTAAAGCTAACCAAGAACAAATAGTTGACTCTAACGTAATTGAAAAAGGGATGGTTTTAAAACTACCCAGATAGTTTTAAGAATCTAGGGTTTGAACAGATTCCCCTACCGGGGTAGAATTGCGGTATGCGGGAGTAGCTCAATTGGTAGAGCATCTGCTTCCCAAGCAGAAGGTAGCGGGATCGTAACCCGTCTCCCGCTCAAACGAGCGACTTGTCGCGGCGGCGCAAAGCGCCGCCCATGGTTTTCTTGAGGGGAAATACGTTTTTTTGTCTTTTAAAATGAAGTCCGAGCCGGTGTTTAGCATAAATTGACGTTTCTCATGTAAATCGGTAGTTAAACTAGATATTTTACTGGCTTGTAAAGCCAGATTTGTCCATTTTCTAAAAGGTTCGAGCCAAGCAGTTTCTGATAAATAAAGTTTAGTTAATCTTTCCTCTAAGTCTTTCTTTTTGTTCATCAGACTATTCTTTTTGTTTAAATATTGATCTCTATCAATATCTTTGTCTAGATATTTATCTAAAACTTTATCTAAGCGGTTTTTAACTGCCTTTAGTTCTAGTTTTAGTGCTTGGCTAACCTTTTCTAAATTAGATTCAATTTTTTGTTCTTCGTTATTGATTTTTTGATGAAATTTAGCTCCCCAACTTTCTGGAATAGAATGTTTTTTGATTAGTTTGTTAATTTGGGGAATTAGGTCAACTTGGCGAATGTAGGCTTGAGAGCAATTAGTGCCTTTTTTAGTGCAACGGTAATAAATGTAGGTTGCGGTTCGGTTGGTGCCTTTGTAGTATCTGGTTTTAATTTCAGCGGTTATGGTTTTACCACATTCGCCACATTTCATGAATCCGGCAAATGGTAAGTTGTGGGGTTCTTTGGGGTGAATGTATCCACGCTTTTTAATCACTTTCTGAACTTGATCAAAAAACTTCTTGGTAAGCAATGGTTTGTGCTTACCTTGGTAAATTTCATTGTTATAGCGAAAATGTCCGTAATAAAAAGGGTTGGTTAAAAGATGTTTAATCGTCCATTTTTTGAGATGGTTACCATGTCTTGATAATATCCCTTGTTTGGCAAAAAAATTAGAGATAGCTTCCAAAGAATATTTACCGGTAGAGTAGTGATTAAAAGCTTGTTTGATAATCGGAGCTTTCTTTTTATCTACTATGACTGTTTTATTTAATCTATCGTTTAAATATCCTAAAGGAGCTTGAGAAGGATAACCACCTTGTCTAATTTTTTGCCTTAATCCCCTTTTGGTATTTTCGCTTAAGTTATCTATAAAATATTTAGATTGCCCAAATGAAATTGAAAGCATGAATAAACCCTGCGCATTGTTTTGAAACTGAAGGGTGGGGAATTTGAGATCAACAAGCTTGTTTGTATCTAGTAAGTGAAGTATTTGACCAGAATCAACTGCGTTTCTGGCAAGACGATCAGGGTGCCAAGAGATGATACTGTCAGCAACCCCTAATTCAATTTTTTCTAACATTTGGTTGAAGAGTTTCCTACCGGGTTTTTTAGCGGTTTTGCTTTCAATAAAGGTATCAATTACTTTTAGCTTTTCTTTTTTGGCAAATTGTCTTAATTCATCAATTTGAGCTGGAATAGATAATTGTTGTCTTTCTTCGTCTTCAGTGCTTTTTCTAGCGTAAATAAAATACTTGGGCATTACTATTAATATCTACTTTCGGGTAATGTTTGTCAATAGGAATCGAATTTTAATAGTATATGTGTAGTACGTGCTACACATAGTTGAAGAACGTGTTGGTTATGTAATGCTTAAAAGCAAAAAAGAAAAGCTAGTATATTTGGACAATATTTAACAGTAGTTAAATCAACAAAAATCAATCTAATTTTACTACTTAAAGTATTCTAAGTAACAGGAAAAGATCTAAGCAACTAACAAAGTCTTAAAAGACAAAAAAACGTATTTCCCCTCAAGAAAACCATGGGCGGCGCTTTGCGCCGCCGCGACAAGTCGCTCGTTTGAGTGTGTTTTTGACGACACTCGAACTTACTTTAAAAGTAAGTATGGTAATTTTACCATAGATATAACAGATACAGTACCTTGCGACAGCTCGTCCGACATGCCGCCCACCTGCCCATCTACACCGACCACCACCACATCAACCACGATCAAAGATGAAGGATTAAAAAGAAGAGTTAAATTAAATACAAATACAGTTATTATCTATTCATCTAAAGATGGACATTAGACTATCTAAATGGTGGTAGCTTTAGCAGAACCGGATAGTGAAAGCCGCCAGTGGCGGTGAAAACAGGAAACCGGTCAACTGCCAACAATCCAACCACTACCACCAAAAGAGTGATTAACCTTACTTGGTTAATGTAGTTTAAATTAAACAACTCAATTGATTGTAGCCCAAACACAATATGCCAATTGATGGACTTCGCCCAATTTTAATCGCTTCGCTCTAACTTGAACCTAACATTGAAAGGTTGCTCACCCCGCTTCGCGGGGTTCGCAATTATCCGCCTCCTTAAAGTCGGCTCTTGTCTCGCTTCGCTCGGCTTCGCCTCGCTCCGCGAAAACCAATTAACCCGCGATTGACTTGCCTGTGGTCAGATCGCGGGTTCTATGCTCGCGCTTCGCGCTCGCAAAAGGGGGA
>CAZVYS010000019.1:0-16594 GCA_964630755.1 uncultured Pseudomonadales bacterium | reverse complement strand
CTTTCTAGGATGAGAACCTAGTGTCCTAAGCCGATAGACGATGGGGCCAAGAATACATCTGTATTTTATCATAAGGTATAATTGAGATCATGAACCTAGATTCAAAAAAAGAAACAGGCAAGATAGTTCAATTTATCAAAGACACTTTTAAGCAACAAGGCTTTAACAAGGGAATTGTGGCTATTTCTGGTGGCCTTGACTCAAGCTTAGCGCTGATTTTAGCTGTCAAGGCCTTAGGCAAAGATAATCTCTATACTCTTCAAATGCCCTACAAACGTCAATCTGTAGATTTAAGTAATTTAATAATTAAAAAGTTAGATATTCCGGATAATCAGCAACTCAAACTAAAATTATCCCGGTCAGTTGATAAACTAGCCGTTAAACTTAACGCCAAAAAAGACCCACTTCGTTTTGGTAATATCATTGTTCGAGTTAGAATGACCTGTTTATTTGATCAAGCTAAGGCTAAAAAAGCCTTAGCGATTGGCACAGAAAATAAATCTGAAAACTTACTAGGTTACTACACTAGATATGGAGATGAGGCTGCTGACCTTAATCCCATTTCCCATCTATACAAAACTGAGGTGATCAAGCTAGCTAAGTATTTAGGGCTACCTCAACCAATCATTAATCAGCCACCTTCAGCTGGTTTGTGGCCAGGTCAAACTGATGAAAAAGAACTTGGGCTTGCTTACCAAAAAGCTGATCCCATTCTAAATGCCTTAGTTAAAAAACAATCTACTCAAAGTTTTGATCAACAATTAGTTAATAAAATCATCAAGCGACTTAAAGCTGTCGACTTTAAAACCAAAGTACCTTATCATTTATAATTGTTATATGCCGATTAAAGTAAAAAAACGAAACAACGAACTAGAAGATTTTGATGAACAAAAAGTTAGAGATTCTTTAAAAAGAGCTGGCGCTAAACCAGAAGTTATTAATAAGATTCTAGTTACTTTAACTGGTAAACTTTTTGATGGTATTACCACTCAAGCCATTTATAAACAGGTCTTTGAGAAGCTTAATCAACTTCAATCAGGCCAGGGCTATCGTTACTCTTTAAAAAATTCTTTGCTTAATCTTGGTCCATCCGGTTATCCTTTTGAAAAATTTATAGCAAAACTACTAAGCGAAGCTGGTTACACTACTCAAGCTCAGCAAGTTTTAAAAGGCAATTGTATTTCTCACGAGATCGATGTAGTAGCCAATATTAATAATGATAAAAATCTAGTCGAGTGCAAGTTTCACAATCGACCAGGTACTAAAACCAGAAGCAAAGAGGCTATGTATACTCAGGCACGCTTTTTAGATCTTAAAGATCAATTTACCCATGTTTGGTTAATTACCAATACTAAGTTAACTCAAAGCGCTATTCAGTATGGTACTTGCAAGAAAATGAAACTAACTGCCTGGCGCTATCCAAAAAGGGGAAGTTTAGAACAATTAATCGAAACCAACAATCTTCACCCTTTAACTTGTTTAAGTTTTCTAGATTCACGTGATCGCCATCTTTTATTTAATCGCGACTTAATCCTATGCCGGGATCTGGCTAAACTTAACCAGAGTCAACTCCAAGACATTGGTCTAAGCTCTTCAAAAGTGAGTCAAATTCTAAAGGCTTTAACCGATCTAGGCCATAAATAATCTTCTAATATCTCGCAATATTCCGCAATATCTTGCAATATTTCGCAAGAGGTGATACAAATTAATCATGAGCCAACTCAGTTTGCCAAATCCAGGCACTTTATTGTTACGAAGAAAAGAAATCTATCAAGTAATTAGAGATCATAAAATTGTCTCTTTTGATTACATTAGAAGAAACTTTATTAGTACCCCCGAAAGAACTTTACATTATGATCTTCAGCAGTTGGCCAAGAAGGGTTTTATCAAAAAACTCGGTGTTACTCGTGGGGCTTTATATTCACCAATAAATTTTAAACTTGCATCATAATCACTTTTCATACTATAGTTATTTATATCGATATTTATATCGATGCAATTGAACGGAGGTGAACTAATTCATGGACGATCAACAAAAGCCTGTTGCCTCAGCGGCTGATACGCCATCTGTAGCACCAGATCCAGCTTCAACTGATGATGCATCAGTTGAAGCAGCTGATACACCAACTTCAACTCCTCCAGTAGATACTCCTGCTGAACCAACCCTGCCTGGTGATACTCCAGCTCCGGATTCGGCTCCTGAGGCTCCAGCCCCAGAGGCGCCAGCTACCACCCCTCCAGTAGAGGAAAAACCAGCTGAAGAAACACCAGTTGTATAAGAAAATTATTATTTTTAATATCAACATCACACCTTGGGGTGTGATGTTTGGTTATTGACTTTCGGTTTTAATTCGTGCTTAACTGGATTCGGGTTATGTTCGAGATTATTAATCAACCAATTTTAGTTAAAGTCCAGTTTGAAAATGGGCAAATCAAACCCCTAAGCTTTAGTTGGCAAAATTCAGATTTTTTAATTGATAAAATTGTTTTTAAGCACACTCATCGTTTAGGTCAAGCAGTTTTACATACTTTTTCATCTTTAAGCAATCAAGCTACTTACGAGCTAGAGTTTAATAATCAAACATTAATTTGGAAATTGCTTAAAATCTATGAAGCGCCAGATTCTTCATGTTGATCTAAATTCTTTTTTTGCTTCAGTTGAGCAGCAGTGCAACCCTCACCTTAGAGGCAAACCAGTTGGTATTATTAAATCTTTTGGTCGCAGTTGTGTTATTGCTTCAAGTAATGAAGCTAAAAAGTATGGCTTAAAAATAGGCATGAGCTTAACTCAAGTTAAACATCTTTGTCCCCAAATTACTTTACTGCCCGCCGATTTCCCCAAATACTCTGACGTCACCCACCGATTTATTAATCTTTGTTCAAACTACACTGATCAAATGGAAGTTTTTTCTCTAGACGAAGTTTTTTTAGATGTTACTCACACTTCTCATCTTTTTAATGGATCTTTGCTACTTGCCTATGATATTCAGCAACGCGTTAAGCGTGAACTAGGCGAGTGGTTGGGCTGTTCGATTGGCATCGCTAAAAACAAATTACTAGCTAAAATCGCTTCTGGCATGGCTCCTAAACGCAGTGTTTTTGTAGTTACCAGAGATAACCAGCAAGATTTACTCTCAAGAGCTCCGTTTGAAGAAGTTTGCGGTATTGGCTATCGTCTTACCAAAAGACTAAAGCGTATGGGCATAACTTCTTTGCCTCAAATTTTAAACACTCCTGATGAAAAGCTGGCATTAGAATTTGGTCTTTTTTGGGCACCTGAGCTTAAACGTATTGCTCAAGGCCAAGATGATTCCAAGGTAGTTACTGTTAGCCAATTGCCTGATGCAAAGTCAGTTTCTCGTACTTATACTTTACTCAAAAACACTCGAGATCCAAAAGTTATTAAAGCCTTAATCAGAAACTTGGTTGAAGAAGCTTGTTTTAAATTACGCCAAATGGGCTTAGTTGGTCGTCAGTTTGGCATTAGCATTCGCGGCAACCATTTTTCAGAGAGTAGTTATATTACTACCAAAACTTTTACTGATAATGGCTGTCATGTTTTTAAAGCTGTTTTTAAGTTGTTTAATCAGTTTAACTGGCAACATCCAGTTCGTTTTGCTGGTATCTGGATTAGTCTTCTGACTAGAAAAAGCTATCTACCTTTGCCTTTATTTAAGAATGATCAAAAAACTAATCAGCTTTTTAAATCAATAGACAAGATTAATCATATTTACGGCCATCATGTTATTCATCCAGCCTCTATGCTTTCTTCAAAAATTATTCGTCCAGAAATAAACGGCTACCTAGGCGACAAACAATTTCATTTAAAGTTCCGAACTTTAAATGAAACCTAACTATTTAATATATTTAATTTATGCCAAGCAAGTATTATTATCGAAACTTTAGACCACAATATTTTTACCATATCTTCAATCGTGGAGCTTATAAAAACAAGATATTTCTAGAGGAATCAGATTATATAATTTTTATTGAAATTCTTTCCTATTACTTAAAATTTCCAACAGCCAGGCATTTTAATTATCAAAATATAGTCAAAGAATTTAAAGTTCCGAACTTTAAATATACTATTCATTGCATAGCTTATTGCTTAATGCCTAATCATTTTCATTTAATATTAAAACAACTTCCCGAAGCTACTAAAAAAACTAATATTTCTAATTTAATGCGTCGATTATCTATTACTTACGCTATATACTTTAAATACAAATATAAGCATTCTGGGTCTCTATTTGAAGGCAGGTTTAAAAACGTAACCGTAGATTCAAATGAACAATTACTCTATCTTTCCAAATACATTCATCAAAATCCTCAAGAGTTAACTAAAAAACTTTTAAACTATCCCTACTCTTCTTATCCTGCCTACATAAATAAAGTTATATTGCCGAAATGGCTTCATCCAGAGTATATTTTTAAACTTCAATCAGATTACCAGCAGTTTATAGAAAAACCATTAATAGAAAAAGAAATCAATAGCCTTGAAGGCTTGATATTAGAAAATATTTAAAGTTCCGAACTTTAAATATAGAGCACTTGACACCTATATTAGTCTGGTTTACCATGAATTTAATTATTTAAAGTAACCTGTCCAGAAACCTGGGCTTTTTTTACGCCCAGAATTTAAATGAAGCGCGGTTGGTTTAACTTAATTGTTTTGGTAAATATTTTTGGAATTCTCAGTTTTTTCTCAAGCATCCAGGCTGCTTTTTCATCTGTAGTTACTAGCCCTAATAATTTACTTCAACTAGGCACATTAGATGTTAGTCTAAATCCTTCTTTATTATTTTCTTTAACTGACTTTAAGCCCGGAGATTCTAATCAGCAGACTTTATCAGTTAAAAATGAGGGCAGCTTAGCTTTTCAATATAATTACCAATTTAACAAAACTTCAGGCAGTGATGATTTATGCCAAGCTTTAAATCTTCAGGCTGTTCTTAATGGGAATACTTTATACAACGGTAGTTTAGCTAACTTTTCTTTAACTTCTAATCAAATCATAGCTACTAATACTCAGGATGACTGGGACTTAACTATTAGCTTGAATCAATCCAATGAATTCTTGCAAAGTTTAACTTGCCAGTTTGATCTTAAGGTGTCAAGTTACCAAACTGCCTCAGATAGCACCTGGGGCTTTACAGACTCACAAAGCTCTAGTAGCACTATTGAATCTGGTGACTGGACTGCTCCAACTTCAAATGCAGGCAGTCTATCAACTTATCAAAACAATACTACTATTAATGTTCCTTTTACAGCTGATGATTCAGGCGGCCTAGTCGACACAGTTGATCTATATTACCGTTATGGCGGAGCCGGCTCATTTACCAAATATTCAACCCATGACGTTAATCCAAATGCTGATCCAACTTCAGGCAATATAAGCTTTACTGCTACAGATGGCGATGGTTTTTATCAGTTTTACACGCTTGCCACCGATGATTCAAATAACACTGAAGATTCAAGCGGTAAAACTACCGAAAGTTCAACTACCCTAGACACAGTCGATCCTAGTACTTCCATGTCAGTCTCCAGCGGTAAATCAGTTTCTGAGACTGTATCTAATTCTGGTTTTGAACAAGGCTTGACTAACTGGACGACTCAGGGAGACGTTAACTTAATAACCAGTGATTCGCATGAAGCGTCAGCTTACGATGGCACTTACATGGTACGTCTTGGTACTCCAGAGTCTTTTGCTGGTGAAGTTTCTGGTAATACTATCTGGACTAATAAAATTACTCAAAAGTTATCACCTGGAGCTAAGAACTTTTCTTTTTACTATAATCTTTATTCTTTTGACACCACTGGCTTTGACGATCCAGCAGTTTTTGTTAACCTAAATGATTACGCAGTTTTCAAATTAACTGCCTCCCAGATCGATACAGGTGGCAATCCCAATCAAACTGGCTGGCAACAAGTAAGTTTTAATCTAGAAAATATTCCTGACCCTGTTTTAGAAATTATTTTTTATTCTGGCAATACTGATGATGATCAAAACCAGTCTTGGCTATATATTGACAATCTAACTACAGCAGAAGCCAGGGTCGGCAACTCAGAAATCTTAACCTTAAGCGCCTCAGACTCTAGTTCAGGTGTGTCCTCAACAGAATACAGCCTTAATGGTATTACTTGGAATCCTGGCACTAACATTAACGCTAGTAGTTTAAATACGGGCAGCAATACAGTTTACTTTCGCTCCACTGATAATGCCGGTAATACAGAATCAGCTAAATCTAGAACTATTATTAAAAACTCAATCGCTCCAGACGCTGTTGATGACTTAACTGCTATTGCCACCTCAAAACAAACCATTGATCTTGACTGGACTGCGCCTGGAGATAATGGCGGCCTTGATCAAGTTAGCCTTTATGACATTCGTTACTCAGACTCAGAAATATTAGATGAGACTGACTTTAATAACGCCACCACCGTACCTAATCCACCTGCTCCAAGCTTACCTGGGGAGTTTGAAAGTTTTGCTGTTACTAATCTTGACTCAGATACAGAGTATTACTTTGCAATCAAATCAACTGATGCTGTCAGTAACTGGTCAGATTTAAGCAATAGCCCCTCAGACATTACTTTAGATGACATAGCCGATCCTTGGATAAACTACGGCGACGTAGTTATTAATGAATTAATGTGGATGGGCACTTCAAGTTCAACAGCAGACGAGTTTTTAGAGTTAAGAAACCTAACTGATCAAGACATTGATTTATCTGATTGGGTTATTGAAGGCGCTGCCTTTGGTGGAGGCGACCTTACCATTCCATTTGGATCAATAATTCCTGCTAAAGGCTACTTTTTAATTACTAACTTTACCGTAACTGATCCTTTATCTAAACTTCATGACACCAATGTTTCTTCAGACTGGGTTACTACTTCATTAACTCTAGTTAACTCAGATGCTCAATATACCCTAACTGATGATACTAGTTTTACTTTAGATGTAGCCGATGATGGTGACGGTGCTCCATTTGCTGGTGATTTAGCTTCATATTACTCTATGGAACGTAATTCCACTCCTGGTGAGGGAACTGAGGCTAGTAACTGGCACACTATTTTTGACGACGCAGCCGAAGTGTCTGATTACTGGGATGCCGGTAGCTCAGAAAAAGGCACTCCAGGTGGTCGAAATCTATCTCAAACTAATCAAGAGAGCGAGTTAGATTTAACTATTAATTCAGATCAAACCTCAATCAGCTTCATTATCATTAATACTCAAAATTTCAACTCTCTTGATTATCAACTTACTTATTCAAGTCAATCTGGAGAACAAGGTATTGTTGGCAAGCTAGACATTACTGACGATAGAGTTCAAGTTAAAGACCTTGTTTTAGGAACTTGCTCGACTGGTGGCAACTGTACTTATCATCAGGACGTTAATTACTTTAATTTGCAAATTATTTTACACGGAGTAATTGATCGCACTTTAACTACTAGCTTAACTTTATGAAAAAAATCTTAATCATTTTTTTACTATTCTTTATTTTTCCCTTCAAAGTTTTTGCTGCTGATTACCAAGTTACTTGTGATAATACTGGTTGCACTGGCTCAACTGCTGCTTGTTTTTACGAAGACAATCTAGCCCCGGGAGATAAGATTACTAAAACAATCGAGATAAATAGCGTTTATGATCAAACTTTAAACTTGGATTTATCTTCAAATAAACTTACTAACACTGACGAGGATTTATTAAAAGAAATCACTATAACCATAATTGGCTTAGAGGGTCGAATTCGTTTTTCTAATACTCTAGAAAAGTTTTTTACACCTACAATAGTTGATTTAGGTAGCTTAACTGCTCATAAAACTAAGTCAATTAGCTTAACTGTTTCTCTAAATCAATTTGATAATCAATATCAAACAAATAAAGCCTGGTTTGATATTCCAATTAACATTACTGTTCAATCACCTGGTAGAAGTCAATCTAGTAAAACAAAGTCAAAAACTCAAACTTTGCCTCAATCCTTATCAGCCTTAACTTCTGCATGGTTATTCAATTCTCAATTAGGTCAAGTTGCTGGTTTAGCTACTCCTTCAGCTCAAGCAACCTCTTCAGCCCAAACCTTAATTCCAATTTCCTCGATTTTTAATCAACTAAAAACTTATTTTAGATGGTGGCCTTGGTTGTTTTTATTAGTTCCTATTCTTTGGTTGATTTTCCTCTTGTTTATTAAGCCTCGGAGAAGGTAGAATGTTTTCATGCTCAATTGTCTCGCCCATCTGTTTACCCCTAGATCTTCAAATAATTACAAAGCCAAAACTCTCCACATTTCCTCTTTGAGTATATTTATGATTATCATCATGGCTAGTCAAGTCATGTTTAGTTTTATTGGTAAATCTATCCCTGGAGTGCTTGGTTTGGCTTCTTCGATTTCTGTTGAAGAGTTAATAATCTTAACCAATAAACAAAGAATAGAAAATGGTTTACCTGAATTAACCATCAACCCTAAACTTAATCAAGCCGCTACTCAAAAAGCAGCCGATATGATTCAAAAAAACTATTGGTCTCATACATCACCAGAAGGTAAAACGCCTTGGAGCTTTATTAAAAAGGTTGATTATCAATATCTTTACGCTGGCGAAAATCTAGCTCGAGATTTTTTTGACTCGCAATCTGTGGTTGCCGCCTGGATGGATTCACCGACTCATCGAGATAACATCCTATCTAGTCGTTATCAAGAAATTGGCATGGTAGTCATCAACGATGTTTTCCAGGGTCAAGAAACTGCGTTAGTAGTTCAATTATTTGGTACCAAGGCAGATGATGTTTTACCAGTTATCCCTGGTAAAGTAGGAGATCAAGCAGAAGCAGTTCTGGCAGAAATTACTACTAAATCTTTAACTAGCAAACTTCCTTTGCTTAGCTCGTTTCATCTAACCAAAGCTATGTCAATCAGCTTAACAATTATTTTATTAGCAGTTATTATTATCGATACCATAGTAATTAGTAAGAAAAAAATTATTCGTTTATCTGGAAAAGGCTTAACTCATTTAGTTTTTCTGGGCATATTATTATTTTTGTTATTAACTATCCAACCAGGTTTAATCTTGTAATATGAAAGCTAAACACTTACCAGCCTATATTATCTTGGGAGTTATTTTGACTACTTTAGGATTAACATACTTTCAATTTCCATATCTAAGGATCACTTCAGCTATCTTGATGGGTGTTTCATATTTTCTTTGGGGAATTGTTATGCATTTTAAAGATAAGACTCTTCACTTGCCAGTAGTGTTAGAATACTTAGGTCTCAGTTTACTTGGCATCATGATATTAATATTTATAAGCTTAAGAGCCTAAAAGGAGATTTATGAAAGGTATTATTTTAGCTGGCGGCAAAGGTACTCGCTTGCACCCCTTAACTTTTGCCACTAACAAACATTTATTACCGATTTATGATGAACCGATGATTTTTTACCCCATTAGAACTTTAGTCAAAGCTGGTATTAAGCAGATCTTGATTGTTACTGGAGATATTCATGCTGGCCAGTTTATGAATGTCCTTAAAAACGGCAAACAGTTTGGAATTGATCATCTAGAATATGCCTATCAAGAAGGCGGCTCAAAAGGCATAGCTGATGCTTTAAAGTACTCTAAAGATTTTGCTGATTCAGGTCCTATTGCAGTTATCCTAGGTGATAACACCACTGACGCAGACATTTCAAAACCAATTAAAGAATTTAAAAAAGGAGCCACCATTTTTATAAAAAAAGTAATTGACCCAGAAAGATTCGGCAATCCTGTTTTTAGTCAAACTGATCAAGCTAAAATTACTAATATTATTGAAAAACCAAAAACTCCTGCTTCACCGTATGCAGTTACCGGTCTATATATTTACGACTCAACTGTATTTAACAAAATCAACACCCTCAAGCCATCTGGTAGAGGAGAGCTAGAAGTTACTGATATTAATAACGCCTACTTAAAAGAAGATTCTCTTAATTGGTCTGAGTTAAAAGGTTACTGGTCTGATGCTGGTACTTTCTACACCCTTTTTAGATCCAGTCGGTTCTGGGCAAAAAAGAAACTCGGCTATAAATACAAAGATGTAGTTAACGGCAAAGCCATTTCTTGAATAGAATAGTTAACTTGACATTTTTATATTTTGGGTTTAGTTTGGGGATATGACTAATCCTCCTTTAGCTAATTTAATTCGTCCTCAATCTTTAAAAGAATTTATTGGTCAATCGCATTTAGTTGGTAAAAACAAACCTTTATTATTAGCCATAAAAAATGATCAAATTCATTCCATCATCTTCTGGGGTCCTCCTGGCTGTGGTAAAACTACTCTAGCTCGTATAATTTCAAAAGAAACAAAATCTCGGTTTGTAGCTTTATCTGCAGTTTCAGCTGGAAAAGCTGATGTTAAAAAAATAATTATAGAGTCTAAAAATCCCCTTATTAAACAAAGAACAATTCTTTTTTTAGACGAGATACATCGTTTTAACAAAGCCCAGCAAGATTATCTACTGCCTTTTGTCGAAGACGGCACCATTATTTTTATTGGAGCCACCACTGAAAATCCTAGCTTTTCAGTTATTAGTCCACTGCTCTCTCGTTGCCAGGTTTTTGTTCTTGAGCCTCATTCTGACAAAGAGCTCAAAGCTATTGTTAAAAAAGGACAATCTTTTTTAAAGATAAACTCTATTTCCACTAAAGCGAACAATTTTTTAATAAACTTTGCCAACGGCGATGCTCGCCAGGCCTTGAATCTACTTGAGGCTAC
Source organism: uncultured Pseudomonadales bacterium (assembly GCA_964630755.1). Taxonomy (GTDB): domain Bacteria; phylum Patescibacteriota; class Microgenomatia; order UBA1400; family CG1-02-47-37; genus CAZVYS01. Next base: position 5,849 of record CAZVYS010000019.1, on the reverse strand, counting down.
TTACAAGCTTTATCAAACCATTACTATCAAACATCTAAAAAATGCTCTTCAATCAAAATTCTTACGCTACGATAAAACCGGTGATCAGCACTATAATATTATTTCAGCTTTTATCAAATCCATGCGGGCCAGTAACGAAGATGCAGCCATATATTATCTTGCTCGCATGGTTGAAGCTGGTGAAGATCCACTATTTATAGCAAGAAGAATGGTAGTTTTTGCCTCAGAAGACATTGGCATGGCTCAGCCCACAGCCATTGTGGTGGCAAACGAGGTTTTTAGAGCATGCGAGACCATTGGATTACCAGAGTGTGCTATTAACTTAGCTCATGGGGTTGTTTATTTATGTAAAGCTCAAAAAGATAGATCAAGCTATAATGCCTTACGAGCTGCTCAAACTGATGTTAAAAAACATGGCAATCTATCTGTGCCTTTACATCTTCGTAATGCACCAACCAAGCTTATGAAAGACTTAAGCTACGGCAAAGATTATCAAATGTACCCTGATAAGAGCAAGAACTTGTTACCCAGTAAGCTAAAAGACAATAAATATTATTACAATAATAAAGAGGGAAAATAAAAAAAATACAGTATCATTGATTTATGCCTTCATATATAATCTTCTCTTTTTTAGCAGCTACTTTATTTGCCTTATCAAATTTAACTAATAAGTTTGCTAGTAAGCATAAAATCTCTAATCCTTGGGTAATGTTTTTTTACTCTTGTATTGCTTTTATTCCGTCTTTAATAATAATTCCTTTATTTTTTGATGTGAGTATTCCTACCACTGGTTGGCAATACATTTTTCTTTTCTCATTATTTTTCTTTACAGGACACATCTTTTTTATTTCTGCTTTATACAAACTTGATGCTTCAACGTTTGCTCCATTTTTCCAATTACAATCAGTTTTCGTATTAATCTTAGCTTTTCTTTTTCTAGGGGAACGCTTTCCAGCTCAAAGTTACATCTATATATTAATCATGATTGTTGGCTCAATCCTTGTTTCTCTAGATGAAAAAATAAGCCTTAAGTCATATTTTCGACTAGCCATTCTTTTAATTATTTCGATGCAATTTTTTCACGCTATTTCAAATTTATTTGTTGGCTTTGCTCTTAAAAGCATGAACTCATTTACTGCTATATTTTGGGGAGATATTACTACTATCTTTTTAGCATTATTAACCATTCCTTTTATTAAAGTTAAAAACCTTAAAACAATTACTTTTCCAAAATTTAAACCTCTTATATTCGCTGGATTTTTTTCTGTCTTTGGCGCTGCTTCTCTTTTTTCTGCCTTTCAAACCAATATCACAATTTCTTCTGTTATAGCCTTACTAACTTCACCGCTGGTGTTAGCTTTTTCTATCATAATTTCAATTATTAAGCCGAATTTTCTCGAACAACATACCACTAAGGTTTATATTATTAGATCAATAGGTGTTTTATTAATATTAATCGGGGCCATAAAATTATCAATCACTTAACTTTAATTAATTAAATTAGAATAAATATGAAACCAAGTTTAAAAAACATTTACCAATTTTATTACAAAGCTGCTCAAAGCACTTATGCTGGTTCAGGCAAATACCAAAAAAAGCCAGAAAGATCTGGCTTTAGTGAATTAGTTTATCAAGAAAATAATCTATATTATCGAGATAGCTTCATTGGCTTTTATCGCTCTCGGGGCATGGAGCTAATTAGATATAAAGAAAAACCAATTTTTGCCACTCTGTATGGAGGTGGCATGTTAAAGGGTCAAGAAAAGTTGGCAAACAAAACTTTTGCCTTTCTAAAACAAGCCATGCTTAAAAAAGACCAATCATTTTATTCATTTAGAGGTCCTAAGAAGCATTTGAATAAATCTTGGCAATATTCTTATCAGCAGACTGGTAGTATTGCTGAATTTCAAGGCTATGAAGAGATAAAGTATCAAAACAAGCTTGTTTTCTTTCATCGCATTATTGGCGGCATCATTGATTCTAAATAGGAATGGTATAATTACTTTTATGTTTATTAGTCCTACTAAGGGAAAAAGAAGGCAACTAGAGTTAGTTGAAGATATAGCTCAGTTTATAGAAGGTGACCCCAACTCAATTTATCGATTAATTATTGGCAGTGATTCACATGTTAGAACTGTTAAAGGAAATCAAAAACTTCGTTTAGTTACTGCCATTATTGTTCATCGAGTTGGTTTTGGAGGTCGATATTTCTGGCAAGGGAAACAAGTTAAAAAATCTCAAACCATCAGAGATAAAATTTACGCGGAAACTATACTGTCACTAGAAACTGCTGAAAATGTTTTGCCAAAAATTAATACTCGTTTAAATGGCAATGGTAGTTATGAGCTTGAAATCCATATTGATGTTGGTAGATCAGGAGAAACTCGTGATATGATTAAAGAAGTTGTTGGCATGGTTACAGGCAACGGTTATACAGCCAAAACCAAACCGGATTCGTATGGAGCTAGTAAAGTAGCCGATAAACATACATAAATTACTCATGTGAAAAGGAGGTGAAAATAAATGAAAAAATCATTACTCATTATTGTTGCAATAATTGCTGTTATAGGTCTTTCATTAGTTTCCACTTACAATAATCTTATTACTAAAACCCAAAATATAGACGGGCAATGGGCGCAAGTAGAAACTCAGTATCAGAGGAGATTTGACCTTATTCCAAATTTAGTTAATTCTGTCAAAGGAATTTTTGAACAAGAACAAGATGTTTTTGGGAAAATTGCTGAGGCCAGACAAAATTACGCTGGTGCTCAATCAGTGGATGAAAAAGCTCAGGCTGCTACCGAGGTGGAATCAGCTTTAGCTAGATTACTAGTAATCGTTGAAAATTACCCTCAACTTCAATCCAACACCGCCGTTTTAGGCCTAATGGATGAACTAGCTGGCACAGAAAATAGAGTCAGTGTTGAAAGAAAACGCTTTAATGACATTGTTAAAGATTACAACACTACTATTATGCGTTTTCCAACTAATCTAATCGCCAAAATATTTAATTTTGACGTTAGAGCCTTTTTTGAGGCAGTTGAAGCTGCTCAAAAAGCTCCAACAGTTGATTTATCAACAGAATAATTAATATATGAAAAAAATACTAAATGCTGCCCTGTTAGCAGGGATCGGCTTGATCATTTGTATAGGGTCTGTTTCTGCAAGGACCTATCCATCTCCTCAAGGTCATGTTAGTGATTTTGCTAATATTATCTCAGATCCTATCCAAACTAATCTTGAAGAAATACTGACTACTTACGAAGCTAGCTCTAGTCACGAAATCGCCGTAGTTACCCTAGAGTCTTTAGAAGATGATGTAATAGAAAACGTTGCTGTAGAACTTTTTGAACAGTGGGCTGTCGGTAAAAAAAACCAGGATAATGGAGTTTTACTACTAATTGCTCCTAACGATAGAGAGCTTAAAATCGAAGTTGGTTATGGCTTAGAGCCAATCTTAACTGATAGTCGATCAGGCGTTATTATTAGGGAAAAAATCACTCCAGAGTTTAAAAATAATGACTATGACACCGGTATATCGCAGGGTGTTCAAGCTATCTTAACTGTTTTAGATAAAGACGAAACAGCTTTCGACACGATCGTCTCAACCACCATGCCTGATTCAAGTCAACTAGATGGTTTGATCTTTCTCGGCATTATCTTAATTTACTTAGGAGCCTTTTTAGCTAGATCAAAACGTTGGTGGCCAGGTGGATTAATAGGGAGTATTTTAGGCCTAATCTTTATTTCAATCATTGGTGCCGTTGCTTTAGGTTTCTTTGGTTTACTATTAGATTTTCTTTTATCCAAAAACTACAAAAAAAGAAAAAATCATGGTTTGCCCACATCTTGGATTTCATCTATGGGAGGTTTTTCTTCTGGTAAATCTTCAGGCGGTTTTGGAGGCTTTGGCGGCGGTCGTTCTGGCGGCGGCGGTGCCTCAGGAAGTTGGTAGTTTAGTGTACAATATTTAGTATGAAATTACTTGTCACTGGTGGAGCAGGATTTATCGGCTCTAACTTTATTCATTACTGGTTAAAACATCATCCTGATGAACAAATAGTTAATTATGATTCTCTTACTTACGCAGGTAATCTAGAAAACTTAAAATCTATTGAAGCCAATTCTCGCTACTCTTTTGTAAAAGGTGATATCTGTGATCCTCAGGCAGTTAATAAAGTAATGAAGGGCGTTGATATTGTTGTTCACTTTGCTGCTGAATCTCATGTTGATCGATCCATTTCTGGTCCAGCTGTTTTTGTCACCACCAATGTAGTTGGCACCCAAGTACTACTTGACTCTGCTTTAAAACATAAAGTAAAACACTTCCACCATATATCTACCGATGAAGTTTATGGATCTCTCAGTCTTAATTCTCAAGAAAAGTTTTCCGAAACCACTCCATTTGCTCCAAATAGTCCTTATTCTGCCTCCAAGGCCGGTTCTGACCATTTAGTACGGGCTTACCATCAAACTTATGGTTTAAAAACAACTATCTCAAACACTTCTAATAATTACGGCCCATATCATTTTCCAGAAAAACTTATCCCTTTAATTATTACTAACTTACTAGAGGGCAAAAAGATCCCAATTTACGGAGATGGGAAAAACGTTCGTGATTGGCTATACGTTGAAGATCACTGTCAAGCCATAGACTTGATTATAGAAAAAGGCAAAACCGGTCAAACATACTGTATTGGGGGCATGACAGAAGATGTATCCAATCTTGAGTTGGCTAAAAAAATTATTAAAATTATGAATAAGCCTGAAGATTCAATTGAATTTGTCAAAGACAGGCTTGGTCATGATCAAAGATACTCAGTTGACTGGAGTAAGGCAAAAAATGAACTAGGGTATCAACCTCAACATGGACTTGACACTTATCTAAGGAAAACCATTGACTGGTTTGTTAAGAATAAAGACTGGTGGCAAAGAATTAAAACAGGAGATTACCAGGATTATTATCAAAAGCAGTATGGTAAATAAACCAATTATTATTGGCACTGGTTTATCTGGTATGGTTGGCTCTCGATTAACAGAGCTTTTTAAAGATCAATATCAGTTCGTTAATCTAGATTTAACCACCAATGTAGATATAACTGATTCACAACAAGTTGACACTGTTATTTCTAAGCATCAGCCTACTTGCGTAATCCACTTAGCTGCCTTTACTGATGTATCTAAGGCTTACGAAGAAAAGGAAGATAAAAACGGCCTGGTTTATAAAGTTAACACTTTAGGCACCAAAAACATTGCTGTAGCATGCAAAAAACATAATCACTACTTGATTCATATTTCTACTGACTTTGTTTTCAATGGCGCTAAAAGAACTTTTTATTCAGAAGAAGATAAACCAAATCCTATTGAGTGGTATGGCCAGACAAAATTATGGGCAGAGCAGGAAGTAGTTGACTCTGGCTGTAGTCATGTAATTGCTCGTTTAGCTTTTCCTTTCCGATCCATTTTTCCTCAAAAACTAGATCTAGTTAGAAATATTTTGTCAAAGTTAGAAACTGATTCACTTTATCCGATGTTTACTGATCAAATTATTACTCCTACTTTTGCTGACGATATTTGTCACGTTTTTAATCTCTTTATTAAACAAAAGCCCACTGGTATTTATCACGTTACTGGTAGTACTCCAGTATCACCTTTTAACCTAGCTAAAAAAATAGCAGAAGTTTTTAATTTAAAATCTGAAATTAAAAAAGGCAGTTTTATCCAATTTTTAAAAAAAGATCCCCGTCCTCGTCAACAATTCTTAAAGATCAGTAACCAAAAATTAAAATCAGACTTTAATTTCTCCATGTCTACCATCGATCAAGCTCTTGTTGTTTTAAAAAATCAAA
>CAZVYS010000018.1:0-16829 GCA_964630755.1 uncultured Pseudomonadales bacterium | reverse complement strand
CTTATCAAAGGTATGACTCAAAAACAAAAACTCCAAGCTTTATTTAGTTTGCGAGATTCTGTCAGTAAAGCTGTTAAAGCTTTTCAAAATCAAGATTGGCCAAAACTAGGCCTATTGCTTGATCAAGGTTGGCAAAATAAGAAAAAGTCAAACCCCGCAGCCACCAACCAATCTATTGATACCTATTATGATCAAGCTAAGTCATTAGGAGCCTTTGGCGGGAAAATTTCTGGCTCTGGTGGTGCAGGTCATATGTTTTTCATTTGTCCTGCAAATAAAAAAAACATCATCGCTAACGCATTAACAAAAACAGGAGCCAGCATAGTAAAATTTAATCCAGATCTTAAAGGAGTTAGAATAAAGACATGTTAATTGATGATCATTCGGTATATATCCGGCCAAACTTTAAGCCAAAAAAAGACTACGCTGTATTTTTAGATCGTGATGGAGTCATTAACCAAGAAAAACACTTAGTCCACCGACTATCTGATTTTGCTATCTTACCTAAGACTCCTCAGGCTATTAAAAAGTTAAATCAAAAAAATATTCCGGTCATTGTCATTCATAATGCCGCCGTAGTAGCTCGTAATCTTTGTTCAACAAGACAAGTTGAAAAGCTCAATTCTTTAATGGTTAAAAAACTTTTAATAAAAGACGCTTTTGTGGATGCTATTTTTTATTGCCCACATCATCATGATGCTTATAATCCTAAAGTTGTTAAAGATTGTCAGTGGCGAAAGCCAAGATCTGGAATGTTAACATCAGCTGCCAAAATTTTTAAGCTAAACTTAGGAAAATCATATGTAATAGGAGATACATCAAGAGATATATTAGCAGCCAAAACAGTTAAGGCGACAGCTTTACAAGTTAAATCAACTCAAACAAAAAAATCAAATACTTATCAAGCTATTCCTGACAAAACTTTTAACAATACTCTTGATGCAGTTAATTATATTTTAACCTTATGAAAGTTTTTATCCTTGCCGGAGGCTTAGGCACTCGTCTTAAATCAGCCACAAGTTTTGCTCCAAAGGTAATGATCAAAATTGGCAATAAGCCAGTTTTAGAACATTTAATTAATCTTTGCGTGCATCATCGTCTTACAGATATTGTCATCGGTTTGCATTACTTGCCAAAAATAATCACTAGTTATTTTCAAGACGGAAGCAAATTTAACTGCCACTTAAATTACTCAATCGAGACAACTCCAATGGGGGGAGCCGGAGCTATTAAGCATGCTCAAAAACTTCTCGGCAACAAAAGATTTTTAGTGTTTAATGGCGATGTTTTAACTAATTTAAATCTAATAAAATTTAGCCAATTTCATCAACAAAAAAAAGGCTTAGCTAGTTTTCTAGTCCACCAAACTGATCATCCATATGATTCTGACATTGTGGAATATAATGATGATTTTTTAATTACTAATTTTTTTAGACCTAACGTAACTGATAAATTTAAACCAATTTCCAAAACCGGAGCTCACATTTTTGAACCAGGTATTTTCAAATACATTCCTGTTAATCAAAACTATTCACTAGAAAAACAATTAATACCAAAGCTACTAAAGAAAAATGAAAAACTTTACGCTTATTACTCAGACTGCTACTCCAAAGATATGGGTACTCCTGATAGACTAGATATGGTTAGAAAGGATTTAAAAGATGGGAAAATTAAGTTTTAAAAACATTTGGGTATTTCTACCTATTCTTAATGAAGAAGGCAATCTCAAGCCAATTGTTAAATCAATTTTAGATCTTAAGGTTAGTAATCTTCATGTTGCCTTGATTGTTGACAAATCAACTGATAATTCAGAAAAAAACGCCGACCAGTTAAAGCAGAAATATCCAAAATTTATTGATGTTCTTCATCGAACTCCTCCAGCCAGTAGAGCTTTAGCCGGTAAAGATGCCTTTGTTTTTTGTTTAAACAAAAAAGCTGATGTCATTATCGAGATGGACGCAGATTTTTCACATCACCCAAAATACATACCTCTGATGCTAAAGCAGCTAGTCAATTCCAAAGTAGATGTAGTTTTAGGTTCACGTTTTTTACCAGGCGGCAGTGATTCAGATCGTTCAGGTTTTAGAACTTTGGTTAGTAAATTATCAGGCATTATTTTTAGATTAATCTTGGGTATTAAGCTAACTGATATGGGCTCAGGTTTTAAAGCTTATAAGAGAAAGGCCCTAGAATCTATAGATCCAACTAATCTTTTTTCAAAAAAAGGCCTAGCTATTTCTATGGAATCGATCTTTAGAGTCTTAAAAGCAGGATTTGCAGTTAAAGAAATACCAATAATTTTTAAGGATCGTCAAGTTGGTCAATCAAAGCTTTCTTTTAAAGACTTTTTCGAGCCAATTCTAATTAGCATTAAACTAGTTAAATCTTTAGGTAGATTTAAAACATAATATGAAAAAATACTGGCCATTAGTCTTGGTTGTCATCTTGGCGGCTTTGATTAGATTTTTTCAATTATCTAGTAATCCCCCCTCATTAAGCTGGGACGAAGCAGCTATTGGCTGGAATGCAAAGACCATTTTTCACGCCAGAAGAGATGAATATGGGAAATTACTGCCTTTATCTTTTAAGTCTTTTGGTGATTATAAATCTCCAGTCTATATTTATCTGACCGCCCCGATTGTTGGCTTGTTTGGTCTAAACGAAATTAATGTTCGCCTTCTTTCTGTTCTAGCTGGAATTTCTTCGATAGTAGTTATTTATTTTATCACCAAAGAACTTATTCCCAAACAAAAGAATCTACCTCTTATTTCTGCTGCCTTGTTAACGATAACTCCTTGGCATATCTTAATGTCTCGACCGGCTTTTGAACCTAACTTGGCTTTTATGTTTATTCTATTAGCCATTTTATTCCGACTAAAGAGTTTTAACAATCCCAAACTAACTATTGTAGCTGCTTTATCTGTTATAGCAGCTTTATATTCCTATCAGAGTCCAAAAATCTTTTTACCGCTTTTAATCTTAGGCGGCATCACCATTTTTAGAAAAAAAGTTTTTGCTAAAAAAATGAAGGCATGGACTACCATAGCGGCTATTCTAGTAATGATTTTATTACTTCCCTTAGCTAAAGACACTCTAGCTGGCAGTGGGGCTCGATTTCAAGGTACCTCAATTTTCTATACTAGAGAAGGGGAGCCTGAGTCAATTAACCTCAACCTTATTTCAAAAATAACCAAAAATTATTTTATCCACTTTTCACCTCAGTTCCTTTTCTTAGGCGGTGATAATATTCCTCGAATCCAAATGAAAAAAGTCGGGCCTCTATTATTAATTCAAGCTCCATTTTTAATCTTAGGCTTTATTTATTTACTCAAAAATAAACAAGCTTACTGGGCTAAATTTTTATTATGGTGGTTAATAGTTGGTCCAGTTCCAGCCATGATTGGTTTTGAAGTCCCTCATCCCATTAGAAGTTACAATTTATTGCCAGCCCTAACTATTATTTCTGCTTTGGGTCTTAGTCAAGTTAAAAAATCTTTGGTTTACAAACTTATCGTTTTAGGTTTTGCTATAAACACTGGATTTTTTCTATATCAATACTTTACTGCTTATCCGATCTATTCAGCTCCTGACTGGCAGTATGGTTATAAAAAAGCAGCTTTAACAGCTCAAGAATATGAAGATCAAGTCGATAAAATTATTATTACTAGTTTTTACAGCCAGCCACATATATTTACCATGGTTTATCAACAAAGAGAGCCGCAAAAAGTTTTCTGGGGAAGCCTGAGCAAGTATTTATTTAGAACTATTAATTTTGATGCTGACAAAAAAGGGATTATTGAGAATAATAAAGAATTAACTAATTTATTACTAATCGGCTCCCCTCAGGAAATACCCGCTGATGCAAAAAATTTAATTAACGAGATCAGTTATCCAGATGGGAAGCCTGTCTTCAGAATTGTTAAACTATGAAAAAAAACAAACAGCTTATTTTCTATTTAATTCTTTTTTTAGTCAGTAGAATTGTTATTCTACTCAATCCACCTCCGTTTTATTCAGATGTATTTCATGATTATCGAAGATATGCCAACATGTGGTATAGCGGCTTAACTCCCTACTTAAAACATTTTTACGAATATCCACCAACTACCATTCCAGTCCTCTATACTCCATTAATGGTAAAAAATATCGGCCTTGGTCATTATTATCAAAACTATCGTTTTCAGATTTTTTTATTTGACTTAATCATTTTTTTCTTTATTTTTAACACCATAAAAAAGTTAAAGATTAAACCAATTCAAAAAAAATTAAGTCTAGGTTTTTATTTCCTGGCTCCGATGATTGCAAAAGATTTTTTTTATGAAGGCATTGACTGGCTTTTTATTAGCGCCCTCACCTTAAGCATTATTTATCAATCAAAAAACTTTCTTTCCTGGGTATTCTTCTGGTTATCCACTAGCATCAAGTTTTTAACCGCCCCCTTAGCAGCTATTTATCTTTATCTGAATAAACAAAACTTATTAAAAACTCTTCAAACACTAGTTCTAAGTTTTTTACTGGTTTGGGGCTTGCCCTTAGCCATTTTCAGATCTTCGTTATCTGTTATGTTTGTCTTTCATCAAAATCGAGGTATCAAATATGCTTCCTTCCCTGGTTTTCTAGTTGAGTCTATTAATTATTTTACTCAAACAGAAACTAGATTAAACAAACCACCAGATTTTGAGCTACAAGGCCCCATATCTGATTTAGCCAACAAAGTTGTTACTATTATTTTTCCCTTATGTTTATTAGCTGTTCTTGCCTATGGATTAATTACCATTTTGAGACCCAATCTTAAAAAAATTCCTAAAACTATAAAAAAAATCTTTTTATTACAACCTTTTAAACTTAACCATCTTGACCCGTATGTTTTTAGCTTAAAAATAGCTTTAATTTTTATATTTACTGTTTTCTTAAGCGGAAAGATATTCTCTCAACCATTCCATCTCTGGTATATCCCTTTAATTGCCCTGTTTCCGTTTAAAAAAATTAAAAAACAACTAACCTTTATTATTCTAGCTTTGATTTTAATAATTGTTGATACCACTCCTTGGATTAGGTTGCCAGAAGCTCTGGTGATTATTTATCCATTACCCTTAAAATTTTTCAGCTATTTATTGCTTAGATACGTTCCAATGACCTCTTTATTATTTTTGTCAATCAAACTACCAAATAAATGAAAAAAATTAACCTAATTTTAATTACATTGATTATTTTGATAGCTGGTATTTTACGCTTGTCTAATTTAAGCCAAAATCCACCATCTCCTTATTGGGATGAAGTATCTTTAGGTTATGATGCTTATTCAATCTTAAAAACTGGTAAAGATTTTCACGGGGATAGTTTTCCGATCGTTGCCTTTGAATCCTTTGGTGACTTTAAACCTAGTTTATATTTTTACGCCACTGTTCCATCAATTTTCTTTTTCGGACTTAACACCTTTGCTATTCGCTTTCCTTCTGCATTTTTTGGTATATTAACTGTTTTCTTAACCTATTATTTAACTAAAAAACTAACAAAATCAGATTCAATCTCGCTATTAGCCTCGTTTTTATTAAGTGTTTCTCCTTGGCATTTACAGTTATCAAGAGTTGGCTTTGAAGCCAACCTTGGCTTGTTTTTAGTAGTTTTAGCTACTTGGCTATTTATTAAATCTCTATCTAAACCTAAATGGTTATTTTTCTCTGTGACAAGTTTTGCTCTATCAATGTATACCTATCATGCTAACCGAGTATTTGTGCCTTTGTTGGGTTTAAGCCTAGGAATATTTTATTTTAAGAAAATAATTAAACATAAAAAAATGGTTATCTTATCAACGATTTTATTTTTATCTTTAATTACTCCGTTAACCATTAAATTATCTGATCCAGAAGTGACTAAAAGATTTCAAGAAACCAGTGCATTTAGTTCTTTAGACCCAATTGTTGAATCTAATAGTCTAATTCAAGAAGATGAAGGGAAATTATTTTCACGACTAGCTCACCATCGATACTGGCAGTATCTAACTATTTTTTCCACCCATTACCTTGACCATTTTACTGACACTTTTTTGTTTCTCAGTGGTGATATTAATCCGCGTCATTCAACTCAAGCAGTTGGCAGTTTTTTTATGATTCAAATGCCTTTAATTATCTGGGGCATCATAGTTTCTATGAAAAACAAAAGACTTTTCCCTCTATTATTATTACTTTTATTAGCTCCAGTTCCAGCTGCATTAACCAAAGCCACTCCTCATGCCCTAAGAAGCTTGCCATTAGTAATTCCATTAACTATTTTTAGCGCTATTGGGACACTAAAGCTTAAAAAGCCTTTGATTATTGTAGTTTCGATAATATTAATTCTTGAATTTAGTCGTTATTTATTTATTTACCATCATACCTATCCTCAGAAACAGTCTTTGCATTGGCAATATGGTTACCAGCAAATGATTCAATATGTTAACCATAATCAAGATAAGTATCAAAAGATCTTTATTACTAGAGAGCTAGGTCGACCTTCAATTTACTACTGGTTTTATTCAAAAACTGATCCAAGAGAAATACAAATTCTAAATGACCAGGTAAGAAAAGATCAAGGAGAATTCTTAGAATTTCAAAATATTACTTTTGGATCATTACCTTCTTTGTTGCCCGAAAAAAGCTTGGTGGTTATTGGCCCGACAGAGTCAATTATAAACAAGAGTCATTTATTAAAAGAAATCTATGACTTAAACGATAATTTAGTCTTTAGAATTTATGAGACTTAAAACCTGGGCGAGTTTAAGTTTTTTTATCTTACTTTCAATTGTTATAACTTGGCCATTAATTTTTAATTTTTCTAGTCTTACCTCTGCGGGAAAAGAAGAGTTTTTAATTAGCTTTTTAACTAACTGGAATGCCCATGCTTTATTGAATTTTCCAACCAAGATATTTCAAGCCCCTTTTTTCTATCCGGTTAAAAATGCTCTTGCTTTTTCTGATCCCTTAATAACTAATGCTTTAATTGCCTTGCCTTTAATTAAACTATTTAACAACCCTTTTTTATCTTTTAATCTTAACTTATTTTTAAGCTTTGTCTTATCTGGATTTTTTACCTTTCTGTTGGTTAATAAAATAACTAAAAAGTTCTGGCCGAGTATTACAGCTGGTATATTATTTTCATTTTCAATCGGACGACTAGATTCATTAGAGCATTTACAAGTTTTATCTAGCTACTGGATACCTTTGGGTTTATATTTCTTTTTATCAAAAAAACCATTATTAACTTCGATTTGTTTTTTGCTTCAATCTCTAAATACTATCTTTTTAGGTTATGTTTTTGGTTTTGCTTTAAGTATATTTTCAATTGTTTATTATCTTAAAAAGAAAATTTCAAAAAAATATTTTATTTCATTAATTAAGTATCTTGGACTAAGCTTAGTTGTTTTATTTTATCTATTTAAGCCATATTGGCAAATATCAAAAGAATACCAGTATACTAGATCTCTTAATGATATTAAGGCAGGGTCTGCCTATTTTTTAGAATATTTATATCCCACTAGTCACTCTCAGCTTCAACCGATAGCTTTTAAATTACTACCCAAAAATCCTTGGCCAGCTTATCTGGGTTTTCCAGTTTCTATTTTTGGACTAATAAGTTTAATTTATTTAACTAGACGAAAAAAATCCTCATTTGAATTATCCTCAATCATTGTTTTTTTTACAGGCTTAATCTTAAGCTTGGGGCCCTACTTACACTTAACTAAAAATAGTCAATTTCTATCAATCCCTTTACCTTATTGGTTTTTATACTATTTTGTACCAGGTTTTAAATCAATGCGCGTTCCGCAACGCTGGTCACACTTAGCTTTATTTTCATTAAGTTTATTAGTCGGATTATTTTTAACAAAGTTAAAAACAAAAAAACAGATATTTTTATCCATCCTAATTATTTTCTTAGTTTTCCTTGAACCAAAGATATCATTATTCCAAAAACCAGTAAAAACTAAATCTCAAGTTCCTGCCGTCTATCATTGGTTGTCCATCCAGCCTTCAAGCGTAGTATTAGAGTTACCAGCTCAAACCTGGGTTATGCCGATGGCAGATTTAGAAATTCAAAGACTTCACTATCATTCCTTTTTTCTAGATACTAACCATCAGTTTATTAATGGTTTCTCAGGCTTTGAGCCACCTATTTGGACTAAAAACATTTCTTTATTAAGAACTTCTTCTCCAGCCAAGGCTATTAATATAATAAAAGAGCTAGATGCCAAGTTTATAATTGCGCATCATCATGAACTTGAACTTCTTTATCAAAAAGACAAAGAGGCCTTGCCTTTAAAAGCCACCCTTGAAACAATAGAAAGTAATTATCCATCTGTTTATGAAGATAAAAATACTTCGGTTTATAAAATCTGAGTTATTCTTAATTTCATTTATCTTTATTCTTGGAACAATATTAAGATTTTACAAACTAGGAACGATTCCATCTGGTTTTGTTAACGATGAAGCTAATTTTGGCTACAATGCATATTCATTAATCAAAACAGGAAAAGACGAATTTGGTAGCAGCTGGCCGTTGATTTTTAGATCATTTGGAGATGGTAAAATGCCAATATATTTTTACCTTACAATTCCATTTGTTTTAGTTTTTGGATTAACTGAATTTGCAGTTCGATTCCCTTCAGCTTTATTTGGTTCTTTAACTATCATTGTTATATATTTTTTAACTAAAAAACTAACTAATAAAAAAAGCATCTCTTTTTTATCTTCTTTAGTATTAGCTACTTTACCTTGGCACATTCATTTTTCAAGAGCAGCATTTGAAGCTAACATTGGCCTGTTTTTTATCTCTTTAGCCACTGCTTTATTTATCTATAAAAAACCCCTTTTAAGTGCACTTGTTTTTACTTTTAGTATTTTTTCTTACCATGCACCACGCATATTTGTTCCAATGTGGCTAGTTTATTTATGTATTTATTTTCGAAAAAAAATAAATTTCAAAAAAACTCTAACTATTTTCTTTTTACTAACTGCAATTCCTTGGATTGTTTTATCTATTTCTGGCCAAAGTCTTAATCGAGCTAGTGGGATAACCCTAGTTCATCAACAATCTGGCATTAAGCAGAGACTGACTCAAAAATTTTCCGAGTCAAGAAATCAATCACTCTTGCTTGTTCGTGCACTACATAACCGTCCAGTTGAATATTTATTAGATTTTTCAAAAAGATACTTTTCTCACTTTGATTCAAATTTTTTATTTTTTCAAGGCGATCCAAATAGACCTCGTTACAGAGCACCAGATATGGGCCAAGCTTTATGGCTAAGTATTCCTTTTTTCTATATTGGCTTATACTTTCTAGTTAAAAACAAACTTTTCTTAATCATAGCCTGGATAATATTGTCACCGATTGCTTCAGCCATCACTTTTGAAACTCCCTCAGCCATTAGAAGTTTGCTTTTGATAACTCCATTAAGCATCACTATTGCATTAGGTCTTTACCAGACTTTTACCTTAACTAAACTCAAGATGCTAAAGTTGCTTTTTATTATCATTCTTTTGCCTTTGTTTATTTATAATCTAGCTCATTATCTAGATGCCTATTTTGTTCACATGCCAGTTCATCAGCCTTACGAATGGCAGGGAGGATATAAAGAACTGGTGCAAAAACTAACTAAATTAATGCCTCAGTATGACAAGGCCGTTATTACAGATGTTCGCGGCACTCCTTATATTTACTTTCTTTTTTATAACCAATATAGCCCTTTAAAGTGGCATGCCCAAGCTGATCAATCAATTACCATTGACCCAAAATTTAAATACTACAGCATTGGTCAGTTAGAAAATCTGCATTTTGTTTCAAAGACTTGTCCTGCTAATCCTGATTTATGGCCAGATGATACTCATATCCCAGAAAAAGATGTATTGTATGTCTGCACTCAAGAACATCATCCAAATAATCTAATCAGAAATGGCAATTTACAAATTATTGACCAAATCAATTTTGACGATGGTCAAGCAGCTTTTGTTCTTATGGCAAAGCCTCCCAAACTTCAAGTTCCGGGCCAATAGATTCTTTCATTACAATCTCGCTATACTCAATTCTCCTCAACCATTCATCTAATGGATAATGCCATTTGTTTTCTGGCTTTTCAATAATAAAAAAGATCTTCTCAGCCTTAAATTCAGTTTTATCAACTTTTTCTAACAAATCTGGCTTTTCATTAACATAACTAATCTCTCCAGGTTGATAGCTAAACTCAACTGGTATTTGTCTACCTTTAAACCCCTGCCAAAAAAATAAATATTGATAAGCATAATCATATATTTCTGGTAAATAATGATAAGAACTAAATGGCGCACCTTCAGCCTTTTCATAAATATAATTAATAGCTTTTAGCTTCATTGGCAATAAAGCTTTATTCTTTAATAGATTTTCTCGATCTACTTGCCAGAAATTGAATAGCTTTATAAAAACTGCTAAGACTAGCAAGCTAAAATAAACATTAGCAATTCTATTAGGTAAAGATGAAAGTATTTTACTAGCCAACAAAACCACTACAGGTAGTAGTCCATAAACATACCAGGGATTGAAATGTAACCACCAAAATCCAATAGTTGGTACAACAAGCCAAAAAACTAATAATTTAGTAAAAGATTCTATCTTTCTAATTTGAATTAGATTAATTAAACCAATCAGTAAAATGATTAAACAGATTATCTTAAACCAGAGAATATCTGGCAACACAGCTAAGCTTAACTCATGGATAATCGAGTTAGTCACCAGTTTAATTTTTCCTAGACTAATTTTTTGAGACTCACCAGTTAAAAAATAATTAATTACTCCTTTTGTTTGCAAAAAATTATTTTTTATTTCAAACAAAACTTGTGGCAAGAAGCTCAGCATTAATCCTCCAGCGCCAATTAAGATTTTCTTCACAGTTAACTTAATCTTTAATATTAGAAAAGATAAAGGCATTAATAATAAATAAAAAATAGCCAAAGCTGATGAAAAATGAAAACCTAGCCCAGCTATTAATCCAATTAAAAAAGCTTGTCTTGTTTTTATTTCTTTTTGCTTTGCAGCCTGCCCTAATATTATTAGGATTAGTAAACTAATCAAAGGGATTGGAAAAGTATTGACTGCCCCTGTTGATAAAAGTATAAAAGCAGGAGCTGACGCCATAATTATGGCTGCATAGTTTCCAAAATATTTTTTTGTTAACCAAATTATCAATAATCCAATCACAAACATTAACAAAACTGCTGAAACTGGATGGCCGTTGCTAATAAAATAAGCAGGAGATAACAAATAATACCAACCTGGACCAAAAAACAAACCAGGGATACTAGTCCAAGGGCCAATAAACTTTAAAGAAGAAGTTTTTATCATATGCAATACAGCCATTGAATCTTTTCCATGATCAAAGCTAAAAGGAATTACACCTCCAAATAAAAAAGGGACTCGGGTTAGGATGGCAAAGACAATTAATCTAAACATCAGTTATACTATTATATATTATGTGGCTTCTAATCCTTTTAAGCCTATTTATTCGATTTTTTAGATTTACAAAAATCCCAGTTAGTTTGTATTGGGATGAAGTAGCTATTGGTTTAGATGCTCGTTCTTTAATTAATTCAGGCTTAGACATTAATGGCAAGTCATGGTTACAGCCTCTATTTTATTCTTACGGTGACTATAAGGCTCCAGTCTACATCTGGCTAACGACATTTATTGGAAAATTTTTCTCTGTTTCAGAGCTTACTGTTCGCTTACCATCTTTATTAGCTTCACTAGGCACAGCGGTTATTTTATTTTTCTTAATCAAGACATTGTCATCAAAAAAATCCCAACTGCCTTTATTAGTTGCCACTAGTTACATAATCATGCCTTGGTCAATTCATTTTGCTCGAGTTGGCTTTGAGTCTCATTTATCTTTATTTTGGTTGTTGTTATCTGCTTACCTCGTCATTAGATCGGCAAAGATAAAAAAACCACTTAACTTAATCTTTTCAAGCTTAGCTATTAGTCTAGGTATCTATACCTATATTAGCCTTAGAATTATAGCCCCTTTATTATTTGTTTCTACTTTTTTAATCTTTCATTATAAAAAACTAAAACAAAACTTTATCTATTTTATAGCTAGTTTAGGTATTATTTTATTAAGCTCATTAATCTTAATTAAATCTCCATTTTTTGAAGATAGTCAAAATTATCGACTTTCAAATGACAACTTAGTCAGATCAACAACGCATATTCAATTATCTGTAGAAGATTTAAAAGGATGGCAAAATAGTCTATTGGCTAGAATTTCACACCATCGCTATATTTACAAAGCCAAGCAATACTTAACTAATTACTTTACTTATTTTTCACCTCACTTTTTGGCTCTTTCTGGTGATCCCAACCTTCGTCATCACACTGGCTTTGGTGGTCAACTTTTAGCAATTCAATCTTTTCTTTTATTAGTTGGAGTTTATGCTTTAAAAAAGCAATCTTTAAAACAAATACTAATTATTTTAACTTGGCTTGGATTAAGTCCAGTCGTAGCTGCTTTAGTCAATGAAACTCCTCATGCCTCAAGATCGATTTACATGATTATTCCTTTGGCTTGGTTAATTGGACTTGGTTGGCAAAGGTTAGCCAAAAACAAAAAAATCCACTTAGTTATTATTATTGCTTTATTTATCAATCTGAGTCTTTTTGCTCATGATTATTTTTCTCACTATCCTCTTCGTTCAGCAGTTGACTGGATTAATCCTTATAAAAAAGCTGCCTTAGCTTTTAAAGAAAAAAATATCAATCAACCGATTTTTATCAGCAACCAGCTTTATCGACCTGAGCTTTATTTTGCTTTTTATCTTGATGATTTAAGCTTACTCAAACCAAACGAGCAATTTAACTATTTTTCCCCAGAAGCTTGTCCACCGGATGCTGTTTGCATCAGTCCACCCGACTGGCAAGTTAACTATGTTCAAAAATAAACTACTACTTACTATTGTTGTTATTGCAGCCTTAACTAGATTTGTTTTCTTGTCTTCTCTCCCTCCAGCTTTAAATCGTGATGAAGCCGCTATCGGCTATAACGCTTACTCAATCTTAAAAACAGCCAAAGACGAACACGGTCAATTATTACCCTTAGCATTTAAGTCAATAGGGGATTATAAAAATCCTTTATACATTTACGCCTCAGTTCTTCCAGTTAAACTATTTGGCTTAAATGATTTTTCAATTCGCTTCTGGTCAGCTTTAGCCGGTGTCGTATCAGTGATAGCCACTTTTTTTCTAACTTGGAAACTTGTTCCCAAATCACCTCAAATTGCTTTTATTGCCTCAGTTTTAATGGCTTTAAATCCCTGGGCTATTTTTTATTCAAGAATTGGTTTTGAAGCTAACTTGAGCTTAGCTTTTTTCTTAGCAGGCTTATGTTTAGTTATTAAAGGGTTAAAAAAATTATCTGTATTTTTCATTGGCTTACTATTACTTTTACTTACTCTTCCCACCTATTCATCTAGTCTAATCTTTATACCTTTATTTTTAAGCCTTTTTTTAATCTTTAATCATTCAAGGCTAACTAAGGCTCACTGGGTTCTGATTACACTTTTCTATGCGGCCGTAGTCTTTAATGTAACCTTTTTACTTCCTATTTCTTTTCAAAAGTCTAGTATAACTATTTTCTCTGACCCAGCTACGATTGACTTTTATAATCACACCCGGACTGCTATTTTTAAAACCAATCCAATTCTAGCCCGCACCTGGTGGAACAAATATGTCTTTTTTACTCGTCTTGCCTCAATTAATTATTTAAAAACCTTTTCTTTTCAGTTTTTGCTATTAAAAGGTGGTAATCATCCCTGGCACCAAATTCCCAACATGGGCTATTTTTATATTTTAGAACTCCTCTTTTTTATCAAAGGCATTTGGTGGTTAATAAAAAAGAATCAAAATAAAATTTTGACTTTTGTTTTAATTGCCTGGTTAGCTTTAGCACCATTGCCTTCCGCCATTACCATAGACGCCCCTCATGCCACTCGTTCTTTATACTTATTGCCAATTATTCTAATCATTGCCAGCCTTGGCTTTTCATCTTTTCAAAAGTGTATCAAGAAAAAGAAATGGCTGCTTCACTCTTTAATTATAATTTATATTTTAAATCTTTTATTTTTTGGCTATCAATACATTTCCCAGTATCCCAAAAAAGCTCTTGACTCTTTACCAGTGGGATTAAAGCAAGCTATTCAGTATGTTAATTCACAAAACCTTGACGGCCAAGTTTATTTATTTAATATTCATGACTCAACTTATCTTTACCCATTAGTTTACACTCAGTTTGATCCAAGTATATTTCAGTCAACTGCTGTCTTTACTAACCCAGATCTTGCTGGTTTATCAGATGCTTATCAGTTTGGCAACTTCACTATTGTTGACGACCAAAAAGATATTATTAATCCAGCCGCTGTTATCATGCCAAAAGATGAGAATCCTCCTCAAAATCACAAGTTCTCTTCAGGAAACTATCTAGTCCTATAGCATAAGTTTATGATATAATTGGCCGATAGCAGTTTATAAGTTAGTCCAGTTTGCTGGGCTATTTTTGTAATCTACTAGCTCTTTAACAAACCGCACAAGATTTCTCTTAACTGGTTGTCGGCAGAAAAGGCTAAACGTTTTTAGCCTTGCCCGCCGGCAATCAAAATTTAGAAAAATTAGGAGATTAAAATGAAGAAAATATCATTTTCCACACTCATGACTATCCTTTTCATTGTTTTGGTTTTTGCACCCAATATGTCTGCATTGGCAGAAACACCAACACCTTTCCCAAAAAGATACACCCCAACACCTACTCCAGAGCCAGTTTTTGATCAGCAGGTTACGATTAACGATCAAGATTTTCTATATCATTTTGTTGCAGTTGACAATACAACCTTGGTGTTCAATGTTGTTGAAACATATGACAAAAAAACCCAAGTTAAGGTTTGGATTGTAATTATCAAAGGAGCAAATTTAACCCAAAACGAAAATCAATATACAGCCTTCAAAAGATTGTTTGATTTTAGAGAGAACATTCTTTTGAAAGATCAAATCTGGCAGTATTCTGGATCGGAAGACGTTTTACGACACATCAAGTTTTCATGGGGCCCAAGTGGGGTAATTGTAAATTTCGATTCAGAAAAATGGGGGTATTCAATAGAAGAATAATTTTTAAAGTAACTTACGAAAGTGTTCGTCATTTTTTTCGTCACTCGACGAACACTTTCCCCTTAGGGGTATGCGTTTTCTTGTGCGGTTTTATTTTTTCCAAAGCCTCTAGATTTTAATGCTTGCCATTGATCATTTCTGATCACTATATACTTATCATTTCTCACGAATAACTCGGTTGGTTTATCGTGCCTGAGAATATTAGTGTACTTCTTTGTTAACAGTTCTGGTTCATCTCCGCCATAAATAATTTCTGGTGGATCATCTCCAAAAAAGACTCGATGATAAGTATCATTCAGCTCTTTGACTTTTGGTTCCCAGCCTCCGTAAACTAATTGTCTAGTTGCTAGCTCAGCTCCTGTATTCCAGTATAAGATCGGTTCATTGGCTGTTACTGCCAATCGATCTCCATCATTAACCAAGTTTTTAATCGCAAAGTTCATATCATCTAAGGTCGAGTAATTGACATAATACTCATGTTCAATATCTGTTTTTAGTTGAAAATAGGGCATATTTTTCTTAGCCATTAATAACAAGCTCCACATCACAAATACTGGTAATAGATATTTTTTAGTTTCACTCTTTTTTGTAAACAAATAACTTACACTAAATACAAAAATAAAAATTATCATTCCCATCCATGGCAATAAATGAAATCCATGATAATAAACATCACCTGGTGACAAGACTCGGTTATTAGCCACTAAAAGTAGAAAATACATCACACCAAAAATCCAAGCCTTATTAGCTTTTTTCTTAAGTAAGCAAATAAAGCTAATAAGCCAGCCAGTAATAAAAAGAACTATAAATTTAGCTTGAAGCGAGCTCTTAGTCAGTATGGCTAAAAACGGGAAAAAGACCATCCTCAACCAGTCTAAGCTAGATTTATAAGGGGATAGTTGAGGGATAGCATAAAGAAAGTTATTTACAACCGTTTCTCTAAACCAGTCAACTATAGAGTAGGGGAATAACAAATTAAACAAAATAGTCATGCACCCAAGAACAGAAATAGCTTGAACAACTAAAGATTTTTTGGCTTTTACTAAATAACCTAACCAAACTACCACTAACCATGGCCACAAAGGAATCATGTTAAAAATAATTAAAAAGTTACATAAGCCTAAAAAGATTGATTCAAGTACATTGGGCAGTCTGTTTTTAATCCAAACTTCAAATAAGTCTCCCATTAAATAAACCGACGGATATACTGCCCAGGTTTCCATCAAGTTTACATTTCCAAATAAAAAATATTTCAAAAACTCAAAAAAGAATACAAAGCACAAGCCAACTATCCTAAACCTTAAAACCATTAATAAGCTCCATATAGCTCCATAAGCAAACATCATCTGCCGATGCCTTTTGATTAACATAAATATATTTGGCGGTTTAAGAAGCTTTTGTAATGTAGCTGAAGCAAAATAGACCGGGGGCTGATGATTATTTTGAAGATTCTCATGCAACTGGTAACCTTGAGTTATATAGTATGCCACTGAGATATGATCTTCTTCGTCAACAAAATGAAGCGATAGGCTTCTAGCCTGATTAACTTTAAAAGATAAACTTAATATTAAAGTTAATATTATTAAACTAAATACAATATTTTTATTCTTGATTAACAATGATTTTAAACGGCGCCAAACATTCTTCATGTGAGCAATGAATCTTTGAAAATCTC
>CAZVYS010000017.1:0-18780 GCA_964630755.1 uncultured Pseudomonadales bacterium | reverse complement strand
CCTTCTCTTTTGACCCAACGAGAACCTTTGATGATGCCTGAGGCATAAAGCTTTTCTTGGTAATCAACAGATAAAGGAAAGTAGTCTAGATCTTTGTTAATGCGTCCGCCGACGACGGTGACGTGAACGACGGTGTCGCCGGATTTAACTAAAACGGCGCCAGAAGCCTGCTCGGCAAAAAGCCCAAGCTTGAAAGTAATTTCTTGACCGTTGATTGTCACGGATTTTGTAATAGATTTGAATTGAGACATATATTTTATATTGGGCAGGTCCGACGTTACATCGAGCAACTGCAGCTATTCTTAGGAAAATAAGGAAGTTTAAGAAGCGGGAACTATGGGCTTTTAAGCCGATACTTCTGACTCCTTAAGAATCCTTAAATTTTAAGATTTACTTTTTCAATTTCAATTTGTTAATTAATGATTGGTATCTTTTTTTTGAGGTGTCTTTAAGATAATTTAAAAGTCTTCTGCGCTTGGAGACCATGGCTAACAATCCTCGACGAGAATGATTATCTTTGTTGTGAGATTTAAGATGCTTTGTAAGCTGTTGAATGCGCTTGGTTAATAAAGCTACTTGAACCTCGGGCGATCCAGTGTCGCCTTTTTGGGTGGCAAATTTTTTAATAATGATGTTTTTCTTATCAGTTGTTAAAGTCATGAAGGAAATTATATCAAAAGGGATTATATCAAAATTCAAGTCTTGATACCAGAACTAGTAATTACTTTAGGCTTTAACCATTCAGGTTTTGGCTGATCCACGCCTTGATTGCTTGGTTGAATTGGAGAGGGAGGCGGGACTGAGCTGCTAGTCATTGCTGGATTGGTTGGAGGTGGCTGAAGTGGTTGAGGACTACGTGGTGGTTGAGGAAAGCTTGGCGGCGATAATCTTGTTTGGGATAAAGTTGGTTTTGGAGATGGACTAATTGGCAACTTGGGCGCTAAGTTGCTTGAAGGTGGGGTTAAAGAAGTTGGTGGTGAAGAAAATGAACGAGGCATTTGAGGCGTCAGATGGCCTTTTTTTGCTCCTAATCTAATTAACTCGGCAATGGTTTCGTAGGTTTCAGGAGTATTACAGGAGCTTAGATTGTTAGTAGCAGACTCGATACCAGCTAGTAAATTAGTGGCAATATCTTGCTGAAGATTTAAATTTAAAGCTTTTAGAATGTTTAAAACAATCTCGCTTGAACCAGAGGCAGTTGGGTCATAAAGATTAACAGTGCCAAATTGAGCGTTTTTGTCTAAAGTACTAAGATTAACTAAAGTTTTTTCTTTGTTGTCTAAAAGAGTTTTTTCTTGCTGATACATAAACCCAAGATCTTCCAAGCTTCTTGCGCCAATAACAAAAATTAGGTCGGCATTCGAACCAGTATAAGAAAACTCAACTTGATTGGCATCTAAGGGCTCTAAGCCAGCTTTTGGTTCGATAGTTAGGTGAAATTTTTGATTTTGAGGATCTTTGTCATAGGAGACTTTTTCAAGAGAGTCTTCTTGATAACTAAAGGAAACAACCAAGTTTTGATTGCCGATTCGAGACTTGATTTTATCAACACCAAAAAGTCGATTAAATTCAACGGTTATTTCAGTTGGACAACCAATAGAGGTAGATTTTTGCGATTTTGTTAAGGCTAGGTATAAACTAAGACCAGCGGCAACAGAATCCAGGCTTGGATTCTGAGGCAATAAAATTAAAACGCTTTTTGCTGTTTCTAGAGCCTTTTTTACAGGCTCGGTATTATATTGTTTCATTGGACGAATTTTAACAGAGAAATGCCTTGGAGTCAATGTTATAGGATATTAGACTTGAGTGAACGCCTGGAGAGTATCTTTGGGCTTAAAGTCTAAGCCAGTAGTAAAAGCTAGGCCGCATTCGTCACCTTTTTTAGCTTTGTCAACCGTGTCTTTACCTTGATGAATAGATTTAATTTTTGAGTCAGCAATTTGGGTCTTTTTTCTGATTAAATGAACTTTATCTCCAACAGATAGTTTGCCAGAAATAATTTGGCAACCAGCAATTTTTGATCCTTTGACGGTAAATTCGACTGAAATTTTAGCTTCACCTAAAACTTTTTCATCGATAGTGGGCTCAAGCAGTTTGAGGACTTGCTGCTGAAGATCATCTAAAAGTTCGTGAATTAAAGAGAATGACTTAATCAAGATTTCTTCGATATCAGCTAGCTTCTGGGCTGACTTAGTAGTTTTGACCCTAAAAGAAATTATTGTAGCGTTGGTGGATTGAGCTAATAAAATGTCTGACTCAGATATGTTGCCGACGCCAGAGCTAATAAGAGTGATTTCGTTGGATAAATTTTTAGTGATTGCTTCTAAGGTACCAACTGCGTCAGCTTTAAGGATAATGTTGAGGGATTGGTCGGACTTTGTTTTTTCATCAAGGTCGGACCTTCCCTTGCTAGCGCTCGGGTAAACAGCGCTTTCAGCGCTTTCCGGAGAAGGTCCGACCTTATCCGAGGCTACGAGGATGCTCCCGACCTTAGGAACTACTTTAAAACCTAAGATTTGGGCTGGTTGGCCGGGTAAAACTTGTTTTATATTTTGGTTTTTGTCATTAAATAAAGCTTTGACTTTACCGTTAGCTTCTCCAGCTTTTAGTTCATCCCCAATTTTTAAAGTGCCGTTTTTAACAATGACGGTGGCAAGGGGCCCGCGTTTTTGATCTAAAGATGATTCAATCACCACCCCATCTAGCTCCCCTTTTGGATCGCCCTTAAGTTTTTGCATATCTGCGAGAAGTAAAATCATTTCTAGCAATTCATCTAGACCTTTTTTAGTTTTGGCAGAAATAGGTACGCAAACGATATCTCCACCAAAGCCCTCGACTAAAACTTTGGCATCAGCTAAGTCTTTTTTAACAATATCTTCTGTGGCGTTGGGTAAATCCATTTTATTAATAGCAACCAAAAATGGCACTTTTGATCTTTTGATGTGGTCTAAGCATTCTTTGGTTTGAGGTTTAACTGACTCTTGAGCATCGATGACTAAAACAACTAAATCAGTTAACTTGGCGCCTCGAGACCGCATGGCAGCAAAAGCAGCATGTCCAGGGGTGTCAATAAAGGTAAGTTTTTTGCCGTGATAGTCTAGCTGATAAGCGCCAATGTGCTGAGTAATACCACCAGATTCATTTTCTTGGATTTTTGAAGAGCGAAGAGCATCTAATAGGGTAGTTTTGCCATGATCAATATGCCCCATGACAGTGATAATTGGAGGGCGTATTGGTAATTTTTTAATTTTTTTTGGCATAAAATAATGAGCAGGTTACGAACTAGTCCCGATTAAATCGGAATCGCAGTTGCTGAAGTTCGTAACAACTGCAGCGATACTTACTCTGCTAACTTTTCCTGAATTTCGATAATGGCTTTTGGGCCAAGACCTTTGGTGTTTTTTAGATCAGAATCAGATAATTTTTTTAAGGCTTTAATGGTGGTGATTTCAGCATAAACCAAAGCGTTACGGACCCGACTTGATAAATTAAGCTTGTCAATTTCATGTTCAACGTCGTCTTTGGTGGCAGTGATTTTTTGAGTACCTTTTGGCCCTTTGAGGTTAATTTTGTAACCAGTTAGCTGGGCAGCCAGGCGTACATTTTGGCCTTCTTTACCAATGGCTAAAGAAAGTTGGTCTTCTGGAACAGTTACGTTGGCGGCTTTTTTGGTTTTGTTAATTTTAATTTTCATTTTTTCGGCAGGTTGAAGAGCAGCTGCAATGAATTTTTCTTCATTTTCTGAGTGTTCGATGATGTCGATTTTTTCACCGCCAAGCTCATTGATGACTGCCTGGACACGAACACCTTTTTGGCCAACGCAAGAACCAACAGGGTCAACTCCAGCTTGAGTGGAAGAAACAGCAACTTTAGATCGATTGCCAGCCTCCCTGGCGATGGCTTTGATTTCAACGGCTCCTGAGTTAACTTCAGGAACTTCACGTTTAAAAAGACCGATAACTAGCTCTTGATCGTTACGGGAAACAATGATTTGTTGACCTTTCATGGTTTCCCGAATGTCTTTGATAAATAAAGTTAAGCGTTGATTCAGGCGATAATGTTCATCCCTGGCTTGTTCTTCCGGGGGCATTAAACCTTGACCACGGCCGATATCGCAAATAATAAATTGGCCATCAAATCTTAAAACCATACCATTTACTAAACTGCCAATTTTATCTTGATACTCGCCGATAATAGCGTCTTTTTCGGCTTCACGAATTTTTTGCAAAATGACTTGTTTGGCGGTTTGAGCGGCAATTCGACCAAAACCGGGAGGAGTAATATCTTTTCGTCCAGATGACGATCGACCTTTAGCCGATTTTTCATCATCGGTTATCTCAAATATTTTAGCGCTGCCAGTTACTTCATCTAGTTCAGCTTCGTACTGAATTTCTTCATCTAGTCCAAAATCTTTTCGATAAGCAGCTACTAAAGCTGCTTTAATTGTTTCAACAACAGCTTTAGGGCTAATGCCTCGTTCCGAGCAAATTTGGTTTAAAGCCGAGGTAAATTCTGTTCTGGCTGATTTTGGTGTTTTAGGATTTGTTTTCATATTTAAAAAAAGATGGGATGTATGCCCACCTATTCCGTTAGTAATATTTCTTTCTTGTCTTTAGTTTAGCACAGAAGCCAACAGAGGTCAATTTGATTTGCGAGGCTTGAATTGAGAGAAGATAAGTCGATCAATAGTGAGAGGCGAGGAAAAAGAAATAATCTCTAAAGTAAAAATAGAAAGCTCAAAAGCACTCGGGATTAATCGAGTGATATAGTAAGCGCCCAGGCCTAATAAAAATGCGCTTCTTAGATTAGAAATAAAAAGCTCTTTTTGAGTTTTAAAGATAATTTTCTCAGGAATGCCCATTGATCGAGCCACGCGGGCTTTTTGGGCTATTTTAGGCAAGTTTAACCACATAACAATAATAAAAGCTCCAACTGCAGTGATAGCGTTCAAGGTGTAGTTAGGAACGCTAACATCTCCGGAAAAAATTCTAAACTCAAAGCCTAAGGGGAAATGACGAAGTATAAACCAAGCCAAGACAAATAATAAAGTAATAAATCCTCCAGAGGCCCCAAAGAATCTTTTAATGTAGTGAAAAAGATTATTGCCGCTAGGTTGAAATTTTCTTTCATCGGGTAAGCGCCTGTAATATGAAATAACCTTGGTGTGAAGCAGTTTGTAAACTAAGATTAATCCCCAAGCAATAAAAACAGCTAACAAGCCATAGTCTTTTGTTTGAGTGGCTATTGGATATGGAATTTTAAAAATCGGGTCTTTGATTGGATAATCCGGATAAGGCACAAACTTGAAAAGCAAGTTTGGGTCAAGCTTGGTGTTGTAAAAATTGATGAGAAAAAGTCGGCCAATAGAAACATAGGCAATGGTTTGGGTAAAAAAGTTAACTAAATACCAAAGAATCGTAGGATCACCTTTGTGAACAGTTTCTTTTATTAAAAACTGCTGCTGTTCATGTGTTTTTTGTTTTTTAACCTCAGATTCGAATTCTTTTATATGAGCACCAACAGTTAAATTAATGATTCGTAAAGGCATCATTAAAAAGGTTTGAAAAACACCTAGGGCAATCACTGATAACCACATGCGCTGAATATAGTGATAGAAAAAGAATAACGCAGAGCCGTAAAATTTAATAGATAGTTTTGAAAAAAAAGCGTAAACTAAAAAAACTAGCACTGCAATAGTAATAGCGGTTGAAAAGGCGGGTAGCTTTGTTTTTTGAGAAGTGTCAGCCATTAAACTAATTATATATGAAGTTGCTTAAGGAGTTGTTTTTGCTTTCGAGTCAGCTTTTCAGGTACCTTAACAACAAGGCGAACGTATTGATCTCCCCGTCCTGCCTTGCCGGCAGGCAGGCCTGAACTTCTTAGGCGAGGCATACCTTTGCCCCGGAGTCTGATTAGAGTATTGGGTTGAGTACCTGGCCTTACTTTGAGCTTAATATCTTTTTGGTCGACAGTGGGAACGCTGATGGTATCGCCCAGAACAGCCTTTGAAAAACTAATCTCGTGGTTAATAAAGATGTCGGCGCCTTCGCGTTTAAAAATATGGTGATCTTTGACTTCGATAGTAACGTAAAAGTCATTAAAACGAATGCGGGTGCCGTCGTCAGCTCCGGGGGGAATTTTGATTTTGTGTTCTTTGCCTTGATGAACAATGGTTCTTTCTGCACCTTTGACGGCCTCTAAAAAATCAATAGTTAAGCCGTAACGAGGAATTTGTCGCGCTTGCCTAAATGGTGATGCACCGCCAAAAAAAGACTCAAAAATCTCAAATGGATCAGTAAAGCCGCCGAAACCTCCCGCGGACGCGGGGCCACCACTAGTGTAGGTGTAAGTAAATGGGCCTTGACTATAAGTACGAGCCCCACCCTGATTAAAACCGCCAAAACCGCGAGAAGGATCAAAGGCAGCATGACCATGTTGATCATAGGCTTGTTTCTTTTTTGAATCAGACAATATTTCGTAAGCTTCAGAAATTTCTTTGAATTTTTCAGCCGCGTCCGCGCCTTTATTACGATCTGGATGATATTTTAAGGCCAGTTGACGATAAGCTTTTTTAAGCTCTGCAGCTGAAGCGCTTTTATTAACCCCTAAGACTTCGTAAAAATCGCGCTTGGTGGTCATTAATCTTCAACCACTTCGCCTTCTTGAGCTTTAGCTTTTTCATCTGACTTTTTGTTATCTTTAGATTTGCTGTCTTTGCCGCCTTTCGGTGAGTCAGGTTTATCTTTGTCATTGGACTTAGTAGATGAATCAGCTTGCTGCTGAGCCTCGTACATAGCAGCACCGACTTTTTGTAAGGACTCTGATAAATCTTTTGATTTGGCTTCAAGTTCTTGACGGCTACCTTTTTCAAGAATATCTTTGAGGGCTTTGATCTTTTTTTCGACTTCTTCTTTGTCTTCTTTTTTAACTTTATCGCCTGCATCCTTAAGGGTTTTTTCGGCGGTAAAGACTAAGGTGTCGGCTTGATTGCGGGCTTCGACGTTTTCTTTTTTAAGCTTGTCTTCTTCGGCGTGCTTTTCGGCTTCTTTGGTTATTTTTTCAACTTCTTCGTCGCTTAAGCCGGTTGAGCCTTTGATGGTAATTTTTTGTTCTTTGCCGGTGGCTTTATCTTTGGCAGTAACGTTTAAAATGCCGTTGGCGTCGATGTCGAAAGTGACTTCGATTTGAGGCACTCCTCTTGGAGATGGTGGAACACCATCCAGAATAAAACGGCCCAATGATTTGTTGTCGCTCGCCATTGGTCTTTCGCCCTGAAGAACATTAACTTCGACCGAGGTTTGATTGTCGGCTGCAGTAGAAAAAGTTTGAGATTTTGAACTAGGGACAGTGGTGTTTCGGTCAATTAGAGGAGTTGAAACACTGCCTAGAGTCTCGATGCCTAGAGTGAGTGGGGTAACATCTAGTAATAAAACGTCGGTGACGTCGCCCATTAAAACACCTGCTTGGATAGCGGCACCTAGGGCAACCACTTCGTCTGGATTTACGGATTTATTTGGTTCTTTACCAAAAAAGTCTTTGACTACTTTTTGAATTTTTGGCATGCGGGTTTGACCGCCAACCATTAAGACTGCATCGATATCTTTTGTTTCAAGCTTTGCATCTTTTAGACAAGCCTTAACGGGCTCCATGGTCTTTTCGATTAGATCATCAACTAGTTTTTCTAGATCGGCTCGGGTTAGTTTCATGGTAAGGTGTAATGGTTGACCGTCTTTTGATTGGGTAATAAAAGGTTGATTAATCTCAGTTTCAGCCGATGAACTCAGTTCGATCTTGGCTTTTTCAGCAGCGTCTTTGATCCTTTGAAGAGCTTGCTTGTCAGCTTTTAGATCTATGCCGTGTTCTTTTTTGAATGAATCGGCAATGTGATCGATGATTCTTTGATCAAAGTCATCTCCTCCTAGATGAGTATCGCCATTGGTGGCCTTGACTTCATAAACGTTGTCGCCGAGTTCAAGAATTGAGATATCAAAAGTGCCGCCGCCAAGATCATAAACAGCAATAGTTTGATGTTTTTTCTTTTCTGAACCATAAGCTAAAGCGGCAGCGGTTGGTTCGTTGATAATGCGCTCGACCTTAAGACCAGCAATTTCGCCGGCTTGCTTGGTGGCTTGACGCTGAGCATCGTTAAAGTAAGCGGGTACGGTGATGACTGCTTTGTCGACTTTTTCACCAAGATACCCTTCTGCATCAGCTTTGGCTTTTTGTAAGATTTTTGCTGAAATTTCTTGAGGTGAATATTTTTTACCATCAACTTCAACAACAGCCAGATCGTCTTTACCAGCTACGATTTTGTAAGAAACCATGCCTTGGGATTTCTTAGTTTCTGAGTCGCTGATTTTTCGACCAACTAAGCGTTTGACCGAATAAACAGTCTTTTCAGGATTTAAAACCATTTGGCGTTTGGCAATGTCCCCAACTAAGTTTTTGGTGGGTTCGACAACCGAAGGGATTAAGTTTCTGCCTTCTGCTGTGGGTACAATTTTTGGAGTTCCACCTTCCATAATAGCTACAGCTGAGTTAGTGGTACCTAGATCGATTCCAATTATTTTAGACATATTAGCCTCCTTGGCCGACTTTTACTTTGGCAGGCCTTAAAACCTTGCCATTTAAAGAATATCCTTTTTGAATAATATTAATAATTTTATTTTTTGGACCGATAACAAGCTCAGCACAGTCTGAGGTTTGAGGGTCAAAGCCAGTATTCTTAACCTTAAGCTCTTCTACTCCCTCAGAATGCAAGATTTGTCGAAATTGATCTATGGCCATTTTTAACCCTTTGTCTTTAAGGTGATTCTCAGCTCTTTCTAGATCGTCTAAAACAGATAGAAGTTTGTCGATCAAAGAAGCGTTGGCAAATTTAATAAAATCGGTTTTGTCAGCCTTTAGGCGTTTTTCTAGATTTTGATAATCAGCTAAAGCTCTTTTAAGTTGAGTTTCGAGCTGATCACTAGAAAGTTTTCTTTTTGGGGCGGATTTTTTTGCAGTCATAATTACCAGTTTTTAGCAATTTCAGAAACTAGGTCGCCAAAATACCGAATAGTTGGAATAACTGAGGGGTAATGAAAACGTGAGGGGCCAATAATTCCCAAGGATCCTTTAAAGTTATTGGTTTTAATGTCGGCAAAAACTAAACTTAAGTCATTAAAATAATCATGGCCAAAGTCATCACCAACTAGTAAATGAACTGAGTCATCTCCACCTGCTTTTTGGAAAAAAGCATTTAATCGACCAAATTCATCAATCAAAGAAAGAACTTCACGGGCAACATCAATATCGTAAAACTCAGGATTATCTAATATATGGGCATAGCCAGCATGAAATAAATCGCCTTTTGAGGTACAAGAAATGGCTAGAGATTTTGTTTTATCAGCTAAAGTTCTAGTGATTTCTTTTAAGAATTTTTGAGTTTCAAAGCGGTGATCCCAGACTTTTTCTTTAACAGCTACTTCATCGGCAACTGACAATTCTTCTTCCTTAAGAAGCTCTCGAACATAATATTTTAAAGCCATTGGAGAAGGAGTTCGACCGGCAGAGGTATGAGGTTGATTTAGAAAACCAGATTTAGTTAAAGCTACCATTTCATTTCTGATAGTAGCTGGTGAAACGCCAAGATTATACTTTTTTTCTAAAGTAACGCTACCGACTGGTTCAGCGGTCTCGGTATATTCTTCGATAATGGCTTTGAGTATCTGGGCTTGGCGGTCTGATAAAGTCATTTTATAAGGAGCAGGTCCGACGTGACATCGGACAACTGCAAGCTATATTTTAGCAGAAGAATAACACGACTGCTAATGAGTGTCAAGGGTGTGCTAGAATAAATTATGATAATAAAACATTGGTTAAGAAAAACAAGGAAGCGTTTTTTAACATGGTTGGGTTTAGGAGTTTTGGTTGGAGGTTTAGTTTTAGGGTTAGATTTAGGTACAAAAGTAAGTCAGTTAGTTTCTGAGGCTACTGGTGAAAAAGCAGATATTAGGGTTGACGTTAGTAAAAATTTACAAACAATGCCTAGGCCTTTTAACAACTTAGCTCAAGGCGGAGAAGAAACTGGAGGAATGATAGGCAAGACTGTTGCTCAAGTTAAACAACTCTCCCCTAACTATATTAGACTTGATCATATTTATGACTATTATCAAGTAGTGACTAAAGAAAATGGACAACTTAGATTTAATTTTAATAAGCTTGATAATGAAGTGGAGGCAATTTTAAAAACTGGCGCAAAACCATTACTAGCTTTAAGCTACATGCCGCCAGGTTTAGGGCCAGATTTAATTTCGCCCCCAGATGACTGGAATGACTGGCAAGCTTTGGTAAAAGAAACAGTTAGTCATTATTCTGGAAAGGGAAATAAAAATATTAGTAATGTTTATTATGAAGTCTGGAATGAGCCTGATTTATTTGGTGGGTTTAAAACAGGGGGAGATAAAAATTATTTAGAGTTGTATCGAAGAGCGGCCTTAGGGGCAAGTGAAGTTAAAAACGTTAATCAGTTTAAGATTGGTGGACCGGCAACAACTGGTTTGTATAAAAACTGGGTAGTAGCTTTACTTAAGCTTTCAAAAGAGCAAAATATAAGACTAGACTTTATTTCCTGGCATAGATACTCGATGAGAGTAGAAGACTTTAGTGATGATGTTAACCTTTTGAGTCGAATAGCTAAAAAATATCCAGAGCTGGCCTTAAAAGAAAAGCTAATAACTGAGTGGGGGTTTGATCCAGAAAATAATCCTGGATATGATAGTCAATTTGGAGCGGCCCATATGCTGGCGGCAACTAGACACATGCTAAACGGGGTTCATAAGGCATTTGTGTTTGAGATCATAGACGGGAAAGATCCAGCCGGACAAAAATTTTGGGGCAGATTTGGGCTATTAACTCATGAAAGTGCGGGTATGCAAGCTAAGCCCAGATTTGAAATGATGAAATGGATTAATCAAATCGGAGATAAAAGACTGGGATTAACTGGCGAAGGAAGCTGGGTTAAGGGAATAGCGGCTAAAAATAATCAGGAAGTTCAGATTTACTTAGTTAACTACGATGCTAATGGCTATCATCATGAGGCTGTACCAGTGGTAGTAACAAACTTAAAGCCTGGTCAGTACCAAGTAGCTGAGGGGGGATTCATGGGAAGCAAAAAGCAAAGCCAGGTCACTATTACAAAAGGAACTTGGACTGGTCAGATAATAATGCAGCCAAACGAGGTAGTAAGATTAACTTTAAAGCCAATTTAATTTATTAAGATAAAAATTGTGAAATAATACCTACTGCTCTGCCTACAAGGAGAGTCCTTGTAGGCACAATAAACTAATGCCTGCCAAGAATGCCCTAAAAACTTATAAAAAAAGCTCTTATTATCATATTTACAATCGAGGAGTGGCTAAAACAAATATTTATAAAAGTGAAAAAGATTATAAGGTTTTTCTTGATTATTTAAAGATTTATTTAACTCCAATTAACCTACAAGGAGAGTCCTTGAAGGTGGCACCATCAAGAGAATTAAAAAACTACTATGACTATGTTAAATTAATAGCCTATTGATTAATGCCTAATCATTTCCATCTTTTAATTTATCAAAAAAATAAACATTCAATAAATTATTTTATGCGGTCATTGGCTACAAAATATGTGAGATATTTTAACACCACCTATGATCGAGTGGGGCCATTATTCCAAGGTGTATATAAAGCAGTAAAAGTTTTTGATGAAGAACAATTAATATATTTGACTAAATATATTCATAGAAATCCTATTGATTTATTGCCTACAAGGAGAGTCCTTGTAGGTTACAAATATTCGAGTTATGGAAATTATTTAGGATTGTTTAATCAGAATTGGGTTAAGCCTAGGGTTATTCTTGAGGCGTTTTCATCTTCTAATAAACTATTGTCATATAAAAGCTTTGTTGAAGAAGTTGAAGAGGACTATACTTCGATTAAAAAATCGATGTTAGACTAGCCTACAAGGAGAGTCCTTGTAGGTTGTTGTTATTTTTTGAGAACTGCCAAAAAGGCTTCCTGGGGTAAGTTGACCTGACCGATTAGTTTCATTCTTTTTTTGCCTTTTTTTTGCTTTTTTAGTAGTTTTTGTCGACGAGTAGGGTCTCCTCCGTAGAGCTTGGCGGTAACGTCTTTTCTAAAAGCTTTAATGGTAGTTCGAGCTAATATTTTTCCGCCTAAGGCAATTTGAATCGGTGTTTCAAACTGTTGCCTGGGAATTATATTTTTAAGCTTAAGGCTTAAGTTTTTGGCAATTTCTAGAGCCTTTTCTCTAACTACTAAAACTGATAATGGCTCAACTGCTTGTCGGTTTAAACGAATTTCTAACTTAACAATGTTGGCTGGTTTGTAGCCTAAGAACTGCCAGTCTAGACTAGCAAAGCCTGAAGAAACAGATTTTAATGAACCAAAAAAGTCACTAATTAACTCTTGAAGAGGTAGATGATAAACCAGCTTAACTTGAGAACCAAAAAATTCCTGGCCAATAAATTTTGACCTTGACCGCTGACATAAATCCATCACGCCACCTAAATACTTTAAAGGCGAAAAAATTGATAATTTGATGTATGGCTCTCTAATTTGATTAATTAAATTAGGCTCAGGGAATTGACTAGGGCTTAAGATGGAAATAATTTTATTGTCTTTTTTAAGAGTAATTTTATATTCAACAGAGGGGCTAGTAACAATTAAATCTAAGCCAAATTCTCGCTCTAGCCTCTCTTGAACAATGTCTGAATGAAGTAAACCCTGAAAACCAATTTTGTAACCACTGCCTAGCACAATAGAGCTAACTGGAGAATAAGACAAACTAGAGTCAGTTAAGGATAATTTTTCTAAAGCCTTAGTTAGCTTAATAAAGTCCTGATTTTCAACTGGATAAAGATCCATAAAAACCATTGGTTGAGGTTCTATAAAACCAGTTAAAGGTGTTGAGTTTTTTTTGAGTGGATAAGTAGTGATGGTATCCCCTACCTTGCATAGAGAAATATCCTTTAAGCCAGTGGCAATAAAACCAACTTCGCCAGGATTAAGCACTTTAGCTGATTTCATTTGAGGAAGAAAGTAGCCGATTTCATCGGCGTTGAATCTTGAAAGATTAGACATTAATACAAGATTATCGTTGCTTTTAATTTTACCTTGAATTAAGCGGACATAAGCAATAACTCCTTTATGGGGATGATAAAAAGAGTTAAAAACTAAAGTTTTTAATAATGGCTTATTATTAATTTTTGGTGGTGGTAATTGAGTAATAATTAATTTAATTAACTTCGTTACATTTTCTCCAGTTTTAGCTGAAATAGAGATAATTTCTGACTGATTAAATCCAAAAGTGTCTTGAATTTCGGATAAAGTTTTTTTAATTTCTGCATTTGGATGGTCGATTTTATTAATAACTGGAATAATCTGAAGATCGGCTTCAAGAGCTTTATTGGCATTTGCCATTGTTTGAGCTTGAATGCCTTGAGTGGCATCAACTAATAAAATAGCGCCGTCGCAAGCTTTTAGTGACCTTGAAACCTCGTAAGAAAAGTCAACGTGGCCAGGTGTGTCAATTAAATTTAAGATGTATGTTTTCCCATCTAATAAATAGGTCATCCTGACAGGGGCTAGTTTAATAGTAATGCCTCTTTCTTGCTCGATTGGATTTGAATCAAGTAAACGATTGGTTAAAGATTTTTTTGAAACTGTGTTAGTAGCTTCTAGCAGTCGATCAGTAAGAGTGGTTTTGCCATGATCAATGTGGCTGATGACGCAAAAATTCCTAATTTGATTAATTGAAGTGGTCATGAAGATGATAGAGGGGATTCTAGAACTGACTTAGACTGAGAATAGAAATGTTTAAAGTTAGTAAGGCGTTTTAATAACCTAATAAAACTATTTAATTCTTTAATTTTTAATATTTTTGAAAGGAGTAAATAAGCAGACATACCAGTAATAGTAACAATAGCTACCAAGATAATTAGTTGAATAGTTTTGGCGGTGTTAAGGATAAAGCGATCTAGTAACCGAAGAGGTATCCAGAGAGCAAAACCAGTAATTAAAGTGGCAAAAGACATTTTAATAAACGGAATAACAAGACTAGGCATAGAAAAGCCATTAATTAAGCGATTAAGGAAGAAAAATAATAAGCTGGCGTTTAAAAAACTAGCCAACGATATGGCTAGAGCTAAACCCCGAACGCCAAGGCTTAGTTTATAAACCATTGTAAAGCTTAAAATTACGTTTAAAGTAACACTCAAGGCGCCTAGAAACAACGGGGTTTTAGTGTTGTTTAAAGCATAAAAACCCCTGACTAAAATTTGGATTGCAGCCTGGGCAAAAACCGAGATAGCGAAAAGGGCCACAACTTGACCTGTAAGCAGCGTGGCTTGCCAAGGAAAACCGCGAGCGCCGAAAGCCAGACGAACTACGGGAATGCGCAGTATAAGCAAGATCATACTAGCAGGCAAGCTTAAGTAAAAAACTTGGTTTAATGAAGAGGTTATTAAGGTTTTAAATTTATCTAAAGATTGAGACTGGTGACTAACTCGCGATAAGCTGGGCAAGGCTGCCTGACCAATGGTGGCACCAAATAAACCAACTGGTAGGGCGTTTAAATGTTGAGCAAAGTAAAAAATACTTAAAGAGCCAGCTGATAAAGAAGTGGCGATAAAAACAGCAACTGTTAGCTCGATTTGGGTAACTGCTAAAGCTAAAGTTCGGGGCAACATTAATTTCCCAATGCGCTTAACGTGAGAGTTTTTGAAGTCAAATGATAGTTTAAACTTAAAACCAAGTGATTTTAATAAAGGAAGCTGAACTCCTAAGTGCAGAAAAGCACCGATAATTACACCTAAAACTGGCCCATAGATGCCAACAAAAGGACTGAGAACTAAAATGCCAAAAATGATGCCTAGATTGTAAGCAATAGGAGCTAGAGCTGGGACTAGAAAAAACTGATAAGACTGTAAAATGCCGGTAACAAAATTGCTAACCAAAAAACCGGCTTGAGCAATAATAAGCAAACGAGTTAGTTTTACCATTAAGGTTAGCTCTTTTAAAGAGAAGGTCGGGGCAATTAATTTGCTTAATGGTTGGGCAAAAAAGATTAAAAGAAAACCCATGACAAGAAAAAGAACAAAGCCGATTGTAATAACCGTTGAGGCGGTCTGCCAAGCTTGTTTTTTATTTTTTACTAAAGCTTCGCTAAAAACTGGAATAAAAGCAGCTGAAAGAGCCCCGACAACTAATAATTGAAAGATTGTGTCAGGAAGACGAAAAGCCGCAAAGTAAACATCTAGTTGCCAGGCAGTATTTGGGTTAAAAAAAGCGCCAGCTAAAAAACGATCGCGAAGCAATCCCAATAGACGGGAGAAAAAAACAGCGATCATTAAAACACTGGCGGCAGACAAAATACTGCTTTGCTTCCTGGTTAAAAACTGCTGGCTATTTTTTAAGAAACGGCTGACCATAAGACTGACTCGGAGTATAGCATGGGGCTTGATAGACAAACAACCAAAATGGTATGATGCGCATCATGCCAATTATTAAATCAGCTAAGAAAAAATTAAAAGTAGATAAACGCCGAACAAAAGTAAATCGGGTGTATCGCAACAGGCTTAAAGAAGCTTTAAAAACTGCGAGTGGAAAAAAGACTAAAAAAGCTTTGCAAGCGGCCTATAAAGCCTTAGACCAGGCGGCTAAGAAAAAAGTTATCCATAAAAACAAGGCGGCTCGATTAAAGTCAAGGCTAGCGACTAAGTTTAAGAGTAAGGTATAATCTTAGGTAATGACTGCCCAAGAAAAGCAAATTAATTTACTTCCAAAAGATAGGTGGGAATCTGGAGCAGTGGGGAAACTTTTAAAGTGGGCGTTGAATGTGGGTCGCTACGTAGTCGTGTTTACAGAGCTAGTGGTGATCTCGGCTTTTTTGTATCGATTTTCCTTGGATAGAAAACTAACAGATTTAAACGAAGAGATGAAGTTGCAGCAGGCAGCAGTGCAGTCTTACGAAAATTTTGAAGAAAAATTTAGAAAGCTTCAACTCCAGCTAAAAATAGTTAAAGAAGAGGAGGAGAATTCAATAAATGTTGATGAGATTTTAACTAAGATTAGCTTGATGACACCAGTTGATACTGCTTATAAATCGATTACTATTAGAGAAGCCGGAGTGTCTCTTGAAGGCGAAATTTTATCGGAAGTGGGCTTGGCCACCCTGCTTTATAAAGCTCAACTTGACGAAAAATTTGAAGAGGTAATCTTAGATAGTGTTAGTAGTGCTAGTGATAAAAGTCAGGCAATTGAATTTAGGATGAGTTTAAATTTACCAAGCAGTTCAGTTGAAAAAATAAAATAAAAGTATGGATATTTTACAAAAAGTAAATAGACCGAGTTTAAAAAAAGATTACTTGAATCAAGTAAAAAGACTAAGGCAGTTGTCAAAAAAACCTAGCAGCAAAGTTTCAGGTTTAATTAGTTTAACAATTTTTACAGTGGCCTTTTTTGGAATTTTTGCTATTATGCCTACTTTCCAAACTATTGCAAATCTTAGAAGAGAGATCGAAGATGCTGAGCTGGTGAATCAAAAACTAAATCAAAAAATTAAAGCCTTGCAAAAAGCTGAAGAAATTTTTGAACAAGAAGATAATAATTTAAAGTTAGTTAACAAAATACTACCAGAAGAGGCAAGCTTTGAAAGATTGGCATGGCAACTAGAATGGCTAGCGCTCAATCGTGGAGTGCAGCTAGTCAATGGAGGCTTTAATGAATTTCCGCTAGTTACTACAGAAAGCGTCAAAGAAAAGCAGGCGATTGAAGTTGAGTTGTCGATTGTTGGTTCTTATCCAAATATTAAAGAATTTATTAAATCTTTGGCTCAAGTTGATAGATTAATTACTATCTCTGATGTAACGATTAATAGTAAAAAGTTAAAAAGAGGTGAAGAGGCTATTTCGGCAACTATTAAGTTATCGGCTAGTTACCTACCGATCGCAACTGATTTAGGCTTATGATATCTAAACTTTACGAAAAACGATTAAGG
The DNA here is from genome assembly GCA_964630755.1 of uncultured Pseudomonadales bacterium. Lineage (GTDB taxonomy): Bacteria > Patescibacteriota > Microgenomatia > UBA1400 > CG1-02-47-37 > CAZVYS01. The sequence continues at coordinate 1,743 of CAZVYS010000017.1, read as the reverse complement.
CGTGATTTGTTTCGTTTATCGATAGTGTCGATAATAACGGTGATTATTTGGATTGGAATGGCAACTTATCGATCTTTTTCAAAAAGCAAGATAGAGCCAAGGTTAAAAAAACAAATTAAGCCCTTGACGGCAAGTATTGACCTTGACACAATGAAGAAGATAAAAGGTCGGCAGCAAATTGAAGCTGTCAACTGGAACAATTTAAAACCGCAACTGCCGGAGGTTTTGGTATTGCCAGAGCTAGAAGCGACTCAAAGCGGAGGATTAGCATCCCCAAGCGGCCAGATAGCTTCTCCGAGCAGCGAACTTAACAATGAGTAAACTTAAACAATCAAGATTTCAGTTTCCAACAGCTTTAGGCTTGTTAATAATCTTTCTTGCGATTGGAGTGGGAATTTATTTAGTTAAGACCAAGACTTCGGTTGCTCCTCAAGCTAAAACAAGCCTAACCCCAAAACAAGTAAAGATTACTAATATAACTGACTCGGGCTTTAGTGTTTCGTGGATAACAGATGGCCCATCGACAGGATTAATTAAATACGGCATTGAGGCCAGTTCACTTAAACAAACAGCCATGGATGATAGAGATCAATTGTCTGGAGAGGCGGGAGTATTTGAGATTCATCATGTGACAACCAAGAACTTAACCCCTAGCTCAAAATACTATTTTAAGATAGATTCTGGAGGGAAACAGTTTGATAACAATGGTAAGGCATTTGAGATATCAACTGGAACTAGCCTAGGAAGTTCGCCGGCAGCTGATCCGGTTTACGGAACAATATTAACTCCAACAGGCACTGGGGCTGAGGGAGTAGTGGTGTATCTGAATGTGGCTAACGCAGCTCCGTTGTCGGCTTTAGCAAAAGCTAATGGAAACTGGGCTTTGAGTTTATCAACAGCTAGAAGTTCTGACCTAGGAAGTTATTTAAGCTATGATGCTCAAGCGACAATTGTGAGCTTAATGGTTCAAGGTGGAAGCCTTGGTGTAGCACCAGCTTCAACAACAACAGCTAATGACAGCCCAGTGCCAGATATTACTTTGGGGCAATCTCATGATTTTAGAGCAACTGGTTCATCAAATACGCCACCAATAGTTGATAATTCATTGGATGGTGCTAATACCAGTGGTTTTTCATTAGAGCCCGTGGCTAGCGGAAGTGGTGAAGCGACTCAATCCGGAGAAGTAACTTTAGATAATCCAAGTTTTAGTGGCGAGGTAATTAATGCTACCCAGCCAGCTTTTATTGGTACTGGGCCACCGGGAACAGTGCTGTCGGTGACTATTAATTCTGAGAATGAGTATACTGGTTCGGCCACAGTAGATGATGAAGGCGCTTGGGAGTTTACTCCACCAAATGGCTTAGAGGCTGGTGAGCACACAGTAACGGTTAACTATATTGATAGTGAAGGGGTTGAGCAGTCATTGTCGCGAGCATTTGTGATTGCAGCGACTGGAGATGATGATACTACGCCGGCGATAACTGCCACGCCGTCTGGCGAGTCAGCTAACGAAGTAACAGATTCTGGCAGAACTGAACAGCCATCAACCGACTCAGGAGTGCCTGAGCCAGGAACATTTGAAATAACGTTACTAATGCTGCTATCTGGATTAGGTTTATTAATTGGTGGAATGGTAGTAAAAAATAAGGTATAACTATATTTATGGATGATCAGGCCTCCCAAAATAATCCTATTGATGACACAAAAACTGATGAGACTCAGACTAAGATTGATGAAGCGCTG